>NZ_CP178752.1:0-300000 GCF_047323925.1 Pseudidiomarina salilacus
TTGGCGGCTTCGTTGCCTGCCTCAAGCGTGGGGCGCATTTTAGAGATTTAACTGGCCGCGTCAAGCACCTTTTTGTCATTTTTAGCTGTTTTTTTACTGACTGCTGCTTTGTTGTGCAACACGCATAAAAAAAGCTCGCGAGCTGCGAGCTTTTTGTTCAGATGTATGGAAATCGCGACTACTTCTTCGGGCCGCCTTTACCATTACCCTTACCGCCACCAGTGTCACCGCCATCATCACCACCGGTATCACCGCCATCATCTGTTGAGCCACCACAGCCGTTAGCTGTTAGATAATCAACTGCCGCTTTTGCTTGCACCAAACCATGACCATAAGCATTGTCACGTCCGGTTGCACCCAAATCTTTTGCCGAAGCATGCAAAGCAGCACGAATCTCATCATTAGTACAACTGGTGTGTTGCGACCAAACGAGAGCTGCAACACCAACTATGTGAGGAGTCGCCATCGACGTGCCATCAAAGAATGCCCAGTCACTATCAATAACACTTACCGTTGCAGCGCTACCGAGTTGCGCTAATAATGCCGCACCATCCGTATCTGAAATGCCCACTGCAGGAATAGATGCACTGTAGTCACCCAAAGTACCCAGTAAAGCACCTGCTTCATTGTTATAAACAATAGCAGCGGCACCGCCACCTGCTTCACAGGCTTGTACTTTTTCAGTAAATGAAATGACACCACGCTCAATCAAACAAACCGCGCCACTCGCACCAGCACATGCTTGATCACCGATACCACAATCAACAAGACTGCCCGTGGCCTCAGTTCGGGCCGAGCCATCCATACCATTAGCATCGTAACCAGCACTACCAACCGTCACCGATACTTTTTCACCCATGCCGCGCGGCACGGATGATAATACCGCTACACCAGGTCCGGCCAACTCAACTTGCGATGTTTGCTGCGAGAATGATGCAATGGTTTCGGTGCTATCAACTGCCGCAACCGAAACTACCGAATCGTAAGAAGCTGGATACGAGTCACGTGTGTTGCCGTCATTACCCGCCGCAGCCACACTTAAAACACCAGCACTATTGAGCTGTGCAAAACCGCGTTCCTCAGTCTTGTTGGCGCGACTGCCACCCAAACTCATATTGATGACCTTGGCGCCTTCACTGGCACACTCATCAGCAGCAGCGATGAGCGAAGAGGAATAGGCCCAACCACTAGCGCCGAATACTTTTACGATATGGAGGTCAACATTGCCGTTGGGTAGCACACCTACCACACCATCGCCATTGGCAAGTGCAGCAATGGTGCCAGCAACGTGGGTACCGTGACCATTCTCATCGGTATACCAATTACCAGAGCCACTGTTGAAGCGTCCCGTCACACCATTGGTCGGCAAATCTGGGTGACCAAGGTCATAACCCGAGTCGATAATACAAACCTTGACGGCACCTGCGCCAGCATCGCTGACAAGATCCGCTTGCACTTGTGTAATACCGTACGGCGTACCTGGCTCATATTGTGAACTTAATAAGTAACGTGGTGAGTCTTCTTCTACTAATACAATGTTGGGGTTATTGCGAAGACCATTCAACGCTGCAGCAGGAACCGATACCGCCATGGCATCCAAGTTGCGTAGCTCCAGGTGTTTGTTACCGCCAGCACGTTGCACGACTTTTTCCACTTGCGCTTGGCTACCAGGTTTAAATTGAATGATGACGCGTTCTTTCTCGTTTCCCGCCTGTGCGACAGCACTGCTTACCGCGAGTGCTAAAGCCGCTACAGCAAAACTTGATCGTTTTGCGAAGTGCTTAGACATGTTGTTCACCTTATTATTGTTGTTAAATTAACTTGTTGTTCGACCTGATTATTATGTTTTTCATCGTGCCGAATGAAACATATTGAAACATCTAATAAGATTAATCAATGTACAAATGCAAGGATTTTGTAAAGATACTGATAAGAGACTGAACTAGACTTTTACTGGTTAGCCAGTACAATTCGCGGTCACTTTCGATGCGCCGAATTATGCAGGATTGATATGACCCATTTAGCAGTCACACCGGAACTCTATGAACAACAGTTAGCCGCGAAACAACAGCAACTTGCTCAGTTGCTAAGTCCGTTCACCAGCGCTGAGCTGGAGGTTTTTCGTTCGCCTGTTAAGCACTATCGCATGCGTGCCGAGTTTCGTGTCTGGCACCAAGGTGACGACTTGTACTACATCATGTTCGATCCAGAGACTCGCGAAAGACTCCGCATCGATGAGTTTCCTGCCGGCAGCGCACTGATGAATAAACTGATGCCTGCAATCATAGATTATGTACGTGAGCGCGATGTGCTACGCCGGAAGCTATTTCAGGTAGAGTTTTTAACAACGACATCTGGGCAAGCACTGGTATCGCTCATCTACCATCGCCAACTCGACGACGATTGGCAGGCTGCTGCACAGCAGCTAAAAATGCATTTACAAACATTTGCTGAAGTACATTTGATTGGCCGTGCGAAAAAACAAAAACTGTGTCTCGAGCAAGACTGGGTTATAGAGCAACTTGAGATTGCTGGAACTCGCTATCAATTTCAGCAAATCGAGAATAGCTTCACCCAGCCAAATGCAGCGGTAAACATTCATATGGTTGAATGGGCACTAGCAGCAACTGAGGCTACGGATCACGACTTACTTGAACTCTATTGCGGTAATGGCAACTTCAGCTTGCCTTTAGCGCGAAATTTTCGCCGTGTGCTCGCCACTGAAATCAGTAAAGTCTCAGTTGCTTCAGCTCGCTACAATTGTGAACTAAACGGGATTAACAACGTCACTGTGGTGAGGATGTCAGCCGAAGACTTTAGTGCGGTGATGGAAGGTGAGAAGCAGTCGCGTCGCGCAGCAGAGGCAGACATCGCGAGCTTCGATTGCCAAACAGTGTTGGTTGATCCACCGCGAGCAGGTCTTGATGACGCGACCGTTGAGCTGGTGCGCAACTACTCGCGTATCATTTACATTTCGTGTAATCCAGAAACCTTGGCAGAAAACCTAAAGAAGTTAGCCACAACGCATAAGGTCACGCGTTGCGCGCTGTTCGACCAATTTCCTTACACCCATCACATGGAAGCTGGTGTAATTATTGAAAAGCGTTCGCAGTAGGTAAGGCAGTGACTTGACGGGTCAGCTTTAAGTTGACCCAATGCGCTGCGACAATAAGGCTGGCACCGAGCAGAATAACGAAGGGTTCGCCCACTTCTCCTAAACTATCTTTGTGCCAGTAAATAAAGCCGCCCGCAAACAGCATCAGTAGCGGGTAGAAACGGAAATGTTGGCGCATGCCCATGACCAGAGCAATCAGCCCCACCACTAAACTGGTAGATAAGATAACGCGTTCGAGCAACTCCTCGCCAATGAACGACAGTCCGATCAACGACAGCATCGGTAAAATCACGGGCAGCAACAAGCAGTGCAGCGCACACAAGGTGGTGACCCACATACCTGTCCTATCGAGTGATTTCTGCGTCATTGCTAAAACTCCTAACTACGCGTGTCATTGACTGTTATATTATAACATCACGTAGCGCTCGACAAGTCCGAATAAAATTTATTTTAGTAAAGCCTTAAGCTCGATCAATCGCAAAAGGCAGCACTTGTTCGATCGAGGACGCACCCAACTTGGCCATTAATAAGCGATCAAAGCCTAGCGCAACCCCGGAACATTGAGGGAGACCATGGGTTAACGCAGCTATTAACCGTGGGTCCGCATGCGCCACTGGTTTTCCGAGTTGCAAGCGTCGTTGTTGATCCTGCGTAAAGCGTTGCGCTTGCTGGGCAGCATCGGTAAGTTCCTGATAACCGTTCGCTAATTCGTATCCACCGTAAAACACCTCGAATCGCAAAGCTACGCGGTCATCACTCGGATCAAGCTGGGCTAGAGCAGCCTGCGAGGCTGGATAATGGGTGACAATCAACGGCTGTTGCGGATCCATTGCCGGCTCGACGATACATGCCATCGCCAAATCAAGTAAGATATCGCGGTCCGTTTCCTGCAGCGCTAACTCACGAATACTGGGATACGCTGACAAACTTTGCTGCAGACACTCCACCGCATCATCAGCAAGGGGATCAACCGTTAATGTTTCACGCAACAGTTGCTGATAAGTGATTTGTCGTGGCAGCGGAGCAGCAACACCAACACGAAGCAATTCCACTACTTCATCGATCAACTGCTGCATGGTAAAGCCCACTCGATACCATTCCAGCATCGTAAATTCAGGATTGTGGCGTGGACCCTGTTCATCGTCTCGGAACACTTTTCCCAACTGATAAATACAGCCTGATCCTGCCGCCAATAACCGCTTCATGGCATATTCTGGGGAGGTTTGTAAGTGCAGCGGGACGACATCATGTCGCAGGCTTGAAGTGAGATTGCTGAGGTGTGGGTCAGTGACACCAAAATGTGCGAGGACGGGAGTATCAACCTCCATTACTCCGCGTTCAGCAAAAAAACTCCGAAGTTTCGCAAATAATGCAGCGCGCTCTCGCAAGACCTCGATGGTGGCTGAGGGTTGCCAAGTAGAATCACGCTGCATTAGGGGTCAAATCGCTTGTTTGAAAGCGATTATTTTTGCACGCGCGAAACGTATTCACCGCTACGCGTGTCGACTTTAATGACTTCACCGATTTGTACGAACAATGGTACACGGACAACGGCACCCGTGCTCAAAGTCGCTGGCTTACCGCCAGTTCCGGCAGTATCACCTTTCAAACCAGGGTCGGTTTCCGTGATCTCTAGCTCGACAAAATTAGGTGGTGTCACTGCGATCGGATTACCATTCCACAATGTCAAAGTGCATACGTCTTGCTCGACCAACCATTTGGTCGTTTCACCAACCGCTTTGGCGTCTGCTGCCAGCTGCTCGAAACTATCATTATTCATGAAGTGCCAGAATTCGCCATCGTTATAGAGATACGCCATATCGATGTCGATAACATCTGCACCTTCAACGCTATCGCCTGACTTGAAGGTTTTCTCAACCACTTTACCGCTGATCAATTTACGGATTTTGACACGGTTAAAAGCTTGGCCTTTGCCTGGTTTAACCATTTCGTTTTCAACAATGGCGCAAGGCTCGCCATCTTGCATGATTTTCAAACCAGCTTTAAATTCATTGGTACTGTAGTTCGCCATAAGTTCCTCATCATCCACAGGGTTAGCGATTTCGCGCGCAATAATAAACCATAACGTGGAAGTTTTCAGGTAAAATAATTACACATTGGATCATATTTTAAGGGTTATTCGTGCCAGATGCAGTAGCTTTTTCAGTGCGTGCCGCATGGCAACAAGAACTTGCACAGGCGATTCGCGATCCGTTGCAACTTGGCCAGTTGCTCGACCTCCCTCAGAGCTGGGTCCAACAGCATGCAGGTGCACGGGAGCTGTTTCCGATGATGGTCACCCGTCATTTTGTCAAGCTGATGACGCACGGCGATTGTAACGACCCCTTGCTTAAACAAGTCATGCCGAGTGCGGACGAGTATCTCGAACGGGATGGCTTCGTCGTCGACCCTTTGCAAGAACAAAATAACGAGCATCCCGGTATTCTGCACAAGTATAAATCACGGGTATTGGTGATCTTGCGCGGTGGTTGTGCGATTAATTGTCGCTACTGTTTTCGCCGGCATTTTCCCTATGCCGACCATCATTTCGGTAGCGAGCAACGGCACCAACTACTTGATCTTATTCGCCAAGACGCAGCTATCAATGAAGTGATTTTGAGTGGTGGTGATCCGCTGCTCGCTACCGACGCACAGCTTGATCGCCTGTTGACTGAGCTGGAAAGCTTACCGCAACTGCGCAGAATCCGTATCCATTCACGTTTACCCGTGGTACTACCGAGTCGATTAACCCAGCAGCTCGCCAAACGCCTCGAGCAAAGTCGTTTACAAAGCATTTTGGTATTACACGCCAATCACCCAAATGAAATTGCGACTGAACTCGCGCAGGGACTCGAGTTATGGGCGCGACATGGCATCACCTTGTTGAACCAAAGCGTGTTGTTGCGGGGTGTGAATGACGAAGTCGAGGTGCTAAGTGACCTCAGTGAAAAGCTGTTCGCTGCGCAAGTCTTGCCTTACTACTTACATCAACTCGATGCAGTGAAAGGCGCCAGCCACTTTGCAGTGACTGACGCCGATGCACTCGCTATTGCCGAAGGGCTGCGTGCTGCGTTACCGGGTTTTTTGGTTCCGCGACTCGTTCGCGAGATAGCCGGCGAGCCCAGCAAAACCCCTCTCGAACTCAGTCGGTGTTAAATTGCTCGCGAACCCACTCGCTCATCAAGCGTTTTTCACGGTACAAATTATCACCGCTTGTGCCGTGGATATTGCGTAACGTAGAGGTGCCGTCGGCCAAGTCTTTCAACTTCACCTCTTCACTTTCGGCAAGCACTTTACCAGCACCGTCGGTATAGGTGTAGGCAAAGGTCATGGTCGGATAAGACAAGCTATCTAACACACGGATATAGCCACTCCCCCCCACGCCATAGGTCGGTTCAACGCGACCCGACAAATCGAGATCGGTCATGGTAATCGCTAGTTTATGGTCGCTTGGCAACTTCTCTCCGAGCTCTTGCCAGTGTTTGGTGAGATTTTCCATAATACGATTTTGGAAGCGCTCTTGAATGTCGCTTACCGCCTCAATATCGCGGTAATCATCAACATTTTTCCACTCGACTTTTACTTCAGCTGCTACCGCAGCTTGAGTCATTAACGCCGCAGCGACAGCTAAACCTAATTTATGTAGCTTTTTCATCGAACACCTCCTGTTCAGTCATGTACTTATAAGATGCCGCAAACTGCTTAAATGTGACATAAAAAAAAGCGGCTTTCCGAGGAGAACCGCTTTTTCGCTTACTTTAGCAAGGCTGGCTTACATCATGCCGCCCATGCCACCCATACCGCCCATGTCTGGAGCAGCTGGTTCATCTTTTGGTAACTCTGCGACCATTGCTTCGGTCGTAATCATCAGAGCGGCAACAGATGCTGCGAACTGGAGTGCTGAGCGGGTCACTTTGGTTGGATCCAAGATACCCATTTCAAGCATGTCGCCGTAAGTGTCGTTACCAGCGTTGTAACCGTAGTTACCTTCACCATTCTTCACGTTGTTAGCGACAACTGAGCCTTCAGCACCAGCGTTAGTGGCGATTTGACGCAGTGGAGCTTCCATGGCGCGCAGTGCCAATTTGATACCAACGTTTTGCTCTTCGTTGTCACCACGCAGGTCGCCTAGTTTGCTTGCAGCGCGCACTAGAGCCACACCACCACCAGGGACAACACCTTCTTCGACTGCAGCACGAGTTGCATGCAACGCGTCTTCAACGCGCGCTTTCTTCTCTTTCATTTCCATTTCGGTAGCAGCACCGACTTTGATAACTGCAACACCGCCAGCAAGTTTCGCTAAGCGCTCTTGGAGCTTCTCTTTGTCGTAGTCAGATGAAGTGTCTTCGATTTGCTGACGAATCTGCGCTACACGGCCTTCGATCGCTGCTTGGTCGCCGCTACCATCTACGACGGTAGTGTTATCTTTGTTGATAACGACACGCTTCGCAGTACCGAGGTCTTCTAGCTGTGCTTTCTCTAGTTCCATACCGATTTCTTCAGAAATCACGGTACCACCGGTCAACACTGCGATGTCTTGCAGCATTGCTTTGCGGCGGTCGCCAAAGCCTGGCGCTTTCACTGCAGCCACTTTCACGATGCCACGCATGTTGTTGACAACCAAGGTCGCAAGGGCTTCACCTTCAACGTCTTCAGCAATAATCAACAAAGGCTTGCCGGATTTGGCAACGCCTTCAAGCGCTGGCAGCAATTCACGGATGTTTGAGATTTTTTTATCAACCAACAAGATGTAAGGGCTGTCGAGTTCGACGGTGCCGTTTTCTTGGTTGTTGATGAAGTAAGGTGACAAGTAGCCACGGTCAAACTGCATACCTTCAACAACGTCAAGCTCGTCATGAAGTGCTTGGCCTTCTTCGACGGTAATAACACCTTCGTTACCCACTTTTTCCATCGCTTTAGCAATGATTTCGCCAATAGTGCTGTCAGAGTTGGCTGAAATGGTACCTACTTGGGCAATTGCTTTGTTGTTGTCGCATGGTTGCGATAACTTTTTCAGTTCTTCAACTGCGGCAATAACTGCTTTGTCGATACCGCGTTTCAGGTCCATCGGGTTCATGCCCGCGGCAACTGCTTTCAAACCTTCGTTGACAATCGACTGCGCCAATACGGTAGCGGTAGTGGTTCCGTCACCCGCTTCGTCGTTTGCTTTTGACGCAACTTCTTTCACCATTTGTGCGCCCATGTTCTCGAACTTGTCTTCAAGTTCGATTTCTTTCGCTACCGAGACACCGTCTTTGGTGATCACAGGTGCGCCAAATGACTTTTCTAACACTACGTTACGGCCTTTCGGGCCAAGCGTTACTTTGACTGCGTCAGCAAGAACGTTAACGCCCTTGAGCATGCGCTGGCGTGCAGTATTGCCAAATTTTACTTCTTTAGCTGCCATGTTCGTTATCCTCTTTTGAAACTGTTTAAGTCCGCTTAACCTTCAACGACTGCCAGAATGTCTGACTCGCTCATGATTAAGTATTCCTCACCGTCGATTTTTTGGGTTTTCACACCGTAACCATCGTTGAACAACACTGTGTCGCCGACTTTTACGTCTAAAGGCTTCACATCACCATTGTCCAAGATGCGGCCGTTACCGACAGCAACGATTTCACCGCGAGTTGACTTCTCTGCAGCAGAACCGGTCAACACGATACCTCCGGCTGATTTAGTTTCTGCTTCCGAACGTTTAATGATCACGCGATCATGTAAAGGACGAAGTTTCATCTTTGATAACTCCTACACCTATTGTGGGTTGATAACTTACCCTTGTACTTAAGCACAAGGGCTGTTAAAAAAGTTGTGCCACAGTTATGGGGGGCAAATTTCCGAACTCAAGGCTTTTCGCAAAAATTTTTTTAAGGATGTCGGCAAATGAGCACTGACTTTCAAATGGTTTTGTGTAGCTGTCCAGATAAAGGCACCGCCAAAGCGATTGCTGAAAAGCTCTTGCGCGCTCGCCTCGCTGCTTGTGTTAACATTAGCAGCCCTACTACGTCGATGTACTGGTGGGATGATCACATTCATAGTGACGAAGAAGTGATGCTCGCAATTAAAACCACCACAAACCAGCTTGAAACGTTGTTTGCCATGGTGCAAGAAGCGCATCCTTATGAAGTTGCAGAGCTTATCGCACTACCAATTCAAGCGGGTAGTGAAGCCTATTTAAACTGGATTCGAGAGGTAACCGGTTAATGTCACGTCGTTTCGCAGGTTTGTTGTCCTGCTTAGTGCTATCTTTTGGTTTGCTAGCCGGCAGCGTAGCCCCTACAAGTGTCGCGCAAGATTTTGCGAGTGGCAGTGCTGACCCGTTTGCGCAGGACCAGTTCTTGCCCGTCGACCAAGCCTTTCAACTTGATTTTCGCCAACAAGAACAGCAACTCACTATTCAATTCGACATTGCCGATGGTTATTACCTGTATCAACACCGTTTTGGCTTTTCCGATAATGTAGCGCTCACCGAACAGGTCACCTTGCCTGCTGGCGAATCACACTATGATGAGTTTTTCGGCGAGTCCATTATTTATCGCGATAGTGTCAGTATCACCTTGCAGCTTGCCAACAGCGCTGCGCAGGAACTGACCCTGAGTTATCAAGGATGCGCTGATGCGGGTTTGTGCTACCCACCGACCAGCGTATCCATCCCGATTAATGCGGTGACGAGTGCCAGTGGTGCAGCTGTTGCGAGCAGCGCACCACAAGTTGCAATCGATTTTGAACAAGTCACGCAAAATAGCCAACAAACCACTTCAGGATTGTTTGCGCAACTAAACGAACAACCACTGGTGTGGGTTTTGGGAATTTTTCTGGTCGCCGGTATTGGCTTGGCATTTACCCCTTGCGTACTGCCCATGTACCCGATTTTGTCGGCCATTATTATGGGTTCAAACGGCGAACAAATGCCGACCAGGCGGGCATTTTCGCTCTCGTTTGTCTATGTCCAGGGCATGGCGCTGACCTACTCGGCTCTCGGTATTGTGGTCGCGCTTGCGGGACTACGTTTTCAAGCCATGCTGCAACATCCCATTATTTTGATCGTACTTGCCGTGTTATTTGTGTTGCTGGCATTAAGTATGCTCGGCCTCTACACCCTGCAACTACCGAGCAAATGGCAAAATTATCTCAATGACATTCAGCAGCAACAGCGCGGCGGTGCACACCGCAGCGTCTTTGCAATGGGCGCCTTGTCGGGCTTAATTGCATCGCCCTGTACCACCGCACCTTTATCCGGTGCATTGTTGTTTATTGCCCAAACCGGCGATATCGCGGTGGGCGCAAGTGTGCTGTATGCGCTTAGTTTGGGCATGGGCATTCCACTAATTCTATTCGGCGTCACTGGGGGCAAACTGCTACCTAAAGCTGGGGCCTGGATGAACGTGGTGAAACGCGTTTTTGGCGTGGTACTGCTTGCTGTCGCAGTCTTGTTTATCGAACGCTTATTACCGCTGGCCGTGGCCGATTGGTTATGGGTCGTGTTCTTATCGCTCAGCGGGCTGTATTTAATTAGCTCGACCTTGCGTGATATTGAAGGCGGGGCTGCAGTTTTACTCAGTGGCGTTTGGTTGGCGTTAGCCGCATGGTTACTGGTGCTGTGGTGGCCACAGGGCGCGCATGAAAAACTGCCCTTTTCACAAGTCACCAGCGTCGCCGAAATCGAACAACAGCTCGCAGCAGCTGAGCCACAACAATTAGTGATGCTCGATCTTTATGCCGATTGGTGTGTCGCCTGCAAAGAATTCGAACGCTACACTTTTAGCGATCCTGCGGTACAGCAAGCGCTCAGTGATGCCTTGGTGTTGCAGGCCGACGTCACCGCCAATAATGCGACCAATCGTGCGCTGCTAGAGGAATACCAAGTGCTTGGCTTGCCAACGATTTTGTTTTTTCAAGATGGCGAGCTGCTAGCACAAGCTCGCATCGCTGGCTTCTTAGCAGCTGACGACTTTGTGGAGCACCTAGAGCAACTTGAGGTAACGCAAAGTCTGCCGTGATCTTCGGTGATAAGACCAGTATTTTGCTGCGTTTTGAGCTTTTTTATCTATAATGGCTAACGACTATCAAAAATAAGCCGGTTGCTTGGCGAATAATTGAACTTTTCGTCAAACAATGCAACAAACAGATAACTTCGCTACAGTTCGCAGCATAATGACCGAAAATACGCAGAAAAAATTCAGAATCTTGCTTTTAAACGGGCCTAACCTCAATTTATTGGGGCAGCGTGAGCCGGAAATCTATGGCTCGCAAACACTCGCGCATATTGAAAGCGAACTGCGCCGCAAGGCTGAAGCTTTGGGTGTCACCCTCGACTGCCGGCAGTCAAATGCCGAGTACGAACTTATTGACTGGGTGCAAGAAGCCGCAACCAGCAAAGTCGATTATGTCATTATCAATCCGGCCGCCTATACCCATACCAGTGTTGCTCTGCGCGATGCACTGGCCGGTGTCGGTGTGCCCTTTATCGAAGTTCATTTGTCCAATATTCATGCCCGTGAAAGCTTTCGCCGGCATTCCTATTTAGCCGACCTTGCCGTCGGCGTCATCTGCGGATTAGGTGCACACGGCTATGAACTAGCCTTGCAAGCCGCAGTCTCACAATTACGACAACGCCACAATAACTAACGCATAGAGCATGGGGTCAAACTAGATCATGGATATTCGTAAAATTAAAAAGCTGATCGAACTGGTCGAAGAGTCAGGCATCGCTGAACTAGAAATTACTGAAGGCGAAGAATCAGTACGCATTCATCGTGGTGGCGCGCATGCAGCACCAATGCATTATCAAGCTGCACCAATGCAAATGGCTCAAGCGCCAGCTCCAGCTGCTCCAGCCCCTGCGCCAGCAGCGGCAGAACCAGCAGCTGAACCTGAGCTCTCTGGTCACATCGTTCGTTCACCAATGGTTGGTACTTTCTACGCAGCCCCTGCGCCTGGCGCTAGCGATTTCGTGTCAGTTGGTCAACAAGTGAAAGCCGGCGACACCCTTTGCATCGTTGAAGCAATGAAAATGATGAACCAAATCGAAGCCGATAAAGGCGGTGTAGTGAAGCAAATCTTGGTTGAAAACGGCGAACCTGTTGAGTTCGATCAGCCACTCTTCATCATCGAATAAATGCATCGAAACAGGACATTATCATGTTAGATAAGGTTGTCATTGCAAACCGCGGCGAAATTGCGTTGCGCGTCTTACGTGCATGCAAAGAGCTCGGTATTAAAACTGTTGCGGTGCACTCAACTGTGGATCGCAATCTCAAGCATGTGTTGCTTGCCGATGAATCGATTTGTATCGGTAACGCGCCGGCTGGTGAAAGCTATTTGAATATTCCGCGCATCATTAGTGCTGCAGAAATCACCGACGCCGCCGCTATTCACCCAGGCTATGGCTTTTTGTCAGAAAACGCTGATTTCGCTGAGCAAGTAGAAAACTCTGGCTTTATCTTCGTTGGTCCGACAGCTGATGTCATTCGACTCATGGGCGACAAAGTTTCCGCCATCGAAGCGATGAAGAAAGCTGGCGTTCCATGTGTTCCAGGTTCAGGTGGTCCACTTGATGACGATGATGAGAAGAACCTAAAGATTGCCAAGCGTATTGGCTATCCGATTATCGTGAAAGCCGCTGGTGGCGGCGGTGGCCGCGGCATGCGCGTGGTGCGCAAAGAAGAAGAATTGTTGCGTGCCATCAGTACCACCAAAGCAGAAGCAGGTGCGGCTTTTAACAACTCGACGGTGTACATGGAGAAATTCTTAGAAAATCCACGTCACGTTGAGATTCAGGTGTTGGCTGACGGCCAGGGTAACGCCGTCTATTTGGGTGAGCGCGACTGTTCAATGCAGCGCCGCCACCAAAAAGTAGTGGAAGAGGCTCCAGCGCCGGGTATTACCGCAGAAATGCGTAAGTACATTGGCGAGCGCTGTGTGAAAGCCTGTTTGGAGATCAATTACCGCGGTGCGGGTACCTTCGAATTCTTATATGAGAACGGTGAATTCTACTTCATCGAAATGAATACGCGGATTCAGGTTGAGCACCCGGTCACTGAAATGATCACCGGTATCGACCTGATCAAAGAGCAGCTGCGTATTGCTGCGGGTCGTCAGTTGTCGTTTTCACAAGAAGATGTGGTCATTCGTGGCCATGCGATCGAATGTCGTATCAATGCCGAAGATCCGAACACCTTTATGCCATCGCCTGGTTTGATCACGCGTTTTCATCCGCCGGGTGGCTTTGGTGTACGTTGGGAATCACATGTCTATGCAGACTATGCGGTACCACCGAACTACGACTCTATGATCGGTAAGCTCATCACCTATGGCGAAAACCGAGATGTCGCAATTGCCCGTATGAAAAATGCCCTCGGCGAATTGATTATTGAAGGCATCAAAACCAACGTGCCATTGCAAAAAGACATCATGGCCGACGAAAACTTCCAGCATGGTGGTACCAATATCCACTACTTGGAGAAGAAACTTGGTATGGGTGGTCATTAAACTCAATGGCTTGGATTCAACTTACCGTTGCAGCACCTGAAAAGCATGCGCCCCTTGTGGGCGACATGCTACAAGGTAATGGTGCACTCGCAGTAACCTATCGTGACGCGCAAGATAACCCTATTTTTGAGCCGCCTTTGGGCGAAGTGCTCTACTGGCAAGAAACCTTGGTGACCGGCTTGTTTCCAGCCGAGACCGATCTCAAACCAGTACTTGAGAACCTGCAGAAATCACGCTTCTTTGACGAAGGTTTTAACTACAAAACTGACCAACTCGAAGACAAAGACTGGGAACGCGAATGGATGGATAACTTCCATCCCATTCAATTTGGTGAACGCTTGTGGGTTTGTCCTAGTTGGCGCGAAATCCCTGAACCTGACGCTGTCAATTTAATGCTCGACCCGGGCATGGCCTTTGGCACCGGCACGCATCCAACAACAGCCCTGTGTTTGCGTTGGCTCGATGGTCAAGACCTGCGCGGTAAAACCGTGGTGGATTTTGGTTGTGGCTCAGGCATTTTAGCCATTGCCGCACTTTTACTGGGTGCCGAACGAGCCATTGGCATTGATATCGACCAACAAGCACTGATTGCTAGTCGCGATAACGCTGAGCGTAACGGGGTCGCGGAGCGACTTGAAGTCTATTTACCAAGCCAGCAACCGAGCTTGCAAGCAGATGTGGTGCTGGCAAATGTTCTCGCCGGACCGTTACAAGACCTTGCCGAGGTCATCCAAGCTTTTGTAGGACCGCAAGGCCAGTTGGTGATGTCAGGCATCCTTGAACGCCAAATCGATGCCGTACAGGCTACTTACAGTGCAAACTTCGATTTTAGCCCTGCGCAAGTGCAGGCCGAATGGGTAATGCTGCACGCCAAGCGTAAACAGTAGATTGTCACACAATTGTCAAGAGTAAAAAGTACAAAAAAGGCGGCTTTTGTACAATGATTAGCCTTTTCTTTCGCCGCCATTTTGCCTAAAATTTCCGACCCTTGAGTTGAACAGTTTTTAACCGATGCGGATCGGACCCTATCAGTTAGATAATCCAGTCATTCTTGCACCCATGGCGGGTGTGACCGACTTACCCTTTCGCCAGCTTTGTATGGAGCTTGGTGCAGGGCTAACAGTGTCTGAAATGCTGTCGAGCAACCCGCGTGTGTGGCAAACGAAGAAGTCACAAACACGCATGGGACACGCCGATGAACCGGGTATTAAGGCTGTTCAAATCGCTGGCTGCGAACCTGAGTTGATGGCGCATGCCGCCCAGCACAATGTGGCAAATGGCGCGCAGATTATCGACATCAACATGGGCTGCCCAGCGAAGAAGGTGAATAAAAAACTTGCCGGCTCCGCACTATTACAATACCCCGAGTTAGTGTCAGAGATATTACACGCGGTGGTCAATGCAGTAAGTGTGCCGGTAACGTTAAAGATTCGTACAGGGTGGGATCCCGATCATCGCAATGGTGTAGAGATTGCGCAGCTTGCGGAGCAAGCTGGCATTCAAGCATTAGCAGTGCATGGTCGAACTCGCGCTTGTATGTTTAAAGGGACTGCGGAATTCGACACGATTCGTGCAATCAAACAGGCGGTATCAATTCCTGTGATTGCGAACGGCGATATTCGTAACCCAGAAAAGGCCAAAGCCGTATTGGACTATACTGGCGCCGACGCCATCATGATTGGCCGCGGTGCACAGGGAAATCCATGGCTGTTTCGCGAAATTGCCCATTTTTTGGCAACCGGCGAGCACTTGGCAAAACCAAACGCAACTGAAGTGCGCCGTGTGGTTTGCGATCATGTTCGTAAACTACATCAACATTACGGCGAATTTAGTGGCGTGCGGATAGCTCGAAAACACGTTGGTTGGTACTTACAAGAGCAACAACCAGCAAGCGAATTTCGCCGACACTTTGTGGCTATTGAGAATGCCGATGAGCAACTCGAAGCCTTGGCGACGTTTTTCAATCAGTAAACTAAGAAGAGATAGAGCGCACCTATGTTTGATCAAAACGCTAATCGTGACCGTGTGTCACCTTTCACCACGATCGGTAACAACGCCCAGCCAAAACCGCTGCGCGACTCAGTTAAGCAAGCTATGAACTCGTTCCTCAAGCAACTCGACGGACAAGATCCAGAAGAATTGTACGAGTTGGTGCTCGCTGAGGTCGAGGCGCCGCTGCTGGAAGAGGTCATGACCTACACGCGCGGTAATCAAACCCGTGCAGCCACCATGCTCGGCATCAACCGTGGCACGCTGCGCAAAAAATTGAAAAAGTACGGCATGAACTAATTGCCCCAAAAAGAGCACCTTGTGTGCTCTTTTTTTGTTTTTAAACACTTGTTTTATTGCTTTACAACTCTTGCTGACAACGGTGATTATTATGGCAAACCGACCTATTCAACGCGCCCTTTTAAGTGTTTCTGACAAAACTGGCATCATCGAATTTGCACAAGCGCTCGTGCAACGTGGTGTTCAAATCCTCTCCACCGGCGGCACCGCCAAACTGCTACGCGAACATAGCATCGCGGTGACCGACGTATCGGAGCACACCGGACAGCCAGAAATCATGGATGGTCGCGTAAAGACTCTACATCCCAAAATTCACGGTGGTATTTTGGGCCGTCGGGGGCAGGATGATGAAGTCATGCAAGCACAAGATATCGCGCCGATCGATATGGTTGTGGTGAACCTGTATCCTTTTGCGAAAACGGTTGCCGATCCGAACTGCTCGCAGCAAGATGCGGTCGAAAATATTGATATTGGCGGGCCTACCATGGTACGCGCAGCCGCCAAGAATCACGAAGACGTGACCATTGTGGTTAACGCCCATGATTATGATCGTGTGATTGCCGAAATGGATGCGCATCACAACAGCGTGACTTTCGAAACACGCTTTGATCTGGCGATTCGCGCATTTGAGCATACCGCACAGTACGATGGCATGATAGCCAATTACTTCGGTGCACGCTTACCCCAGCAAGAGAGCAAATTCCCGCGTACATTCAATAGCCAATTCGAAAAAAAGCAAGACTTACGCTATGGCGAAAACAGTCATCAGCAGGCAGCCTTCTACGTCGAAGCGCAACCGCACGAAGCATCGGTTGCCACGGCTCAACAACTGCAGGGTAAAGAGCTCAGCTTCAATAACATCGCTGACACGGATGCTGCACTTGAGTGCGTGAAATCTTTTGCTGAACCTGCCTGTGTGATCGTCAAGCATGCGAATCCATGCGGTGTGGCACTCGGTGAAAGCATTCTTGAAGCCTATGATCGCGCCTTCAAAACTGACCCGACGTCGGCATTTGGCGGCATCATAGCGTTCAACCGCGAACTTGATGAAGCGACTGCAAAAGCCATCATTGACCGTCAATTTGTCGAAGTCATCATCGCGCCCAGCGTGAGTGAAGCCGCACACCAAGTGGTTGCCACCAAAGGCAATGTGCGTTTGCTTGCTTGTGGGCAGTGGCCAGCTGAACGTACGCCAAGCTTTGACTTTAAGCGCGTGAACGGTGGCCTCTTGGTCCAAGACAATGATTTGGGTCAGATCACTGAAACTGATTTGCGGGTGGTGAGCAAAGCTCAGCCAAGCGCCGAGCAGTTACGCGACTTGTTGTTCTGCTGGAAGGTTGCGAAATTTGTCAAATCAAATGCCATTGTTTACGCCAAAGACAGCATGACCATTGGCGTCGGCGCAGGCCAAATGAGCCGCGTTTACAGTGCGAAAATCGCTGGTATCAAAGCCGCTGACGAGCAACTTGAAGTAGCCGGTAGTGTGATGGCATCAGATGCGTTCTTCCCGTTCCGCGATGGCATCGACGCTGCAGCTGCTGCGGGTATCAAAGCCATTATTCAACCGGGCGGTTCGATTCGTGACGACGAAATTATTGCGGCGGCAGACGAGCATGGTATAGCTATGGTCTTCACCGGAATGCGTCATTTCCGTCATTAATATTGCCGAGAAGGCTTCCTCCGACTAGGATTAAACACAATCTAATGACAGGAGAAGTAAAACAATGAAAACCTTAATGACTTCTTTGCTTGTTGCGACCAGTAGTTTACTGCTGGTTGCTTGTAGTGAACCTAGCAGCACATCAACTTCGACCGAGACTGCCGCCAGTGGCATGACCCTAGAACAGGCGGTCAATGACAACCCAACCCGTTCGGCAAACAATTTAACGCGGGATGCTTTTCGTAATCCGATCGAAACACTGCGCTTTTTTGAAGTTGAAAACGACATGACCGTCGTTGAAATATGGCCAGGCGGTGGCTGGTACACTGAAATCTTGGCGCCCTATTTAAAAGATCAGGGTACCTTGTATGCAGCACACTTTCCGCAGTCAGCAACGCGTGATTACTACATTAATTCACGTCAACAGTTTGTCGAGCGCGTCGCGACTGATGAAGCCTTTAGCGCTATCGTGGTAACTGAATTTGCACCAGGAGAGGCCACCGAAATTGCACCTGCAGGAACTGCAGATCGCGTACTAACCTTCCGGAATCTGCACAACTGGTACATGAATGGTGGAGTGGAAGCAATTGAGGCTGCATTTGGCCAATTTTACACAGCTTTAAAACCCGGCGGTATTTTAGGCGTAGTAGATCACCGCTTACCAGAAGCGCGTCCTGATACCCACATGGATAGCTCTGGTTACATGAAGCAAAGCCTCGCTATTGCCGCAGCCGAAGCTGCCGGCTTTGAATTTGTTGGTGCCAGTGAAGTCAATAGCAACTCAGAAGACAGCGCTGACCACCCTCGGGGTGTATGGACTTTGCCTCCAACCCTTGGCTTAGGTGAAGAAAACCGCGCTATGTATGAAGAAATTGGTGAGAGCGATCGGTTCACACTGAAGTTTAGAAAACCTGAAAATTCATCCAACGAATAAACAAGAGAGTCGGAATCGACATGAATGTACTTGTGATTGGCGGCGGCGGCCGTGAACATGCACTAGCATGGAAAGCGGCACAGTCGCCGTTAGTTGAAACTGTTTTTGTAGCCCCCGGTAATGCTGGAACTGCGAACGAGCTTAGTATCGAGAATATCGCAATTGCTGCGGATGACTTAGATGGCTTGCTTAAATTCGCCCAAGAGAACAGCGTTGGCCTTACTATTGTGGGTCCAGAAGCACCGCTCGTGGCGGGCGTGGTTGATCGCTTTCGCGCTGCGGGTCTCAAAATCTTCGGCCCAACCCAAGGAGCCGCACAACTTGAAGGATCGAAAGCATTTAGCAAGGACTTCTTAGCACGTCACCAGATCCCAACCGCAGCTTACGGTACCTTCACCGATAGTACAAAGGCGAAAGCTTATGTTGCCGCGCAGGGAACGCCAATTGTCATTAAAGCCGACGGCTTGGCCGCAGGTAAAGGCGTTATTATTGCACAAACTGAAGCTGAGGCTTTCGCGGCTATCGACGATATGCTTGCTGGTAACCGTTTCGGTGAAGCCGGCAGCCGCGTGGTGATTGAAGAATTCTTAGAGGGCGAAGAAGCCAGCTTTATTGTTATGGTCGATGGCGAAACGGCACTTGCGTTTGCCAGCAGCCAAGACCATAAAGCCCGCGACAACGGCGATAAAGGTCCTAACACCGGCGGTATGGGCGCGTACACACCTGCGCCAGTGGTGACGCCAGACGTGCACAACTGGGTGATGGATCATGTCATCACCCCTACAGTTAAGGGTATGGCGGCGGAGGGGCATCCTTACACTGGCTTCCTCTATGCCGGTTTAATGATCGCTCCTGATGGCACCGCCAAAGTGCTTGAGTTCAATTGCCGCTTTGGCGACCCAGAAACACAACCGATCATGATGCGTCTGCAATCAGACCTAGTTGAATTGTGTTTAGCAGCCTGTAACGGCAAGCTCGATGACCATGTTATCGACTTTGACCCACGAGCCACTGTAGGCGTTGTGATGGCTGCCGGAGGTTATCCTGATAGTTATGCAAAAGGCAAAGTGATTAGCGGTCTGGGTGAGGCTGATACCAACGACACCAAAGTATTTCATGCGGGTACCAAGCGACTGGAAAACGGTGATATTGTTACCGCTGGAGGACGCGTCCTCTGTGTAACAGCGATTGCCGACAGCGTCAGTCTAGCGCAGCAAAAAGCTTATGCTGGTGTGAGTAAAATCACTTGGGAAGACGTTTATTACCGCACCGATATCGCGCATCGCGCAATTCAACGGGAACGCGGCTAAGCGCAAACTCCTTCTGCTTAGTTCACAAATAAAAACGCCGCATTGAATGCGGCGTTTTTGTCTTTAATCTTCGACAACTAAATCGTCGTCATCACCACCGGCAATCTCAAAAGAGTCATCGGTGTAACGGCTACGACCGTACATACTGCCGACTTTCGGGCGGTTAATACGCGCTTGGTACTTCGACCAGGCTTTCTCTAACTGTGTTTCAGCAGCTTTTTCGCCACGCGCAACAGCTATCAACGATTGCTCCTCGGCTGACATCGGCTCTAACTCGCCGTTGACCAATGCCGCAACCAAGCTGCCATGAGTGCTCAAAAGTTCGCTTTCGCGGATAGAAAAGTCGCCTGAACGGGCGAATCCATACGGATAGTTTTTGAAGTCGTTAAACGGCTTCTTACTTATTTGATCACGGTTGATAGTAGTCATTGTGTGCCTTCCTCCAGACCTACAACTCAAGGAAAAATCGTTCGCCTCTTGCGACACTGACGATATAGAGGCGAACGGCACCGTTGTCAATAAATTTTTCGCTTTTTTGCGAATTAATCACATTAGAATCGTATATTGAGAGCGACACGAACATGGCGACCGGCTTGTGCCAAAATCGGTAAAACCGGATCATCCACTGGATAGTTACCCACTTGGCTCGCAACCCAATATTGGCGATCGGCTAGGTTGTAAACCCCAAAGCCTACCTGCCATTCTGGCAGCGGATACCATTGGCTAATCCAATCCAGCGTGGCATAACCGGGAGCCGCAAATAGCGCCTCATCGTCAGCAGAGATTAACTGCCGTTGGCCTCGTTGCGCCTGCAGCACCAAGCGTGAACCCCAATTTCCACTTGCAGCACTGTACATCAGCTCGGCATGCAATTTCGGCGGACTCACAGTTGCGAGTTCTGCGCCTGTGGTTTTATCCTCGCTACGGGTATACTCGAGCCAGATATCGCTTTGCCACTGACGGTGCCATTGCTGTTGCCAGCTCAATTCCAAGCCTTCAATGGTGACTTCATCGCGATTGATAGACTGGAAAATGAGCAGTTGTCGCACTGGATCAAAACCAAGTGACGCACGACTTTCGATAAAATCACTATAACTGTTATGAAATGCGGTAACTTGCCATTGCTGCCGCGCGGTACGCCAACGCAACCCAGTTTCGAAGGTGTAACCGCGCTCTGGCTTGAGATCCGGATTAGCGATGGCTAGCACTCGAAATTGCGGATAAAACAAGCCCACATTGACATCAGCAAAGGGTGGCGCGCGATAACCACGAGCATACTGTGCAAACCACTCAGCACTGTCACTTAACGGCAACAAGAGTCCCAGTTTTGGTAGCCACGCAGAATGGGTTAAGTCAGTAACTTCGGTGTTGGGGTAACGCTCAACAAACAGCGCATCATTTAAGGTACTCAGTTCATAACGCTCATAACGCACGCCTGGACTCATGCGTAGCCCATCGTCCCACAACTCAAGTTCGTCATGGATATAAAAACCAAGCTCATCGACGTTACTGCGCGGAAAATCACGTAATGGGAAAGATTCGCCAAGTAACGTTTTGGTCAATGATTGCTCTACCCGATTGAACTGCCACGCATCTCGCTCATCCCAGACTTCGGCACGACTGACTTCAAAGCCGTAGCCCAAGCGATGCTGCCAGCCAAACGCTTGGACATCTTTTTCTAAATCCGCAGCCAAGCCATATTGGCTAAAGTCATAGCGAAAACCGCGAAAAATGTCGACCGGCTGTGGCAATAGCTCGCGCTCTTCAAAGGAATTCTGACGCGTATCCGCATGTTGCCAAAACAAACGCCACTCGCCGCGATCAGCATAGCTCGTTCGATCTGGTTGGAAGCGCAGTATTGCACGCCACTCAGAACGCTCATCATCGCCAGTAAGCGATGTAGTTGCCGCGAGTCGGCCACTACCTAAACCATGACGAATCGAACTGTCACGCGTCTCACGCAGCGCATCAAAGCTCACTTGCCAAACGCCATGATGGGTATCAGCTTGCCACTTTAGCAAGGCACCGGTTTGGCGAATCGAAACCGCATCGCGAGTTTGTGATGTTGTACCTGCTGCCGCGATTTCATCCCGCCACTGCGCCGCACCGGCTAGCACCAGTTGCTGGTTGCCATCGCTAAAAGCAGTTGCCACGCGACCGTAGGCACGCTCGGCGTCTGAGGCGCCACCGAGGCGAACTCGTGTGCCGGTATTGACATCGCTGAGCACATCTTCAGCATCGAGGGTATGAATCGCAACGACACCACCAAGAGCATCGCTTCCGTATAAAGTAGAAGCCGGCCCGCGCAAGATCTCAACGCGGTTGGCCAAACCAAGGTCAAGCAGTCCGCGCCCAGTATCCGAAAAAGAACCGACCGCGAACCGGTCGGCAATCGCAACTTGGTCTACGACGACGGCGGTGCGATTACCACCAATACCGCGGATACGAAAGCCACTGTTGCCAAAACGACTACTGCTATCATCAAGTTCGACTCCCATTTCGTAGCGAACCAAATCCGCCGCATTAAAAACTAAATTCTTGCTCAATTCGTCATCGCTAATAACGCTCACGGTGCCGGCAACTTCAGACATATCTCGTGGTTGGCGATGGGCGACGACAGTAATCACTTCATCTGGAATAACAGTTGCTTGCGTTGCCTCGGTTTGTTGGGCGACGGCTACTGATGTAGCCGTCGCACCGAGCGTTGCAACGCAGGCCATCCATAGCCTGGCGTAAGTTCGCTGCATTAATACACCTCGTTGCGAGTGTTGTAGTTGTTAAACTTGCCAGTAGGGGTGACGATTTTTTCGCCCTTAATGACATGCTTCAGCTTGCGCGTTTTATCATCAACAATCACGATAGCTGACTCTTCTTCCATTCCCGACCAAACGGAGAACCAAACTTCATCGCCGGCCATGTTGTACTCTGGCTGGACGATACGTTTTGGACCTGGACCCAGGTCAGCCCACTCAGCGATCGGTAGTACTTCGTAGCCAGCGTCCAAGTCATTGATGTCGAACACTGCAACAGATTGCGCAATGTCAGACTCTGGATGCAACGGGGTATCAACCCACAAGTTGGTAGATTTCGGATGGGTTTTGATAAACAACGAGCCACCACCCTGTCCTTCGAGTATTCGCGCAACTTTAAAGGCTTGTTCCGGGTGTCCCTCAGGGTCAGTACCAATCAAAGTGATATTGGCATTACCTAAGGCACTTGTTGCCCATACTGGACCATGCTCTGGATCAACGAAGTTCGCGCCACGACCTGGATGCGGAATACGTTCCACCGGAATCAAAGCTTCCAGCTCGCGCTCCAACGCATCGACTACAGCGATGGTGTCGTTCTCGTTTGCCGCAGTAAAGAAATAGCGACCGGAACGATCCCAGCCACCGTCATGCAAGAACGGCGCCGCATCAATAGTGGTGACCTGCAGATTGTCGATATCAGAGTAGTTCACCAACTTGATTTGGCCGGTTTCTTTGACGTTGACGATAAACTCGGGATGTTTATGGGAACCCACAATTGCCGCAACCCGAGGTTCTGGGTGATACTCTTGCGTATCCACAGTCATGCCACGTGTTGACACGATCTTGTGTGGCTCAAGGGTTTGTCCGTCCATCAATACGTAATGCGGTGGCCAATACGCGCCAGCAATCGCGATTTTATCTTCGTAACCTTTGTAACGTGAATTCTCGACTGAACGCGCTTCAAGACCAATTTTGATCTCAGCAACCACTTGCGGAGGGAACATATACAAGTCAATCAGGTCAATTTTGCCGTCGCGACCAATGGTGGTGAAATAGCGACCTGAGCTCGAAGCACGCGAAATATGCACCGCATAGCCAGTTTCGACATAGTTCAATACTTCTTTGCTGTCACCATCAATAATCGCTACTTGACCGGCGTCACGCAGCGTCACCGCAAACATGTTATCAACGTCATAATCATGCTGCGGCTCAGTTGGACGATCTTCTGGCGCAACGTGGACTTCCCAACTTGCCATCATTTCTGGCATGCCCCACTCAGGAGGTGTCGGTGGCTCGTGTTGGATAAAGCGCGCCATCATATCGACTTCGGCGTCACTCAACTCACCTGAAGTCCCCCAGTTCGGCATACCACCTGGTGAACCATAGTTAATCAGTGCTTTTAAGTAGTCAGTGCCTTTTTTCTGCGTAATATCAGGCGTTAACGGTAAGCCCGTTGCACCTTTGCGTAAAACACCGTGGCAGCCAGCACAACGTTGGAAATAAATTTCCTGTGCTTGGGCAAATTCATCTTCGGTCATGCTCGGAGCACCGGGCGTGACAACTTGCTTCGCATTTTCAATGGCCGATGGTGCGCCCTTGTATTTCATTTCTGAAGCAGTCGCACCTGAGTGTGGTTTACCTCCGGCACGGTCTTTTAGACCCAGTTCAACGCGAACGTCCTCAACATCATCTTCGTCAACTTCAGCACCGCTGTTACCCCAGCTTGAAAGCACGTAGTTGGTAATATTAGCAACCACTTCATCGCTCAAATGTTGCATTGGTGGCATCATTGCATTGTAGGCCTGACCATTAACTTCAAGCGGCCCTGACTTACCTTGCAAAATGGTGGTGATCACATAGTTCGGATTACCATTAACATTGGGATTGTTTGCTAACGGAGGAAAGGCTCCCGGTAACCCAGCACCTGTCGCTTGGTGACAGGCCTGGCAATTTGCTGAATAGTCGTCTTTGCCATCATCGGCAAGTACGGTCTGCGGTTGAAAAGTAAAGAAGAGAGCAGTCAGCCCACAACATACAGCTAGTGGGGATAACCGCCCTTGGTGATGCTTTATCGATTCAGTTGTCATCTTGTGTCCTCCTTGATGGACCTTCAGTTAGTTCTGCAACTGAAGTTGATTGTAAGGCTAGTCCAAGAAAGGCAATTGATCGATATCAATGAATGGGGTGACGCCAGCTAGGCAACAGGAGTACCCCGGAATGAGTACTAGCTTTTTACATCTAACCCCCAATCATCGAAAGCTGCGCGCGCGAGATCTTCGCGAAATTGTGGCGCCGCGATATTGATGAGTTCTGAAGCTCGTTCAGCAAGGCTCTTAGCACGCAAATTTGCGACCCCATATTCGGTCACCACGTAATGTACGTGCGCCCGCGTGGTGACCACCCCAGCACCTTGACTGAGCAACGAACTGATGCGCGATACTTGACCGCCACAAGCTGTCGCTGGTAGCGCAATCACCGAGCGTCCCCCTTCTGAGAGGCTGGCGCCTCGGACGAAATCCATCTGTCCGCCTACGCCCGAATAGACCTTAGTGCCTAGCGAATCGGCACAAACTTGGCCGGTGAGATCGACTTGCAGAGCACTGTTGATAGCCATGACTTGTTTGTTTTGTCGAATCACTGAGGTGTCGTTGGTGTATTCCACATCTAAAAATGCGACTTGTGGATTATCATCGACAAAATCATAGAGCGCCTGCGTACCCATAGCGAAGGTGGTAACGATACGTCCGCGATGTTTGCGTTTACGCGAGTTATTGATGACGCCACTCTGCACCAACGGCAGTACACCATCAGAGAACATTTCAGTGTGAATCCCCAAGTCTTTGTGGTGACCCAAGCACTTGAGTGTGGCATCTGGAATCGCACCAATGCCCATTTGCAAGCAATCGCCGTCGTTGATGAGTTCGGCCACGCGCTGGCCAATACGCTGCGTTACTTCGTCTTGCTCCGGCTGACGGTGCAGTGGTAATTCAGCCTCAGCTTCAAAGTAGCGGGTAAATTGCGACATGTGCACAAAGGAATCGCCATGCGTGCGCGGCATTTTAGGATTCACCCAAGCGATGACTTTTTTCGCTACTTGCAACGCCGCTCGCGTTGCCTCGACCGAAATGCCCAAGCTACAATTGCCATGCGCATCCGGCGGTGACACTTGCACCAATACGGCATCTAACGGTTGCTCACCGGAGCGGAATAATTTTGGAATTTCCGACAAAAACATCGGCACGTAGTCGGCTAAACCATCGTTTACCGCTTTACGGGTCGATTTGCCGACGAAAAATGCGCGTTGCCGTAAATGCCCCTTAAGGTTAGGGTCTGCCAACACCTCGCTGTGCTCTGTATGAAGCTGCAATAACGTCATGTGGCGGCGCTGCAATGCCAACTCAGCCAAACCCTGCAGTAATTTATACGGGGTTGCGGCCATCGACTGACACCAAATCACGTCGTTATCGGCAAGCACTTCGAGAGCTTCGATTGCAGTTGATACACGCATTTTTGCTCCTTTTGCGTTACAGTATTCGGCATCATCATCACCGAACAAAATGACATTATGAAAGTATTCGCTATTTTAGGTGCTATCAATATGGCACTTGGGGTAATTCTGGGCGCATTTGGGGCACATGGCTTACAGCATAAACTCTCTGCTGAAAGTCTCAATGTTTATCAAATTGGCGTGCAATATCATCTTTACCATGCCCTAGGTTTACTGATGGTTGCGGTGCTACTGAAAGTGTACCCGAATGCCAAAGGCTTGCGCCCTGGCGGCTGGCTGTTATTTAGCGGAATTGTATTATTTTCCGGTAGTTTGTATGCCCTTGCATTGACGGGGATCAAGTTTTTTGGCCCAGTCACGCCGGTAGGCGGGGCATGTTTTATTATCGGCTGGATCTGGATTTTCTGGTCGATGCTGCGGGAGTTCTGATGCAATGTGGTGGGTAAGCGTCGTTTTCGCGTTTGCAGTGACTACTGTCGAGGTGGTGAATTGCGCGGCTGCCCCACATCCAAACATTAAGGTTTGCTCGGCTGATCAGCCGTTCGACTCACATCAAGCTAAGCAGTACCTGTATGAATTAAATCGCACTGCGGAGAACCCTCAGCGCCGTTGGCAGCTGCCTACTGTCAGTCAACTCAAGGAGCAACTAAGTGCCTGTGATGCCGACACCAACAAGCGCTGGTGGATGACTGTATCTATTTTGCAGCATGGCGACGAGATTTTGGTGGGTGCCTTTGATTGCGTTACGCAGGAGACTGAATTTGTGCCGGTGCGCACCAAGTTAAACGTTCTATTCGTTCGCTAAAGCATCAAACGTCACCGGCCACCCCAGACTGTGATAGACGCACATCAGCCATTCAGCCACCACAATGTGATGACTCTTAGCGACATAAGCTGAATGCTGTCGATGTAACGTCGCTAGCAACTTACCTTGCTCAGCTTTGGTGACCGCTTCAGCGAGGGTCCAGCGTTGGTAGAAGCCAGCGAGATCGTCAGCTTGAATTCCTTGCGTAAAGCCATCGGCGAATTGCGCTATGAGCTGACCTTGGCGCTTACGCAGTTGGATCTTTTCAATATCAAGGCCGAGCGCTCCTTCCGCGGCGATAGCAACCAAAATCGCCTGGTCTTTATGGCTAATCGAACAACTATAGTGCTGACCGGCGACAGTCAATTGCGGCGCGCCGTTAGCTTGACGCACTATCTCGACCTGCTCCGGCGCAACTTGCAATTGCTGACAGCACAACCAGCGTAACAATGCCCGCCCGGCAAGAAATTGCTGTTGCCGTTGCGGCGCGAAACCCTCTACCTGCTGCTGCTCTGTTACCAGATTAAACTCGGCCTTGAGTTGGCTAGTAGCAGCTAAGCTATACGCAGCATAAACCTGAGCTTTCAATGAATCCTCGCTTACAGTTGTCGCCATCGGTTAGAAGTGTAAAAATGCCCTATCGACTCGCATCTAGCGATAAACATCATGCGCTTACGCCATATTGAAGTCTTTCATGCCATTTATACCACGGGCTCGGTCACCCAAGCAGCCCATATCTTGCATATTTCCCAACCGGCGGTGTCAAAAGCCTTAGCGCATGCCGAACAACAACTCGGTTTTGAGCTGTTCCAGCGCGATAAAAACAAACTCATCCCGACACCGGAAGCACAAGCATTGTTTCCAGAAATTGAGCAGCTCTATCGGCAACTGCATAGCGTCAACACGCTCGCTGACAATCTGCAACGCAACGACGAAGGCGTGATTGACATCGCCATCACCCCAGCACTTGGCTTTACCGTGATTCCACGAGCGATTGCACAGTTTCAAAAACGTTTTCCCAAGGTCGCCTTTCGCATTCAAACTATTCATAACGATGAAGCCATGCAGGCGCTGGTCGAGCGCCAGTGTGAACTGGCGTTGCTGTTTGCTTCGCCTAACTTTCCTGGAGTGGAAACGATAACGGTCGCCGAAACCACAATTGTGCTGATGTATCCCAAAGCATTGTTGCCCCATAACCCACCAACCATTGAATTAGCTGAGCTCGCCGAGCTACCCTTAATTGGTATTGGTGATAGCGGCCCGATGGGCCAACTGCTGTGGCAACAGTTACAAGGTGTTGGCGTGCATCCGAGCAGCACGGTGCAAGTGGACACTTACTTCGTGGCGGCACGACTTGTAGCCGAAGGACTTGGTGTGTGTCCGCTTGATCAGCTTACTGCCATCGGTAACCCTGATAACGCGGTGGGTGTTGCCCAGCTCATGCCAGAATTAACAGTACCGATCCGCGCTTTGCACTTGAAGGGCCGACCTCTGAACAAACTCAGCCAAGCTTTTCTGCAACAAGTTAGAGCAACTATCAACGCAACCCATAACTAAAAGTTATACCCCTGCATTAAGCTTTCATTCGCCAATAACTCTGAAATCCTTATGCTTGGTTGCATTCAATGATTTTGGAGCCCGTCATGTTGCAACTGCAAACCCCGTACTTGTTATTTATTGGTCATGCCACCGATCCGCTCAGTATCAAAATGGCGAAAAGTGCTGCCGATTGGAGTCCTGAAAAATGCATCGGCGAATTACGCTCCGACGGCTGCACTGTGACCACTGGGTTACCTGCCATGGGTTTGAGCGAAGGCGTCGCCGCAGGCGCTCGCAGTTTAGTACTGGGCTTCGCCAACAGTGGCGGTCACCTAGACGAACAATGGTTACCGATGATCCACCAAGCCATCGATGCCGGTTTAGACGTCATTAGTGGCTTGCATGACCGCCTCAATAGCTACCCAGAGCTGGTCAGCGCCGCTCAAGCAAAAGGTGTACGCCTGCTCGATATTCGCCACCCAACTAAGCGTTTGAAAACCGGTAAAGGCTACCGCCGTGCAGGCAAGCGCTTACTCACCGTGGGCACCGATTGCTCAGTAGGGAAAATGTACACCAGCTTAAGCTTAACCCGTGAAATGCAACAACGAGATCTCAACGTTGACTTTCGCGCCACCGGGCAAAGCGGTATTTTGGTGGCGGGTGAAGGTATTGCAGTGGACTGTGTGGTCGCTGACTTTATCGCCGGAGCCGTTGAAGAGCTGGCGCCCGCCAATAGTGCTGATCATTGGGATGTTATCGAAGGCCAGGGCTCGCTCGCGCACCCAGCATTTGCAG
Source organism: Pseudidiomarina salilacus (assembly GCF_047323925.1). Lineage (GTDB taxonomy): Bacteria > Pseudomonadota > Gammaproteobacteria > Enterobacterales > Alteromonadaceae > Pseudidiomarina > Pseudidiomarina salilacus. The sequence goes on from NZ_CP178752.1 coordinate 29,197, forward strand.
GTGTGAGTTTGGGTTTGTTACACGGGGCGCAACCTGATGCACTAGTGGTATGTCACGCACTCGGACGCCGTAGTATGCGCGCCATCGACAACCGCCCGTTGCCCTCACTTGCCGAGACCATCGCCGTTAATGAACACATGGCGCGAGTGACCAATCCTAACGCCAAAGTCATTGGCATCGCGGTCAATACCTCAAGCGTGAGCGAAGCGGAAGCGCTGGCTTATTGTCGTCAAGTCGAAGCAGAATTAGGTTTACCCTGCGTGGATCCCATCCGTCATGGTGTCAGCGCACTGGTCGATAAACTTGAAGAAATTTAGAAATTTGGAGCGGGAAACGAGATTCGAACTCGCGACCCCAACCTTGGCAAGGTTGTGCTCTACCAGCTGAGCTATTCCCGCATCAAGAAAGGTGCTTGAGATGAAGTTTGGAGCGGGAAACGAGATTCGAACTCGCGACCCCAACCTTGGCAAGGTTGTGCTCTACCAGCTGAGCTATTCCCGCGTCACTTCAAGTTGCCAAAGCTAAGCAAGTAATGCTTTCGTTTTCGACAACGGAGGCGAATTTTACTGAAATCGGCAGGCTTTGCAACCGCTTTTTCGCGTTTTACGGTTGAATGCTGAAAAAGTGCTCACGATAGTGCTGTAATTCAGCAATAGATTCGCGAATATCAGCCAGCGCCGTGTGTGCGCCCTGCTTTTTCACGCCGGCAGCAACCGCTGGTGCCCAGTACTTCGCTAGCTGTTTGACCGTGCTGACATCAAGGTTCCGATAATGCAAATAAGCCTCGAGTTCTGGCATGTAGCGCGCCAAAAAACGACGGTCTTGGCAAATACTATTGCCACAAATGGGCGAGCTTTTCGGGGTGCACCACTGCTTAATAAAATCTAACGTCGCTTGTTCTGCTGCGGCGGTATCATGGTCACTCGCTTGTACCCGTTCAACCAATCCAGAAGCGGTGTGCGTTCGGGTATTCCATTCATCCATCGCCGCCAGCCGCGCGTCAGGTTGATGAATCGCTAAAACCGGTCCCTCAGCCAGCACATTGAGCTGCTGATCGGTGATCAAAGTCGCAATTTCGATAATTACATCATGATCAGGTTCTAAACCCGTCATTTCGAGGTCGATCCACACCAAACGGTCATCCGTCGCGCCCATAGCTACACCCTCAATCACTAATTCTTAGCAAATTCGGCAACTATTGTGGCGTGATCGCGGTCTTTGCACAACAGTTCAGGCGTTTTTGCCAAGAATATTATAGAATAACCAACAACTCGACAGCGTCAGCGCAATGGTTAGTGTGGTAACAGGAGTCACGTGGGAAAACATCGTAAATTAAACAAAGGGCAATTACGCCGCGTGCGCGCCAATCAACAAAAACGGTTGCAGCAGGTGGACATGGCCCAGGAAATTGATGATAGCGTACTCGGCAACTCCGAAACCGGTATCGTGGTCAGTCGCTACGGTCAGCATGCCATTGTTGCCGATGCCAACGACCACATCTATCGCTGTCACATTCGTCGCGCCATCGAAAGTTTAGTCAGTGGCGATGAGGTTGTCTGGCGTCGCTTTACTGCGCCACAGGGCACCGCCAACGAAAGTGCTGAGCAGGGCATTATTGAGGCCGTACAAGAGCGTCGCTCACTGCTGAGCCGACCGGATTATTACGATGGTTTAAAGCCCGTTGCCGCAAATGTTGACCAGATTCTGATTGTTTCAAGTGTATTACCGGCCTTCTCGAGTCAAATCATCGATCGCTATTTGGTGGCTTGCGAAGATATCGATATCACGCCTGTTATCATCCTCAACAAGGCTGACTTGTTAGCTGAGCTGGATGAGGCCACGCGCGCAGAAATTGATACGGCATTGGCAATGTATCGCGCCATCGGTTACCAAGTGATTACCGCCAGCGCTAAAGCCAACGGTGGCTTAGATGCGATTCAAGAACTCCTCAAAGGCCACAACTCAATCGTCGTTGGTCAATCAGGCGTAGGTAAATCATCACTGGTCAATGCCTTGCTGCCAGAGACCAACACTGAAGTACGTGAAGTGTCCGACAACTCAGGACTCGGTCAGCACACCACCACGGTGGCAACCCGCTACCCATTACCGCAAGGCGGCTATTTAATTGATTCGCCGGGTATCCGTGAATTTGCTCTATGGCACCTCGACCCGACACGCGTCGCTTGGTGTTACGTCGATTTTCGTCCGTTTTTAGGCACTTGCAAGTTCCGTGACTGCAAACATCAACCGGAAGATCCGGGGTGTGCCTTACAAGAAGCCGTAGAAGCAGGTGACCTACATCCGCTTCGCTTGTACAATTTCCATAAGATCATTGAGTCGATGGTCGCCAATAAGCCATCGCGCGCTCAACCTAGAGGTACTAAGAAGTGAACTGGGACGCAGTCAAAATTAAAGCACAGTATTTAACCCCAAAGCATGCGCTATCACGCCTGGTCGGCGCCTTCGCAGCGGCCCGTGCCGGTTGGTTCACGCAAGCTTTTATTCGCTGGTTTATCAAGCAGTACAAAATTGATATGAGCGAAGCCGTGCATGAAGATCCGAGCGCGTATAAGACCTTTAATGAGTTCTTCACGCGTCACCTCAAGCCAGAATTACGCCCGTTGCTGGCGAGTGAGCCACAGCAATTTGCCCATCCCGTAGATGGCGCCATCAGCCAGTTAGGTGATATCGAAGACGGGCGCATCTTCCAAGCCAAGGGCCACGACTACAGTCTCACTGAGTTACTCGGCGGCGACCCACGCGACGCCAATGCGTTTAAAAACGGCAAATTCGCGACCATCTATTTGGCCCCCAAAGACTACCATCGTATTCACATGCCGTGCGACGGCGTCCTGCGCAAGATGGTCTATGTGCCCGGTGATTTGTTCTCGGTGAATCCGTTAACCGCCGCGAACGTACCGAATTTATTTGCTCGCAACGAGCGCGTCGTAGCTATTTTCGATAGCGAGTTTGGTAAATTCGCCATGGTTCTGGTCGGTGCCACTATTGTCGCCAGCATCGGCACCGTATGGGCCGGTACGGTTACACCACCAACTGGTAGCTCGGTACATAGCTGGGATTACCCAGCCAGCGGTGACCGCGCGGTGCACCTGAAAAAAGGCGAAGAAATGGGACACTTTAAACTGGGCTCCACCGTCGTCCTAACCTTCCCTGATGACGTGATTGATTTCGCCGATGACCTCGAAGCCGGCAGTGTTACCCGTGTGGGCGCCGTGCTGGGTGAACGTGACGACTAGTATGCAAATCATTGCGCATCGCGGCGCTAGCTTTGAGGCTCCAGAAAACACCCTGCGTGCCTTTGGCCGCGCTCTTGATGCCGGAGCAGATGCCATCGAGCTCGATGTCTACCCGTTGCAAGATGAATGGATTGTCTTTCACGATCGCTATTTACAGCGCCTGACCGCACACCCCGGGCGGCTAGGCGATCTCACACTGGACCAAGTTCGGCGTTTAAAAGTGTTTGGCCAACAGGCTGTGCCGACGCTTAGCGAAGCCCTCGACTTTATCGCGGGTCGTTGCTGGGTCAATATCGAACTAAAAGGTGCAGATATTCAGCGTGGCCTTACCAAGCAACTGTTACGCGCGCAACGCCAAGCCGGTTTTGCCGCCGAGCAATTAGTAGTATCAAGCTTTAACCATCACTGGCTGCGCCAACTGAAAACCGACCATCCAGAGCATCGCATTGGTGCACTTACGACCTCGTGTCCGCTGAACTACGCAGCCTTTGCCAGCGAGTTAGACGCGTGGTCAGTGCATATCGACGTCGATTTTGTCACCCCTGAATTTGTCGCCGACGCACATGCGCGCGGCTTACGAGTGTTTGTCTTTACGGTAGACGAACCGCGCGATATGGACGAGCTAAAAATGATGGGCGTGGACGGAATCTTTACCAACCGTCCAGCAGATGCACGCCAGCACCTCTTCGGTTGAGGTGCCGGCAACTACTCATTAAAGTGAGCCTTTATTATCCGGATGTTTTGCGGCCAAGGCATCGAGTTCATGCGACAGCGCCATGGGTGAACTGGTGTTCCTTGCCAATAGTGAATACAACGAGGGAATCACAAAGATCGTCAAAAATGCAGAAAATGCCACGCCACAGAAGATAACTGTACCTATCACCATCCGACTTTCAGCTCCCGGCCCAGTACCTAAAATTAGCGGTACCGCACTCATGAGCGTGGTGAAAGCGGTCATGATAATCGGGCGCAAACGCTGTTGTGAGGCGCGCACGACAGCTTCGTCGAAAGCGGTGCCCGCATCGCGCAATTGGTTGGCAAATTCAACAATCAAAATACCGTTCTTCGCCGCCAAACCAATCAGCATGACAATGCCAATTTGACTATAAATATTGAGGGTCAAATCGGTGAAATAAAGCCCCACTGCGGCACCTAAAATGGCGATGGGAACCATGAGCATGATCACCAGCGGATGAATAAAGCTCTCAAACTGAGCTGCCAGCACCAGGTAGGCAATCACCAACGCCAAGATAAAGACAAAAATCACCGAGCTGCCGCTCTCTTGATACAATTGCGATTCGCCTTTGTAGTCAATCGATATATCGTCTGGCAGCTTTTCTTGAACGATATTTTCAAGGTAAGTCAGCGCATCGCCTAACGAATAACCTTCAGCCAAATTCGCTTCAATAGTGATGCTACGCATCCGATTGTAGCGATTAAGCTCACCAGAGGTAGCGCGCTCCTCGACGGTCACCAAATTCGATAACGGTATCAGTTGCCCAGTCGCGTCTGAGCGCACGTAAATTTGGTCAATGGATGACGGGTCTTGATAATCCGAGCGCTCACCCTCCAAAATCACGTCGTACTCTTCGCCGCGATCCAAATAGGTCGTGACGCGCCGTTCACCGAGCATGGTTTCTAGGGTTCGCCCAATATCACCGACCGAAACCCCCATGTCTGCCGCTCGCGTTTGATCAATTTGAATCAACAATTGCGGTAAGGTTTGTTTGAAATCGCTATCGAGTTCGAGCAAGTTTGGATTCTTACTGGCTTCTTCAATGACCACATCGCGATAGGCGGCGAGCTGTTCATAAGTGTTGCCCTGTAGCACAAATTGGACCGGACGACCGTTCCCGCCAGAAATACCACTGCGCATAAAGGCAAAACCACGTACACCGGCAACTTGATTGAGCTTTTTACTGACTTCGTCCATCAGTTCAAAGGTACTCCAATCGCGTTCTTCGAACGGAATAGCGCCGACAATTGCAACACCTGCAGAGTTACCCCAACCCGGTGCACGAATCAATAAGCGATCGATTTTCCCCTCATCTAGGTAGGGCAGCAACAGTGCTTCAATCTCACGCATATGCTCAGCATTCGACTCGAAGCTCGCACCTTCAGCACTACGCACCATCACAAAGAAAGTCCCGCGGTCTTCTGGCGGCACAAACTCTTGCGGTACCAATTTCAATAAGTTGTACGACATCACTCCGGCAAGTAGCACCAACACCAAGGCCAGCCACGGATAGGCCAAAGTACGCTGTAACACACGCCCATAACCGGTTTCTACCCAGTTAAACAGCGCGTCCATAGCTTTACCAAAGCGACTGGTACGCTCGCGCTTTTTCAGGATCTTTGAGCTCAGCATCGGCGACAGGGTTAACGCCGCGATGCTCGAACACAGCACCGCTGCAGCAATCGCTAGCGCGAATTCAGTAAAGAGCTGGCCGATATTGCCCTCAAGAAAGGCCAGCGGTACAAACACCGCGATCAGCACCATCGTGGTCGCAACGACGGCAAAGCCGACTTCACGCGCTCCCCGATAGGCGGCGAGAAGCGGTGGCTCACCGGCTTCCACTCGCCGGTAAATGTTTTCGAGTACCACAATCGAGTCATCGACCACCAAACCGATGGCAAGCACCAACGCCAATAGCGTCAGCAAGTTGACCGAGAAGCCCATGGCAAACAGGGCAATGTAGGAGGCAATGATAGCGACCGGAACCGTCAGCGCTGGCACCAAGGTGGCGCGCACATTGCCCAAGAACAGGTAGATCACCACCACCACCAGCGCCATGGCGATGCCGAGCGTGTTGTACACTTCGTCAATCGAGCCTTTGATGAAAATCGATGAATCATAACTCGGTACAATGAACATCGATTCCGGCAACGTACGCTGCAATGATTCGATTTCGCGCCGCACATTTTCAACCACTTCAAGCGTATTCGCTTTGGATTGTTTGATGACGCCAATACCAATCATATTGACGCCATTACCGCGGAATTCGTTCTTATCGTCTTCAGAGCCCATTTCGATACGGGCCACTTCACCGAGACGGACGAGTTGCCCCGTGTCACCGCGAGCGATACTCAATAATTCGAAGTCTTGAGGCGACAAATAGGTGCGCGCTACACGCACGGTAAACTCGCGTTCAATTGACTCGACTTCACCGGCTGGCAGCTCCACGTTTTCTGCGCGTAAGCGGCTCTCGATGTCCGTCACTGTGATGCCGCGCGCCGCCATGGCTTCTCGGTCAAGCCAAACACGCATGGCGTAACGTCGCTCGCCGCCCAAATTGATCCGTGCAACACCGTCAACGACCGATAGTCGGTCAACAATATAACGGTCGGCGTAGTCAGTCAGCTCTAGCGTACTTAAATTCTCGCTACGCAGGTTATACCAAACCACCGTACTCTCGTCGGAGTTGGCTTTAGAGACCTCAGGCGGGTCAACCTGTTCTGGCAGGTTATCAACGACTCGCGATACGCGGTCGCGGACATCATTGGCAGCATCATCCACATCGCGCGCAAGGGTAAATTCGATAGTGATACGCGAGCGGCCATTACGGCTGCTAGAACTTATATTTTTAATACCTTCTATACCGCTGATGCGGTCTTCGATGATCTGCGTGATTTGGGTCTCTACGATTTCCGCGGAAGCGCCGGGATAACTGGTATCAATTGAGACCACCGGCGGATCGATATCCGGATACTCGCGCAGCGGCAGCATGCTAAAGGCCACCACCCCAAAGACAATGAGCAGCAGGTTGACGACCGTAGCAAAAACCGGACGTTTAACGGATAGATCCGAGAGCAACATGGCTTAGCCCTCCTCTTGCACGGTTACGCTAATACCGTCGCGCATCCTTACAATACCATCGGTGACGACTTGTTCACCCAGCTCCAAGCCATCGATAATTTCGACTAAACCCGGCTGACGGCGGCCAATCACCACTTGTCGCTCGCGCGCTACATTGTCCTCGTCGATGACATACACGAAGTGGCGGCTATCAAGGGGTACAATCGCACGCTCTGGTAGCAGCAAGACGTCATCGACGCTCCGTAGCAATTCGACGCGTAACAACATACCTGGACGCAACTTGGCATCGGTATTTGGCACTTCAGCACGCACTAGAATCGAACGCGTTAATGGGTCGACGCGTGAGTCAATGCTGCGAATGATGCCGGTGAACGCTTCATCAGGATATGCACCACTGCGTGCAGTAATAGTTTGGCCCACTTCGAGACTGGCAAAAAAGAGTTCAGGCACACTGAAATCGAGTTTGATCGGGGTAATATCGTCTAGCGTGGTGATTTGCTCGCCCGGAGAGACCAGTGAACCCACACTTACTTGGCGAATTCCGAGGCGCCCGTCAAACGGCGCCACAATGCGCTTTTGTGCCAGTTGAGTTTCTGCTACTTCGAGCGCCGCGACAATTTCTTTGACTAAAACATCTTGGGTTTCAAGTTGCTGCTGTGAAGCAGCGTTTTGTGCAACCAAATCTTGTAAACGTTGGTATTGGCGGTTGGCTTCGGCCAGGCGAAACTTCAGCTCTTGCACCCGTGCAGACTCTTCTCGAGAATCCAGTTCAACGAGCAATTGTCCAGCTTCAACCGTTTCGCCATCGGTAAAATGGACGGCAATAACTTGGTCTTGTGATTGTGCGGTGATGACTACTGACTCGTTTGCTTGAGCAGTACCCAACGCTTCGATAATGTCACGAAATGGCTGTTCACTGACTTGGGTTGCTTTTACCGGTACCGCTTGTTGAGGTTTTTGCTCCTCGACTACTGGCTCATGTAAAAAAGTGAAATAACCTGCGCCCAGCGCAAGCACAACCACAAACAAAGTAACTGGATTGAATAGTTTAGCCACCGTCGCGAACTCCTAGACGTGTCATAAAAGGTACGTAAAGACAATGGCTTCATTGTAACGCGATAGCGGCAGTGGATAGCTCCACTTACCGCCGATTCGCTTAGGTTTACCGCAAAACTAACGGTGGTAGGCGGGACTTAACTTATGTACAGCCTCAATAAAGGCGCCGGCATGGTCTGGATCGACTTCAGGATGAATACCGTGACCGAGGTTAAATACATGGCCGTGACCTTGCCCATAGCTAGCCAAAATCGTGGCGACTTCGTCTTCAATACGTGCTGGCGGCGCGTACAACACGCTCGGGTCCATATTGCCTTGCAAGGCGACTTTATCTTGCACCGTTTGGCGTGCAACGCCCAAGTCGGTGGTCCAATCGACGCCCAAAGCATCAGCTCCCGTCGCCGCCATGTCCGCCAACCATGCACCACCGCCCTTGGTAAACAGCGTCACTGGAACTCGGCGGCCGTCAGCTTCCCGCGTCAAGCGTGAGACAATTTTCTGCATGTAGTTTAACGAGAACTCGCGATAGTCGCGCGGGCTCAACACACCCCCCCAGGTATCAAAAATCATCACCGCTTGCGCACCCGCTGCGATTTGCGCGTTTAGGTAGGTCGCAACGGAGTCAGCCAGTTTATCGAGCAACAGATGCATGGCTTGTGGGTCAGCGAACATCAGCTTCTTCACTACACTAAAGTTCTTAGTGCTACCACCTTCAACCATATAAGTTGCGAGTGTCCATGGACTGCCCGAAAAACCAATTAGCGGTACTTTGCCGTGTAACTCACGACGAATCGTACGCACCGCGTCCATGACATAACCGAGCTCCTGTTCTGGGTCAGGCACACCGAGCTTCTGGATGCTTGCTAAATCGCGCACTGGACGCTCGAACTTGGGTCCTTCGCCGGCTTCAAAATAGAGTCCTAAACCCATAGCGTCAGGAATGGTCAAAATATCCGAGAACAAAATCGCGGCATCAAGTGGAAAACGGCGCAGCGGCTGCAAGGTGACTTCGCAGGCAAGCTCAGGGTTTTTGCACAACGCCATAAAGTCGCCAGCATGCTTACGCACCTCGCGATACTCTGGCAAATAGCGACCCGCTTGGCGCATCATCCAAATGGGAGTGCGCTCAGTTGGTTCGCGCAACAACGCGCGCAAATACAAGTCATTTTGCAACGTGCTCATAGGGCTCTCATTACCTTTTTCAGCGATTTGTTAATGGCCGCTAGTTTACCAGTCTCAGCTATCCGATGCTGCAGTAATTTGCTGTTTCGTGGCTTCGATCAATTTATAGGCAATAGTTCCCGCCATCGGTGTTTCGGGAAGTTCACCGAAACTGAACCAGTCACCTTCTTCCAATTCGAACGGGTCAAAATGTAAATCGCCACTTGCCCATTCCGCGGTGAAGCCCATCATCAATGAGTTGGGGAATGGCCATGGCTGGCTGCAGACATATTGAATGTTCTTTACCTCAATGCCGGCCTCTTCCATTACCTCACGCTCGAGCGTCTGCTCAAGGGTCTCACCGGCTTCGACAAAGCCCGCCAGCACTGAGAACAGACCCGGTCGATGCCGACTGCCACGCGCCAATAGAATCTTATCGTCCTTGCGAATCGCCACGATAATACACGGCGAAATACGCGGGTAGCAGCGATGTTGACAGGTATTGCATTGCATCGCCAATTCCCAATCGACGGCTTGCATCCGGGCACCACAACGACCACAAAACCGGTGTGTGTTGACGAATTCAGTCACTTGCTTAGCCCGCGCAGCCATACTGAATAAATGGTCATCGTTACGCGCTACTAGTGCGCGGAGCGACTGAAATTCGCCTACCGCAGCGAAGGCATCATCACCGAAATCAGCCAGCACCAAATAGCAACTGCGCTCACGCATTTCTCCGAGCCAAATCACCTGATACTCATCAAGCGTTGGTAACGGCAGGTCTTGCAAACGGCCATGCGGCGGGAGTCCTTCGGCATCGAGAACAATATCGCCCCCAGCACAAATAAACCACCAAGCGGGCTCGTCTGCTGACGGGCGTTGATAAGGTTTTGTCATAACAGCTACTTATGATTAAAGTAAAAAGTATTGACGATAGCTTAGCATCATCGGAAGATGGTCTCTACGCTAAAAAGGAGACGCGAATGTTAACTCGACAAGAACAAGCCAAACAACGTTGGGGCGGCGCACATCAAGCCATCGACACCTGGTTACACGAACGCCAGCGCTTGCTCATCGAGTATTTTAAACTCGCCGGTTTACCGCCTTATGACAGCGATAGCTCAGCACTCCCAGCGCACGAAGATATTCGTCATTTCTGTGGGCTCTTGGTTGACTATGTATCCGCCGGTCATTTCGAGATCTACGATCAAATCATCGCCAACTCGAGCCATGCGCCAAAAGAAACCGAAGAACTTGCCAACGAACTCTTTCCATTAATCAGTGAAACCACCGAGGTAGCACTCGCGTTTCATGATCAATACGGCGAAAGCGTCGATGAGGCTCACTTGAATGACTTCGATCGCCACCTTTCCGGCCTCGGCGAAGCACTTGAGTTACGCATGGAGTTTGAGGACCGCCTGCTACACACGCTGGAGCAGCATCAGCTGCTATAAGAGAAATTACGCAAGGCCGCTAAAATCACCACGAGTTCCACGAGTAACTAAAATGGTGCTCGGGTTTAGTCTGCCACTACAATATCCCTAAATCCGATTGGATCATTGCTATAAAACCGCCCTATGTTGGCATCGTAATAGCGCTGCTGCGTATACACGAGGCCGAGGTCGTCGTCTTCGACGTGGCCGGTGTAGCCAGGCGCATCGCTTTGCGTGCTATCGCTGTAGCGCGCGACCATTCACGGCCTAAGTAATAATAGTCAGTGTAATCGCCATCGGCATAGGTGCCAAGTAGTTGCCCCTCTTGACGATAGAGAGCTAAACACAAAAAAGGGCTGCACTTGGCAGCCCTTCATCAGTCAAATGCGCGAATTAACCTTCAGCTTCGATTTCTGCGGCTGCTTCAGGCTGTGCGTTTTCGGCTGGTTGCTCTTTTACGTCGATGAGTTCGACTTCAAAAATGAGCGTTGATTTTGGAGGAATCGCGCCGCCACCTACTTCGCGATCGCCGTAAGCAAGTTCAGGTGGAATGACGAAGCGGAACTTGTCGCCGACACTCATCAACTGCACGCCTTCGGTCCAACCAGGAATCACGCGATTGAGTGGGAATACTGCTGGCTGACCACGTTCAATCGAGCTATCGAATACGGTGCCGTCAATTAAGGTGCCTTCGTAATGAACTTCAACGATATCTTCTGCCGTTGGTTGTTCACCACCTTCTTCGCCTTCTTGCAGAATTTCATACTGCAAGCCAGATTCGGTCACCATAACACCTTCTTTATTCGCGTTCTCGGCACGGTAAGCGTCACCTTCAGCCACTGATGCAGCGCCTAACTTCGAGCTTTTCAATTCGTTGAATTGTTGCTGCATAGTGGTCAGCAGTTGCTCGGTTTCTTCTTCGGTCAGCTTAGATTCTGCTTTGAGTGAGTCAACAAAGCCGGCGATCACTTGTTGGCGATCAAGCACGAACTCCATTTTGTCTTGCTCATCAAGGTTGGTACCGACAAAAGTACCTACCGATGCACCCAACGCATAGGCCATTTTCGCCTGCTCTTCAGTTGGTGCTTGTTCGCTGACCGGATACGGTTCTTGTTTCTCAGTTGTACAACCAGCGATTGCGAGAGCGACTAAGCTCACCGCAAAAGTCTTCTTTAAGTAGTTCATTCAGTTACTCCAGGATTGAATTCTTGCTATTAACAAGGTCTAATTCGTTGCGATTTCTATACTACACATAAATAGGGGCTTTTGCCTATGGCTGAACCGCATGATAACGCAATGCTTGCGCAATTAACCGAACTTGAGAGTCGAATTGCCTTTCAAGACGACACCATCGAGACCTTGAACCAGTTGGTCACCCGTCAGAGTGACCAGTTACATGCGTTAGCGCGCAAGGTTCAACAGCTTAGTGAGCGGCTCGAGCAGATGCAAGAGCCAGGAGAGCAAGGGAATTCCGATCCTGCCGATGAAGTCCCGCCTCATTACTGAGGTGCCTTGCACCGAGCAAACTTGACCCTCTCGGGCTGACCCCGTATAACATTCATTCAAACTTTACGGGAGACAGTATGTCGGTCAAACATCCAATTATTGCGGTTACCGGTTCCTCTGGTGCTGGTACCACTACCACTGGGCAAGCGTTGCGGCATATTCTTAGAGCGCAAACCATTACCGCCGCATGGGTCGAGGGTGACAGTTTTCACCGGTACTCGCGCCCGGAAATGGATGTAGCGATACGCAAAGCACAAGAACAAGGTAAGCACATCAGTTATTTTGGTGCCGATGCTAATGACTTTGATCGCCTAGAGGCGCTGTTTAGCGAATACGGCAGTAGTGGTCAAGGCGAGGTGCGGCGTTACCTGCACAGCTTCGATGAGGCTGTTCCTTACCATCAAATGCCCGGCACCTTTACACCGTGGGAACAACTTCATGAAGGCACTGACTTATTAGTCTATGAGGGGCTTCACGGCGGCGTACAGACAGCCCAACATGATGTTGCCAAGCATGTTGATCTGTTGATTGGCATGGTTCCGATTGTCAACTTAGAGTGGATTCAGAAATTGTTGCGCGATACCGCCGAGCGTGGACACAGTCGCGAGGCAGTGACCGCAAGCATTGTACGCAGCATGGAAGACTACATTCATTACATCGTGCCGCAATTTTCGCGTACCCATATTAACTTCCAGCGGGTGCCGACGGTCGATACCTCGAATCCGTTTAGCGCCAAAGATATCCCATCGCTTGATGAAAGTTTCGTGGTGATTCGTTTTCGTGGCATGCGCAACGTCAACTTCCCGTACTATTTACAAATGATTGACGGTTCGTTCATGTCGCGCATGAACACGCTGGTGGTGCCCGGCGGCAAGATGGTGTTCGCAATGGAGCTAATTCTAGCGCCGCTGATCGAAGAAATGATGTTCGCCAAGCAACATGGCGGCAAGCCGGCGTGGCTAAAAAACTAAGCTTCGTTGTTCTTCAGCCAGCGACCTTGCCATTCTGCGCCGCGGTCTTGCGCCAATAGCGGCGTTAAGAAGTTCATGATAGGTGCCACTTGGTGCAACACGCCGTACAGCGGATTAATCATGAGCATGCCACAGCCATTCATACGGGTGGTGTCAGTCGCACCTTTGGCAAGAAAATCAATAGCATAAGCTTTTTCGACTAGCGGCATGTCGCTGATACGCTGGTGGAACTCACCAATCTTAAGCGGGTCTTTAATCGGATACCACACTACATAAGTACCTGTCGCCCAACGTTTTAGACCGTCGTGCAAGGCGCGCTCAATTTGTTCGAATTCGTCGGTTTGCTCAAATGGGGGATCAATCAGTACCAAACCGCGCTTAATCGGCGGCGGGGTCAGTGCCTTGAGTGCGGCATAGCCGTCGTCGGCATGCACTTGGATTTGCCCACGTGCCGGAAAATCTTGTTTGACGTTTGCGCGTAATGCTTCGGCATCTTGCGGATGCAACTCGCATAACGTCAACTGGTCGCGCGCACGCAGTTGCAATGCCGCCAAATAAGGTGAACCGGGGTACCAACGGAGTGTTTGATCCGTATTTAACTGACGCACTGCGGCAAAGTATCCGCTGATTGCAGAAGGACACTCCGCTGCGGCTAAAACTTTCGCAATACCTTGCTGCCACTCACCAGTCTTCTGCGCTTGCTCGCCGGTCAAGTCATACATACCGAGTCCGGCGTGAGTATCAAGCGACCAGAATGGCTTCTCTTTTTGCTGCAAATACGACAAACACGCCCATTGAATGGCGTGTTTGACAACGTCGGCAAAATTGCCGGCATGGTAGCTGTGGCGGTAGTTCACTTACGCAGCCTGCTCAATCGCAAAGCTATGGGTGATGGTCACTGCAGCTTCGAGCATCTTGGCAACCGAGCAGTATTTTTCCGCCGATAATTGCACCGCGCGTTCGACATGCTTTTCGGCGACGTCATGTCCGGTAACCACGAAGTGCAAATGAATGCTGGTATAAACCGCAGGCACGGCGTCAGCGCGCTCACCCTTCACTTCGCAACGACACCCCGTTACCTGCTGTCGCGCTTTTTCGAGAATGCTCACCACGTCGACTGAAGAACATGCACCGGCAGCGGCGAGTACCATTTCCATGGGTGATGCTCCTGCGGTTTTATTGCCATCGAGGGTCACACTATGACCGGTGCCGCTGGTCGCGGTGAACACCAAGTCGTGTTGCCATTCCACAGTTGCTTGCATTGCTGCTGCCATGTGCTGTTCTCCGTTTGCTTAGTTTTTATTAAAGTGTAAACCCGGTGCTAACTTTTCTGGCAACACCGCATGCTCCGCTTCGACTGAGGCTACAGGGTATGCGCAATAGTCCGCCGCATAGTAAGCGCTCGCACGGTGGTTGCCGCTCGCGCCAATGCCACCAAAGGGTGCTGCACTGCTCGCACCAGTGGTTGGGCGGTTCCAGTTCACGATACCGGCCCGAATACGTTTGAAGAAGTAGCGATACGTTGCTTCATCATCGCACAACATGCCTGCGGATAATCCGAAAGACGTATTATTTGCTTCGTTGATTGCGGCGTCAAAGTCAGTGTAGCGATAGACTTTAAGTAACGGGCCGAAATGCTCAATGTCTGGCATTTCTTCAACGTTAGTGACGTCCAAAATACCTGGCGTCACAAAACCTAAGTTGTGGTCCTTTTGCTGCATACGCAGCAATACTTTCGCACCCGCATCCGCTAAGTCATTCTGCGCTTGTACCATTTGACTCGCTGCTTTTGCCGAAATCATCGCGCCCATAAATGGCTGCGGATCGGCAGCATAGTCACCAACTTCGATTTGTGCTGCAACTTCAAGTAAGCGCGCCATAATCGCATCGCCGTTTTCGCTACGCTCGATGAATAACCGACGCGCACAAGTACAGCGCTGACCGGTAGTGATAAACGCCGATTGCACAATGTCGTGCACCGCAGCATCGACATCTTTAACGTCTTTCACGATCAACGGGTTATTACCGCCCATTTCGAGCGCTAGAATCTTATCTGGATGACCGGCAAATTGCTTGTGCAGGACATGCCCGGTACCTGATGAGCCAGTAAAGAACAGACCATCAATTTGTGGATGTGAAGACAATGACTTACCTGTTTCAACCAAGCCCTGCACCAAGTTCAACACGCCTGCTGGCAAGCCAGCTTGTTGCCACATTTTAACTGTGTACTCTGCGACCTTCGGCGTCATTTCACTCGGTTTAAACACCACGGTGTTACCGGCAATCAGCGACGGCACGATGTGACCGTTCGGCAAGTGACCCGGGAAGTTATACGGGCCATAAACGCTGACGACACCATGTGGTTTATGGCGAATAAAGGCTTTGCCCGCTGGCATTTGGTTCTCAACGGTGCCAGTGCGCTCGTGGTAGGCGCGCTCAGAAATCGCGACTTTACCAACCATAGCGCCGACTTCAGTTAAGGTTTCCCAAATCGGTTTGCCAGTTTCTTGGGCAATGATTTCAGCAAATTCTTGCTTGTTCGCTTCCAACAGTTCGGCAAATTTCTTACAAATAGCCAGGCGCTCTTCGACTTCTTTGTCAGCCCAAGCAACAAAGGCTTCACGTGCTGCCATCACCGCAGCATCCACCTGTTGTGGCGAGGCGCTGCGGCCTTCCCATACCACCTCGTTACGAGCTGGATCGATCGACTTAAAACTATCTCCTTCACCAGCGACCCACTGGCCACCGATAAATAAATTCTGTTCTGACATACTAAGCTCCTTGGGTTATCAAGCTAACAAGCTAGAGTGCTACAAATCGTGCTGCATCACCTGCTTCTAGGCGCAGCGCGGTAGCGGCTTCAGGGCTAATCAAAAGATAATCTGCATGGACTTCGGCTGGTGCTTGGCCAGCACGGAAGTCTGCGACACGCGTATTCATGATGATATGGCGCGCGGCTTGGTCATTTGGCTTACCAATTCGAATGGGTAAGCGCTGACTTTCACGAACACTTTTTATGTTCGCAACTTCTACTTCGACGGTCGGGCCAGCGTCAAAAATATCGACGTAGCCACGAAAGCGAAAGCCTTCGTTTTCAAGCATACGCAGCGCTGGCCGAGTATTCTCGTGGACTTGCCCAATCACTGCTTGTGCTTCGGGGTCGAGCATTTTCACGTAGAGCGGAAACTGCGGCATCAACTCGGCGACAAAGGCTTTTTCACCGATCCCGGTAAGGTAGTCGGCTTGATTGAAGTCCATATTGAAAAAGTACTTTTCGAGCCAATGCCAAAATGGCGAATCGCCATTTTCGTCAGACACACCGCGCATTTCTGCAATCGCAAATTGACTAAAGCGGTCGCGGAATTCAGCCATAAACAGCATACGAAAACGCGATAACACACGGCCATTTTGGTTCTTGCGGAAAGGTTCACGCAAAAACAGCGTGCACAGCTCACTCACGCCAGTGTAGTCATTGCACAGGGTCAAGGTCTCAAGCGCGTTGTATACGTCGAGGCTCTTCGAATGATGCACGACTTTGCCAAGACGATAGTGATAAAAGGCTTCGGTTAAACCGACTGCGGCTTCAATACCGCTGCAACCAACGACTTCGCCGGTGGTGGTGTCTTCCATAACGAATAAGTAGCCTTCTTCGCCGGGCTCACTAACGTGTTCACGAGCGAAAGCTTCTTGCGCACGGGCAATGCGACGTCGCAGTAAGGCCTCGTCGACTGGCAACGAGGTGAACCCGTAGCCAGATTCGACTGCGCAAGTATAAAGCGCCGCATAATCCTGCGGCGTGATCGGACGTACCACTAACATAGGGACTCCGTGAGCTTAGCCGACGAGCTTCGCGATCGCCTTCTCAAAGCGCGCTAAACCTTCGTTGACGTCCGCTTCAGGAATAATCAACGATGGCGTGAAGCGAATCACGTTCGGGCCGGCAACCAAGACCATGACGCCTTCATCAGCACCAGCATTAAGGAAATCACGCGCTTTGCCAGCATATGCATCGGTCAGTTCAGCACCGATAAGGCAACCTTGGCCACGAATATCTTTGAAAATATTGTAACGTTCGTTGATTTCAGCCAGTTTGCCTTTGAACAGTTCTTCACGGTGTTTTACACCGTTCAACACTTCGTCGGTATGCACTACGTCAAACACCGCTTCAGCAACGGCACAAGCTAACGGGTTACCACCGTAAGTACTGCCATGGGTACCTGGCTTCAAGTGCTCAGCGATTTCAGCAGTGGTCAGCATCGCGCCGATCGGGAAGCCACCACCGAGTGATTTGGCCGAAGCCAAGATATCAGGGGTTACGCCTGTTTGCTGGTACGCATAGAGGCTGCCCGTACGACCAAAGCCGGTTTGAACTTCATCAAACACGAGCAATGCGTTGTATTTGTCGCACAACTCACGTACGCCCTTAACGAATTCTGCGTCAGGGCTGATAACGCCACCTTCACCCTGCAATGGTTCCATCATCACCGCACAAGTTTTGTCTGACATTTTTGCTTCAAGCGCTGCTAAATCGTTGTAATCCACGTGCTCAACCGCACCTGGTTTAGGTCCAAAACCATCTGAGTAGGCTGGCTGACCACCAACGGTTACGGTAAAGAAGGTACGACCATGGAAGCCTTTGGTGAACGCAATGATTTCGTTTTTCTCGGCACCAAACTTATCGAGTGCCCAACGGCGCGCAAGCTTCAAAGCTGCTTCGTTGGCTTCGGCGCCTGAGTTGGCAAAGTAAACGCGATCGGCAAAGGTCGCTTCAGTCAGCTTTTTCGCTAAACGAATAGCAGGCTCGTTGGTAAACACGTTACTTAAGTGCCAGAGTTTATTACCTTGCTCGGTCAACGCCTTGACCATAGCTGGGTGACAGTGACCCAAACAGTTCACCGCAATACCGCCAGCAAAGTCGATGTACTCCACACCTTCTTGGTCCCATACGCGTGAACCTTCACCTTTCACGGGCACCATTTTTGCTGGGTTGTAGTTTGGCACCATCACTTCGTCAAAGGTGGCGCGGGTCACTTTCATTTGGTCTGCCATAAATTCCTCTCAATTCGATTCAATTACGGATAATTAAAGTGGTCATATTATTGCAGAAAAAACCGCCGCTGTCGTGCCTGCAGCTAAGAAAAATCAAGGAGTTCAGGGTTTTGGCTTAAGCTTGCGCTTTGCTTGCATAAGTATGCAGCAGAAAATTCTGAAAAACCGCATGGCCATGCTCAGTTTCGATAGCTTCGGGATGATATTGCACCCCCCAAAGCGGCAATTCATGGTGATGCATCGCCATAATTTCGCGCTCACCGTCGTCGTTGGTCGTCCACGCATCCACCTGCAAGCATGCCGGCATGGATTCAGGAGCAAGCACTAAGGAGTGATAACGTGCCACGCGAAATGCCTTCGGTAACCCCTGCATTAAACCGGTGTTGTGGTGACTAATTACTGAGGTTTTACCATGCATGACGCGCTGCGCACGCACCACTTGTGCGCCAAACACCTGACCTATCGCTTGATGCCCTAAGCACACCCCGAGAATGGGTAATTTACCGGCAAAATGACGAATCACGTCAAGGCTAATGCCAGCCTCATTTGGGGTACAAGGCCCAGGCGAAATCACAATGCCAGAAAGTTGCAACTGCTCGATTTCCACCAAGCTCATCGCGTCGTTGCGAATCACTTTCACCGGCGCATCGAGTTCGCGAAAATAACGCACAACGTTGTGCGTGAACGAATCGTAGTTATCGATCATCAATAGCATTAGAGGGCTCGAATAAAGGCTGTAAATTCACTGGCAGGCATCGGCTTGGCAAGCAGATAACCTTGTAGATAGTGGCAACCAAGACGCTTCAGCTCTGCCGCTTGCGCCTCGGATTCAACGCCTTCAGCAAGAGTTTCCATGCCGAATATATCTGCCGTTGCAATGATGGTTTTTACTATCGCGTGGTCGGACGGATTGTTGAGCATTTCGCGCGTAAAGCTCATATCAATTTTGAGTAAGTCGGCACGCATTTTCTTCAAATAGTTCAATGACGAATGGCCCACGCCAAAATCGTCAATAGCGATACGGAATCCTAGCTCTTGCAGCTCGCGACAGGTGTCGATGGCTTGTTCTGGATTTTGCATTAAAGCAGTTTCGGTGATTTCTAATTCGAAACGCTCAGCGCCAAGCCCAGTGACGGCAACCTTTTGTTTAATCCATTGCAGCAATTGCGGTCGTTCCAAGTCTTGCACTGATAAATTGATCGCAAAACGATGCGGAATATGAAGACCTTGATCTCGCCACGCAATCATTTGCTGCAGTAACTTTTCCACCACGGCTTCAGTGAGTGCTCCAATTAAACCGCGCTCTTCGGCAAGTGGAATAAATTCGCAGGGCGACACCTGACCGAAAATATCATCGTACCAACGACACAAAACCTCTACGCCGCAATAATTCCTATCCGCATCAAATTGCGGCTGATAATGCAATTCTAGCTCTCCCAAACTAATCGCTCGTTGCAATCGTTCGCTCATCTCGAAACGGCGCACATAGCGCTCACTCATTTCTTGATGAAACACCGCAAAGCTTTGCCGTTTGGCTTTCGCCTCATGCATCGCCAAGTCAGCTTGGCGCCAGAGTTTATCAGCATTTGCTTCGCTTGCTTTGGTATGCGCAAGTCCAGCCTTTAAATGTACATGAAACTCGGCCCGCCCAATTCGAATAGGCTGGGTGACAACCTTTATGTAAGTGATGATGCGCGCATGAATATCGCTTTTAAAACTGCAGGTCACAGCAAATTCATCGCCGCCAATACGAGCCACAAAACTTGCTGGCGGGGCGGCACTTGCGATGCGTTTGGCTACTTCTTGAAGAATCTTATCGCCAGTCTCATGCCCTGCGCTTTCATTGAATTCTTTGAAGCCATCGATGTCGAGTACTAGCACCGCTACTTGCTCGTTCTTCGCGGTCGCGACAATGCGCTGCTCAAGCTGACCAAAAAACGCCGTACGATTCGCGATTCCGGTAAGCTGGTCATGTGCGGACAAATAAGCAATCCGTTGTGCCTGCTCTTTCACTTCGGTGATATCAGCATACACAATGATCACGCCACCAGTAGGTAACGGTGCCGCGCTGACGGTCAGCCATGCCATGCCCTGACGATGGCGAACCTGCATAATTTGGTTTTCGACCACGCGCTGCTCGCGCAATGCGATGGCACTCGCATAGTGCTCCGGTTGTAAATGTTGCCCCAAAGCGTCAAGAATTTCCCACTGACTGTCGTGGATAGTCGCGCTCAGATGCTGATCTTTGGAAAGTCGGAGAATGCGCTCGGCGGCAGGGTTAGCATCGATGATTTGGCCGGCTTCGTCAGCTATCGACACGCCGACCGGTGCCAACTCGTAAATAGTTTGCCAACGCTCATAATGCGCACGTAAAAAATGGATGTCGGCAAGCTGGTAGGCGGTTGCCGTTTTCGGGAAGTCAGTCACCACTCACTACCTCGTTATACTGATGTAAAACACTATAACGAGGTAGCCAGTAAGCGACAAGTTATTTAACCTCGGGTCAACTACGGACGCGGCACAAAGCCAATGACGTCATAGACTTTACGCAATGTTTCCGCAGCATATTCGCTCGCTTGGTCAGCACCTTTAGCCATTACCTGGTTTAAGTAATCCATATTGTTGCGGTACTCAGCGTAGCGCTGCTGAATCGGTTCCAGCATTGCGACCACGGCGTCAGCGGTATCGGTTTTCAGGTGACCGTACATTTTATCTTCATATGCAGGCACCAGTTCGGTAATCGACTTGCCGGTTGCCGCTGACAAGATCGATAGCAAGTTAGAAACGCCTGGCTTCTCTTCGGTATCGAAGTAGATGCGCGCCTGCTCGTCGGAATCCGTCACTGCACGCTTGAGTTTCTTGCTGATTTTCTTCGGGTCTTCCAATAAGCCGATAAAGTTGTTCGGATTATCGTCCGACTTCGACATTTTCTTCAGTGGATCTTGCAGGCTCATCACGCGTGCACCCACAGCCGGAATAAACGGATCTGGAATGGTAAAGACATCACCATAAATGTTGTTAAAGCGGGTAGCGACGTCACGGGCCAATTCCAAATGCTGTTTTTGGTCGTTACCAACCGGCACTTCATTCGCTTGATACAACAAAATATCGGCCGCCATCAGCGCTGGATAGGTGAACAATCCGGCATTTACGTTGTTGGCGTGGCGGTCTGACTTATCTTTAAACTGGGTCATCCGGTTGAGCTCACCCATCTGCGTATAGCAATTAAGGATCCACGCCAACTGTGCGTGCTCACCAACGTGCGATTGCACAAAGATCACGCTTTTATCAGGGTCTAAACCACAGGCCATGTAGAGCGCTAAACCATCGAGGGTTGCACTGCGAAGTTGTGCTGGGTCCTGCCGCACCGTAATGGCGTGCAAATCAACCAGCATAAAGCGACAGTCGTGCGTGCTTTGCATCTTCACCCACTGCCGTAATGCGCCAATGTAATTGCCAATAGAAAGTTGCCCTGACGGCTGACAGCCGCTTAATACAATAGGTTTGCTCATGTTACTTTCGCTTCTTACTGCGTATCCAAAAATTAATTCACGCTTGCCAATTGCGCACGCATATCGGCGATGACTTTTGCGTAATCGGGTTGATTAAAAATGGCTGAGCCGGCGACAAACATATCCGCACCAGCTGCTGCTATTTCGGCGATATTGTCGGTTTTTACGCCACCGTCAATCTCCAAACGAATCGGTAGGCCACTGGCATCGATACGTGCTCTAGCTTCGCGCAGTTTATCCAGTGTTGCTGGAATAAATTGCTGGCCACCAAAGCCTGGGTTCACCGACATCAATAAAATGACATCCACTTTGTCCATCACGTAATCAAGGTAATGCAGCGGCGTTGCTGGATTAAACACCAAACCTGCTTGACAGCCATGATCACGAATTTGTTGCAGACAACGGTCAATATGGGTCGCCGCTTCAGGATGAAAAGTAATAATCGAGGCACCGGCATTGGCGAACTCATCGATCATCCGCTCGACCGGATTGACCATCAAATGCACATCAATTGGCGCTTTGATACCATAGTCACGTAGCGCTTTACAGACCATTGGACCAATGGTCAAATTCGGCACAAAGTGATTGTCCATAACATCGAAATGCACCACGTCAGCGCCAGCTGCGAGTACCTTCTCAACTTCTTCACCTAAACGGGCAAAGTCGGCTGAAAGAATGGAGGGAGCGATCAAATAATCTGCCACAAAAATGTCCTCAATACGCATCGGCTAAAAAAGTCGCAATAGTGTAGCAGAATGGGTTAGCGCTTGGCAGTCAAAAAAATCCGCTTAACAGCTTGGCAACATATGCCAAAACCTGCTAAATTGTACGTAATTTACGCAAGCCGTCGAGCGACTCACTATGAATGCAAAGACTCAGCACAAGTTAACCCCGCACAAGAAAGCTGTTTCCGGCTTTATTGCCGCTGGTTTATTGCTGTCTGTTGCACTCATCAACACCGATGGCCAACAAGCCATCGCTGCAAGTGAAGTCGAATGCGTGAAAATGTTAGAAAATACTGAAAAGCCTTCAGCAGCTCAGCAATGTGCAGTGCAGCGCGCGGCAGAGCAAGAGCTATCTTGGAGTAATTGGTTGTTTGGTGGTAGCCGTTCAACTCAGTTTCATTTCCTTGATCTTTTCGAATTGCTCTTTGGTGGCAAAGAGCAACCGACTCAAGACTACGGTAGCAACCGTAAAGTCAGCCTTTAATCGCAACGGGTCGGTTGATGACCAGCGATAGCAAACCTAATTTCTTTAGTGTGATTATCAGCGTCCTTGCTGCGCTTTTTGGTGTGCAAACCGAAGAGAATCGGCAACGCGACTTCGCGAAAGGGCGTCCGCTGGTCTACATTGCCGTGGGAATTGTCTTTATCGTGTTGTTTGTTGTCAGCTTACTGTTGATCGTCAATTGGGTGCTGCCTTAAACAGCACCCGCCTGCTCTTGTGAAGTGATACCAGAGTGGCGCAATAGCGCATCTACTTGCGGCTCACGACCACGAAACGCTTTGAATAAATCCATCGCTTCACGCGAACCACCGCGCTCCAGAATTGCTTCGAGAAAATCTTGGCCGACCGAACGGTTAAAGATGCCTTCTTCTTCAAAGCGGCTGTAGGCATCAGCTGATAACACTTCTGCCCACTTGTAACTGTAATAGCCAGCCGCGTAACCACCGGCAAAAATATGCCCGAAACTATGCTGGAAACGGTTATAGCTTGGCGGCTTGCGCACTGCGACTTGCTCACGAACCTGATCGAGAATGGCTTGAATTTGATCGCCTTGCGCTGGATCGTAATCACGATGAATGCGTAAATCGAACAAGCTAAACTCAAGCTGCCGCACCATTTGCATGGCGGACTGGAAGTTACGCGCTGCGAGCATATTGTTGAGCATGTTTTCCGGTAGGGGTTCACCGGTTTGATAGTGCCCTGAGATAAGCGCTAAGGCTTGTGGTTCCCAACACCAGTTCTCGAGAAACTGCGACGGCAACTCAACGGCATCCCATGCCACACCATTAATGCCCGATACCCCAGCAACATCGACTTTGGTTAGCATATGATGCAAGCCATGACCGAATTCATGGAATAACGTCAGCACTTCGTCATGGGTAAACAGCGCCGGTTTATCACCCACGGGCTTGTTAAAATTGCAGGTTAGATAGGCAACTGGCAACTGTAGGCTTTGTTTGCTGGTGATACGCCGTACTGCACATTCCGCCATCCACGCACCGCCACGCTTGCCATTACGCGCATACAAATCTAAGAAAAAGCTGCCACGCACGTCGTCATTGCTATCGCGGATAACAAAATAGCGCACATTTTCATGATAGCTTGATGGCGTTGGCTGCTCATCGACACGCATGCCAAACAGCTGTTCGACCACGCTAAACAAGCCCTTAAGAACTTGCTGTTCCGGGAAGTAAGGACGCAACTCTTCATCGGAAATGGCGTACTTCTGTTGCTTGAGTTTTTCGCTGTAATAAGCGACATCCCAGGCTTCAAGCTCGCCAACACCGTATTCTTGTTTAGCAAATTCGAGTACTTCAGCAAAGTCGGCGTGGGCTTGCGGCAACGAGCGACGCGCTAAATCTTCAAGGAAGCTTTCGACCTGCGCAGCTGATTCAGCCATTTTAGTGGCGAGGCTAAACTCTGCATAGTTCGCAAAACCCAACAACTGCGCCAATTCGTGACGCAACGCTAAAGTTTCCGCCATCACCGCCGAGTTATCAAACTGACCTGCTTGTGGTCCTTGCTCCGATGCACGTGTGGTAAACGCTTGATACAGCGTCTTACGCAGCTCAGCGTTATCGGCATAAGTCATAACCGGCAAATAACTTGGAATCGATAAACCGAAGCGCCAACCCTGTTGATCATTTTCAACCGCCGCTGCGGCGGCTGCCTCGATTGCACTCTCAGGCAAACCCGCCAACTGCGCTTCGTCTGTTACTAAATAGTGCCAGCTATCGGTAGCATCCAGTAAATGATTGCTGAAGGTCGAGGCGAGTTCTGACAAACGCGTTTGGATTTCGGCGTAGCGCTGCTTCTGTGCATCTGGCAATGCAATACCTGATAGCTCAAAATCACGTAAGGTATCGGTCACCACTTTCTGTTGTGCTTCGCTCAAACCGGTAAACTCAGCACTTTCATGTAAGGCTTTAAATGCTTTAAAGAGCCCTTCGTGTTGACCCACATAGGTACCGTACTCACTTAACAGTGGCAAACAAGCATCGTGCGCCTCGCGCAAACTGTCGGAACTCATTACCGAATTGAGGTGTGACACCGGTGACCAACTGCGTTCTAGCAAGTCGTCAACCTCTTCGAGTGGTGCCACCAACCCTTGCCAAGTGAATTCGCCCGTCTTGATCACCTGCTCAATCGTGGTTTTGCAGTCGGCAATGCGCTGCTCGATGGCCGGCACAATGTGCTCGGGTTTGATGTCAGCAAATGGCGGTAAATGGTACTCGCTTAACAAAGGGTTTTGACTCATGCGACGTCCTCTTGAATAATGCGCTGTGTAACTACTTTACAGAAGATGTTTGGCCGACACTGCTTTTTTCAAGGTCATCGCTAAAAATAACAAAGGAAACACCGATGTTTTCAAACTCAAAATCGCAGTTCTTGCGCAACCTTGCGTTCGCCAGCGCAGCATTAGTCCTAGCGGGTTGTACCACAACACCGACCACCACTCGGGTAGCGGAAACCACCGCGGCGCCACTTGCTGGTACCGCGCTTACCCTAGAACAAATGTACAGCACACGGGATTATTCGCCGCGCGGTGTACCCCCCACGCGTTGGCTCGCTGATGGCAGCGGCTACACCACGTTAGAAGCGGCTGAGGGCGCGGGACGTGACTTGGTCCGTTATCATCCAGAAACCCAGCAACGCACGGTTCTCGTTTCGGCTCAAGAACTGATGCCACGGGGCTGGGATGAACCTTTGGCGGTTGCTGATTACCATTGGTCGGAAGATGCTAGTAAGCTACTGATCTTCACCAATACCAAACGCTCTTGGCGCACCCATACCTTGGGCGATTACTGGGTGTTTGATTTAGCTTCACGGCAATTGAGCCAGCTCGGTACCTTTGCTGAGCCTTCGACTTTACAATTCGCCAAGTTCGACCCTGCCGGTACGCGCGTTGCATACGTGATGCAGAACAATATTTATGTTGAGCGCCTCAGCGACGGTAAGATCACTCAACTGACGACGGACGGCGATGACACCATCGTCAACGGTACTTTTGATTGGGTGAACGAAGAAGAATTCTTCCTGCGTGATGGGTTTCGCTGGAGCCCTGATGGTGAGAATATCGCGTATTGGCAGCTCGATACCGAAGGCACGCCGATCTTCACCATGATCAATAATACCGATACCTTGTATCCAACCCTGAAAACCTTCCCCTACCCAAAAGTTGGTGAAACCAATGCCGCGATGCGTATCGGCGTAATGCCTGCGGACGGTGGGGAGACCACCTGGATGAAAGTCCCCGGCGATCCGCGCCAGCATTATTTGGTGCGCATGCAATGGGCCGGTAATTCTGAGCAACTCTTCATTCAACAACTGACCCGTTCGCAAGCGGTGAATCGCGCCTTCTTGGCTAACGCGAACAATGGCGAAGTAGCAGAGGTCGTGCGCGAAACCACCGAAAGCTGGGCCGAATATGTCGACGACGTGCAGTTTATCGACAATGGTGATGCCTTTACCTGGTTAAGTGAACGCAGTGGCTTCCGCCATCTGTATCGTATCGATCGCGACAGTGGCCGCGCCACCGCAATTACCCGCGGCAACTGGGATGTAGTCGAAGTGCTGCAAATCAACGAGGAGCAAGGCTGGGTGTATTTTATTGCTTCGCCAGATACACCGCTAGAGCGTTATTTGCTGCGCGCTAGCCTTGACGGTAGTGGCAAACTTGAGCGCTTAACTCCGGCGCAAGCGGGCACCCATGGCTATCAGCTTTCGGCTGATGCTCAATATGCGGTGCACACCTACTCGAGTGCTGAGCAAGTGCCGCAAATCGACATGATTAGCTTGCCTGACCACCAACGCATCCGCATGATTCAAGACAATGCTGAAGTGCAAGCTCGTATTGACGACTTGGCCAAAGGTGAGTTTGAATTCTTTCAAGTCAACGCACGCGACGGCTTAGCGCTTGACGGCTTCTTGATGAAACCGGCCAACTTTGACCCGAACAAAGAATACCCGATTGTATTCTACGTTTACGGTGAACCTTGGGGCCAAACCGTCAGCAATAGTTGGGGCGGTGAGCGCTTCTTATGGCACACCTACCTTACCCAGCAGGGCTATATTGTCGCCTCGATCGATAACCGCGGTACCCGCTCGCCACGTGGTTACGACTGGCGCCGTTCGATTTACAAAAACCTGGGCGTAGTGACCGTTCGTGATCAATACGATGCGCTGCAAGCCATGCTTGAGCGCTGGTCCTTTATTGATGCAGATCGTGTTGCCATTTGGGGTCACAGTGGTGGCGGTTCGCAAACGTTGAACGCCTTGTTCCGCTATCCGGACGCTTATCACGTTGGTATCGCTTTGGCGCCAGTGCCTGACTTAACCTTGTATGACACTATTTACCAAGAGCGTTATTCAGGTTTACTGCCGGAAGCAGCGGAAAGTTACCGCGAGACTTCAGCGATTACCCACGCTGCGAACCTGCAAGGTGATTTGCTGTTGGTGCACGGTACTGGCGACGATAACGTGCATTTCCAAGGCTCAGAGCGCTTGGTCAACGAATTGGTTAAGCATGGTAAACAGTTCGAGTTCTTTGCTTACCCGAACCGGACGCACGGTATCAACGAAGGTGAAGGAACCACTTTGCACCTGCGTACCATGATGACTGACTTTTTACGCGAACACTTGCCACTTGGCGCGCAACCGCAGTAATTCAGTCACGATAATCGAGATAGGTTTCGTTCAGCACGGTCATGCCGTGCTGACGAAGCCACTTTTCCGCTGCTTGATAATCTTCAGAATGCTGTGCGACAAGTTGCCAAAAGCGCGTGCTATGGTTGAATTCTTGCAAGTGACACAACTCATGAATCACCACATTCCGCACCACCCACTCTGGCGCCAACCACAACTTCCACGAAAATTTAAGTTCGCCTTTGCGCGTGCAATGTCCCCATTTACTCGAGAAGTGACCGATACTCCAACACTGTGGGCGCAGCTCATGATCGTATGGCCACTCACTGGCAAAAAAAACATCCAACCAAGCCTGCGCTTGCTGTTGATACCATTTGCGGATCACACCGCGCGGTTCATTGTCTGGGTTGGCACGTGGCGTCACCGTTACTTGCAGACTATCGGCGACCCGGCGACAGCTTTTGCGAGTATGGGTTTGCACCACCAAAGTGAGTGGCTCGCCAAGCCAACGCAAACGCTCACCGGACTGCCAACGGCGCACCCTAAAGTCGGCAAGTTGCTGCTGTTGACGCGACAAATGCTTGTTGATCCAATCGTGTTTAGCCGCAACAAAGGCCTGAATGCGGCGCTCTGATAGATGCCACGGCGCCCTAATTTCAACTTGCCCGTCACGAATTTTGATCGCAAGCGTCCGTCTGCGCTTACTACGATAGATTGGGTAGATAGCTGTCATCGGTTATTTCCGCTCGCCTGAGACCTTGGTTGCATTGCAGACTGTAAGGTTTTAGGTAATCATACAGCCCACTTTATTTTTACTGTTAAGTTTATACAGATACGTTTTTCACAGATTAGCATGTAACAGGAGTACAACGCATGACTCGACATTACGATTATTTAGCGATTGGTGCCGGTAGTGGTGGCATTGCCTCAGCCAATCGCGCAGCCATTCGCGGCGCTAAAGCTGCAGTGATTGAAGCGAAAGCAGTGGGTGGCACCTGTGTCAATGTCGGCTGTGTTCCAAAAAAGGTCATGTGGTATGGCGCACACATCGCCGAAGCTCTGAAATATAGCGAAGCCTATGGCTTTAAGCTGGAACAAACTGGTTTCAGCTGGAAAACGCTGGTGGACAATCGCGAAGCCTATATTCAACGAATTCACGGCGGCTACCAGCGTGGCTTCGAAAGCAACGGTGTGGACTACATCGAAGGCTTTGCCCGCTTTGTTGATAAGAACACAGTTGAAGTGAACGGCGAGCACATTACCGCAGACCATATCACCATTGCTGTCGGTGCGCGCCCTATCATCCCAACCTGCGAAGGTGCCGAGTACGGTATTGATTCAGATGGTTTCTTCGCCTTAGAAGAACGCCCAAACAAAGCAGTAGTGGTCGGCGCCGGCTATATCGCTGTAGAAATTGCCGGCGTGCTCCATGCATTGGGCTCTGACGCGCATTTGTTAGTACGTCGTGACCGCCCATTACGCTATTTCGATGAGGACATCACCAATGCCCTACTCGAACGCTTAGCGCAAGACGGACCGACCTTACACACCCACGCGAGTGTTGCCAAAGTGGTTAAAAATGACGACGGTTTACTGACGGTACACACCGAAGGTGGTGACGTGATTGAAGGTGTTGATTGCTTGATCTGGGCCATCGGTCGCGAACCTGCAACCGATAAAATCAATCTGGAAGCAGCTGGTGTCGAAGCTGACCCTGTCGGTTTTATTCGCACCGACAAGTACCAAAACACCAATGTGAAAGGTATTTATGCGGTGGGCGATATCACTGGCGAAGCACAATTAACGCCGGTAGCGATCAAAGCTGGACGACTACTCGCCGAACGCCTGTTTAATCCAGAACTGCCAGACGCACATATGGATTACAGCCAAATCCCCACCATCGTCTTTAGCCATCCGCCGATTGGCACGGTCGGTCTGACAGAAGTCGAAGCGGTTGCTAAATATGGTGATGGCAATGTCAAAGTCTATCGCTCGAAATTCGCGGCCATGTACAATGCAGTCACGCCACATCGGGCTTTAAGCACCTTTAAACTGGTGTGTGTTGGCGACGAAGAAAAAGTGGTCGGGATGCATGGTATCGGTGAAGGTATGGACGAGATCTTACAAGGTTTTGCCGTGGCGATGAAAATGGGCGCAACCAAAGCAGACTTCGACGCTACTGTGGCATTGCACCCCACTAGCGCCGAAGAATTCGTTACCTTACGTTAATTACTCACTCGCAAGCTGAAAGGCCAGGGCAACCTTATGCCCTGCGCCAGCATGCTCTGGGTGGTAACGCCATTTCTGCAAAGCTGCTACCGCAGCCTCATCAAACACGCCTTGAGGCTGCGATTCCACAACTTCGACATCGCTGACTTTACCATCAGTGGTGATACTAAAGCTCAGTGTGACTTGTCCTTCGATGCCTTGCTCTGCAGCAGTTGTTGGGTAGCTAGGATTGATCCGAACAATCGGCGTAGCTTCACTTTGCTGACTGTTTGCGGCCATTACTGGCGCTTGCCATGCACCGACGACGGCCAAACTCACCAAAGTCGCGCAAACCATAGGCAAATAACGCAAGCGTTGTGGTTGTTTCAATAGTTGTATCCGTTCTTTCATAGTGTTGTATGCTCCATAGCGATAAAGATTGGGGTTGTACCGCGGCCCCAGTTGAGTCGTAGCCGCTACCTGTAATAACGCCTGCGCATAACTTGCCCGCTGTCTAGGTGCTGCATCAGCTAACACCTGGGCATCACAAGCGAGTTCTTGATCACGGCGGAATCTGCGGTAACACAACCAAGCTACTGGATGAAACCAAAAGACTGCACAAACAAAGTAAGCAAGTAAGTTGGCGCTGGTATCTGCGCGCAACCAATGCTGCTGCTCGTGCATTAGAATAAGATGACGTTGCTGTGCACTGAAACGTTGCGCAAAATCACGTGGTAGCAACAGCGTCGGCCGCAGAATCCCTGTCATTGCTGGACTCTCGCCTCGCGGCGTACGCACCACCCGCAAGCGTCCTAGCTGCCATTTTGGCTGCAACAGAGGCCAGCGAGACACCAACCAGGCCAATGCTAATGTCACGCCCACAAGCCAACTTACGACCAGCCAACTACTGTGATTTTGCATCGCCATTTGCTGTACTTGCTGCTGTGCTTCAACGACCCACAGCCAAGCAGCGCTGTTGACCTGTTGTTGCGGCCAGAAGTTTGCAAGAACCAGCAGCATGAGCGACATGGGTAGCACTAACCACAAGCTGTAGAGCGTGACTGCACCCAGTTGTTGCAACAGCCAACGATGGCTAACGAGTCGCAGCGTACCTATTACAGCGATGACAATAGTCCCGTTAAGTAGCCATTCAAGCATCGTTTTGCTCCTGCTCCAGTTGCGCCACCAAAGCCTTGAGTTCAGCAATATCATCTTTACTCAGCTGCTCAGCGGCGGCGAAGGTCGCGACTAAGGGCGTGACCTTGCCCGCGAACAAGCGCTGAACAAAGCTTTGTCCGGCATGCAATTGATAATCAGATTCGGCAATGGTGGGTTGGTAGAGGTAGGCGCGGCCCTGTTGCTCGAAACTTAAGGCTCCTTTTTGCACCAAACGATTGAGTAGCGTTTTGATAGTTTTGGCTTGCCAATCCTGCGTCTGTTGCAAACGCGTGACAATGTCAGCGGCAG
Source organism: Pseudidiomarina salilacus (assembly GCF_047323925.1). Lineage (GTDB taxonomy): Bacteria > Pseudomonadota > Gammaproteobacteria > Enterobacterales > Alteromonadaceae > Pseudidiomarina > Pseudidiomarina salilacus. The sequence continues at coordinate 60,505 of NZ_CP178752.1, forward strand.
GTAGCGGAGCTTCATGCCACAGCACTTTCATAACAGCCAATTCGGCATTGCTAATTTCAATCATAAGACACCTTTCGATTACGTTTGTAATCAAAAAGATTACACATGTAATCGAAGCTGTCAAATTTTACTTAGACTTTTTTCGTGGGACGCTCAGCGGCACGCGCGTCAATGGTGAGGGAAACGATGCGCGACAGATGGCTATAGGGCAGACCGGTTTCGTCATGCCATTGATTGAACCAGTGTTGCGCTTGCTGCAAACCTTTTTTACTCGTTGGCGAGGCCTCCAGCAACCGATGATTACGTAATGCGGTCACGACATCGCTGGATAAAATAAAGCCGTCCCAGCCAATGCGACGCAGGAAAAATTGCGGTGTTGCGCCAGCAAGCCGCGCACCATGTTCCTTGAAGTGCTGCAATAGACCGAATTGGTCGGCACTCGGCCATTGCGCCAAAAACTTACCAAAACTTCCGTGGCTCTCGCTCGCTTCGACAATCATGCGCGCATTCACCGGTACTGTTTCTATTTTTTGCCAATTGCGCACTATGCGCTGGTCATCGGCAAGCTGCTCAAGTCGCTCGGGCGGCACTTGCTGCCAGTACAGCGGTACGAAGCCGCTAAACGCCTCTTCAAAGCCCGGCCATTTCGCGTCAATGATGCGCCAAACAAAGCCCGCACGAAAAATGCCACGGGTGATTTCAGCTAGAAAAAAGGCATCTGATTGCTGCTCAAGCCAGCCTACGGGAGCCAACTTTGGCAGTCGTTCCTGCACTTCTTTTTCACCTTTGCGTGCTACGGCGCGGTCGTAAAAGTAACTAAATTTCATACTCTAGCCCCCGAATTTGGCATGACGAAAACTAGCGGCATACCAGTCTTTTATGCTATTTTTGCACGGTCTTTTTCTATTAGCGAGTTGCAATGCTTTTACTCATCGTTTTTGCTGTAATTGCCGTAGGCGTGTCCTTTCTGTGCTCGATACTTGAAGCGGCACTGTTATCGATTACGCCAAGTTATATCGCGCAGTTGAAATCCGACCGCCCCAAGTTACATCAGCAATTACAGAAGCTCAAAGATACTATTGATCGACCACTTGCTGCGATTCTCACACTTAATACGATTGCGCACACCGCGGGTGCTGCTGGGGTTGGCGCGCAAGTCGGCGTGGTATTTGGTGACGGCTACCTAGCGATTACGTCAGCAGTAATGACCGTGCTCATACTCGTGCTTTCTGAAATCATTCCAAAAACTATCGGCGCAAAATTTTGGCGTTCTTTGGCACCGGTGTTACCACCGCTGCTGAATTTTATGATCATCTCCTTAAAACCATTTATCTGGTTATCTGACCAAATCACTAAACGCATCGGTGGAAATGCACACGATATCGACATACGCTCAGAAATCAAAGCATTAGCCATTGTCGGTCACGAACAAGATGCCATCGATGATGACGAAAAGCGAGTGATTAGCAACATTTTGGATCTGCACGCGATTAAAGTGAGCAAAGCAATGACACCACGTATGGTGTGTGAAGCGGTACACCCAGATAGTACCGTTGCTGAGTTTCTGGAACAGGTCAAATCGATGCCTTATTCGCGCTTTCCGGTGATCGATCAAGACGAAGTGCCGCACGGCCTTATCTTGCGCAATGAAGCTTTAGAATCCCATCGCCACGAAAAAGTCAGCAATTTGCTGCGTGAAGTTGAAGTCGTCAGCCCCAGTATTGACCTTGAAAGCCTACTTACGCGCTTTCTGGAAACCCGTCAGCACATGGCAGTGGTGTTCGACGAACATGGCACTTGGATGGGGTTGATTACTCTTGAGGATATTATCGAAACTATTCTTGGTCAGCCTATTATGGATGAAACCGATACCATTCCGAGCCTGCGCCGCTATGCGAAACAGAGGTGGGGCAAAAGGATAAAAACTGAAGACGCTTAGTTATGCAGCATAGCGCATCGTTGCAATCAGAACATTCAGTCCGTCATCAGAGTACCCTGCTTCGTGCGGTACTCCGCATCATGCTGGTATTTTCATTGCTGATTGGTGCGCTCAATGTTTTCGTTTTTAATGCCTATTTAATTGCCAGCTTTAACTTTATCAGCTTTGCTGCCGCAGCTCTGCTGTTGCTGTATTTTAACGACGAGGCGAAGCTCAATAGAACGTCCTGGTTGGCTTGTTTAGCTGTCATTTTTAATGTAGTGATGTTTATCAATATCGCTGAAGGGCAGAACTACTCGGTGTTATGGGTGATGATTGTACCGCCGATTGTGTTTTTCCTGTTGGGCCGTCGCATGGGTGCGTTACTCAGTGCGCTGTTGTTTGCCTACACTGTCTATTTTATAGCGCAGCAAATTGACCGCCCCCAACCCGAAACTCTAGGGCTTGGCGCCGTGCTCAATGTGCTCGAAGTTTGCGTCGCTCTATGGTTTATTTACCGCTTTTACGAAGGCTCACGCGAAACCGCTTACCGCGAGCTTAAACTGCAATCGATTACCGACAAACTCACCTCCCTTTACAACCGCAGCCACCTTGATACTCTGCTTAGCGATTTGCAGGTACGCATGCAAAGCGGTGCCTTAAAACAAGCCTGTATCGTTATCATCGACATCGACCACTTCAAAGAAATCAACGATCAATTTGGTCATATTCAAGGGGATAAGATCTTACAAAACGCCGCACGCCAATTGCGTGAATTCACTCGAGAGCGCGCATTGATTGGTCGTTGGGGCGGTGAAGAGTTCTTATTAATCCTCCCGAATTTCACCCTCACAGAGGCACGCGATTATTGCGAACAATTACGTAAAGGCATCGCTGCAACCAAACACTTTCAAAATCTCACGCTGACCATGAGTTTTGGTGTCGCCGACTACAACCCGAATAAATCCATCGAACAGGCACTGATTCAAGCCGACCGTGCGCTTTATTGCGCCAAGGAAAACGGTCGCAATCGCGTTGAGCTAGCAACTGCATAAATTTTGTTACAAAGCAGTTCTGGGAATTACGCATAAATCATCCACTTCTGGTCCTCTTCGCTCTAAACTGCCAAGTACTTAAAACCGTTTAATACCTTTGCAAAATTAGGGAACAGACATGAAGAAACTCTTACTCAGTAGTGCGATTAGTCTCGCATTGCTCAGCGGTTGTGGTACTGCCACTACCGAAGCGCCAACAACTGCAGTTGAACAACCGGCACAACAGGCTGATGCGTCTACGGTAATCAAGTCTCCCAATGATGATCGCAGTTACAAGACCATTGTGTTGCCGAATCAACTTGAAGTGATGCTGATTTCCGATCCGAAAACGGAAAAATCAGCGGCATCCTTGAGTGTCGGGGTTGGTTTATTACAAGACCCAATGACGCAACAAGGGATGGCGCATTATCTTGAACACATGCTGTTCTTGGGTACCGAAAACTATCCTGATACCAAAGGTTACTCGACCTTTATGTCAGCCAATGGTGGGTCGCAAAATGCCTACACTTGGCTAGACATTACTAACTACATGTTCAGCGTGAACAACGATGCAGTAGACGAAGCATTAGCGCGCTTCTCTGACTTTTTCAAAGCACCGATGTTATATCCGGAATACACCGAGAAAGAAAAGAATGCAGTAAACGCCGAATGGTCAATGCGCCGCGAAATGGACTTTTTCGGTCAATTCAAACTGGCACGTAACTTACTCGGCGACCATCCTGCGAATCGTTTCTTAATTGGTAACCTTGAGTCGCTGGGCGATAAAGAAGGTAGTGAACTGCACCCCGAAACCGTGGCTTTTTATGAGCGCTATTATTCTGCCAATATTATGAAAGTCGCGATGATTGGTAATCAGTCGCTGGAAGAATTAGAGCAACTCGCGGTCAAACATTTTAGCTCGATTGAGAACAAAGAAATTGAAGAACCGACGGTCAGCACCGCTATCGATTTTGCTGAAGTGGGCGGTAAACGCATTCATTATGTGCCAAACCAGGACGTTAAACAGTTGCGCTTAGAGTTCATTATCGATGACAACAGCGAGCAATTTGCCGTCAAACCTAACGAATTTATTACTTACCTGATTGGCTCCGAGATGCCAGGCGCACCTGCCTACGAGTTAAAGAATTTAGGACTTATTTCAAGCCTTAATGCCTCAGCAAGCCCGACTTATTATGGTAACTACGGGACGCTACAAATCGAAGTGAATCTCACCGACGCAGGTATGCAGCAGCGCGAAATGATTACCTCAGCGTTGTTGCAGTACATAGACCTTATCAAACAACAAGGCGTTGACGAGAAGTACTACAGCGAAATTAAAACCAGCTTGGATAATCAGTTCCGCTTCTTAGAAAAATCTGATGAGTTTGGTTACGTGTCTAACTTGGCAGAAGCAATGCAGAATGTGCCTGCTAACATGGCGATCGCTGCGCCTTATCACTACGAGCGTTTCGACGCCGAAGCAATTAATGCTGTGCTTGATCAGCTCACGCCAGAGCGTCTACGGGTATGGTACGTAAGTAAGCAGGAGCCAAGTGACAGCGAGCTTTATTACTACGATGGCAAGTACCAAGTGGTGGATATCACCGCAGAAGAGCAAGCAAGCTGGAATGGTGAGTTACCGATTGCAATGAACTTACCAGCAGTGAACCGCATGCTGCCAGAAAACTTTGATATCGTAGCTGACGCGTCGCGCACAGCGCCGGAAGTTGTGGTAGAAACCGATGCCTTAACCGTATGGCACTACCCGTCACAAGAATTCGCCGACCAACCGCGCGGTGTGCTTGAAATCAGCATGAACAGTGCTGCGCCGTTACAATCGGTCGAGGCTGATGTGCTATTAGGCTTGTGGCGTGACCTTTATACCTTACAGAATAGTGCGCTCGCAACGGAAGCAGGTATTGCTGGTATGCAAATGCGCTTATCCTCTGGTACCGGCCTGTCACTCCGAGTGGGTGGTTTTACTGACAAACAACCACAATTGCTTGAGCGAGCACTCGATGGCTTAGCCATTAACGTTGAACCGCAAGCCTTTGCCCAAGCAGTTGATCGTATGGTTCGTGGTCTGCGCAACCAAGGTAAACAGTTCCCGTTCTACCAAGCGTTTGGCGCCTATAACCGCCTGCTACGCGAGGGGAATTATGACATCGACACCCTCATTGAGACTGCGCAAGGCTTGAGCGCTGACGATTTAACCGCGTTTATTCCTGAGTTTTTAGGTAGCAATCATGTGCGCGTCTTTGCTTTTGGCAACTACGACCAAGCCACCCTCACGACGGTTGCTGACGAGATCACACAGGCATTGCCAAGCGATCGCGAGGTGACCGACTATGTTCGTTCGGGTGCTTGGTTACCTGAAGCTGGTCAGCGCATTGTCGTGCAGCAAGATATTGAAGTTGCTGATGTCGGCATGGTTGATGCGCACATCAACCTAACGCCGGGCTTTGCCACGCAAGCCGCTGGTACTATCTTGCAAGAGCACTTAAGCACTATCGCCTTCGACCGCTTGCGTACAGAAGAGCAACTCGCCTATGCCGTCGGTGCTAGCAGCAGCAAACTCGAAGATTACACCGCATTCGTGCTGTACATCCAAACACCGGTGAAAGGTGTTGCGGATATGCAGCAGCGTTTTGATGACTTTAAAGTCGAGTATGAAGCCGAACTCAATGAGCTCAGCCAAGAAGAGTTTGAGCAGTTGAAAGCCAGTACTTTGGTAACCCTGAAAGAACCACCGAAGAACTTGCAGGACGAGATCGGCTCAATCATCGCCGATTGGTATCGTGAGAATTATGATTACGATAGCCGTCAACAGCTCATCACTGCGGTTGAAAATGTCACCCTTGAAGATGTGAAGCAGTTCTACTGGGATACGCTGCGCAACGATGAAGCGCCGCGTGTAAGCGTGCAAATGCGTGGTACCAAGTTCGCGGATCAACCTTTCGCTGACTTTGAGGGGCAAACACTGGTAGAAAGTCTAAGCGATTTTCATCAAACGATGAAGAAGCAGTAATTAACCCTCCTTCCTGTGTCGGGAGCAACGTTGGGAACAGTACTTTACTTGTTCCCAATCGCGCTCCCATTTTTTTCGCCAATTAAAAGGACGCTGACACACCGGACAGATTTTACTCGGTAAATTCGGTTTGCGATGTGCCATACCCACCCTTAATCGATACTGCTTGCGTCACGCGCCTTTTTACTCGGTTGTGCCGCAGGCTGCTTCACCGGCCGCGCTGGCTGTTGCCGCATGACCGGCTGCTGTTGCTTCATCTGCACTGGCTGACGGACGACAGGGGCAGGCTGCTGACGCATCACCGGCTCTTTGCGTTCGAATCGCGGCTGTTGTCGCACCACACGTGGTTCTGGTTTGGCGCGGACAGGCTGTTGGCGCATCACCGGCTCTTTGCGCTCGCGTTCATAGACTGGTTGCTGACGCACATCACCACGAACAGGCTTCTGCTCAACCTCACCCGCGTACTTACGGGTTGGCGTCTCGCTACGGCGCAGAATGGGTTGCGCTTCAGCTTCTAATAAGCGACGGCGAATTTCCACTTGCGGTGGGCGCTCACGCTCAACTGGTGCACCGACCACGCGATCATCGGGGTCACTATAGCGCGGCGGATTACGTACCAAGTCTGGGTGGCGGTAATCAACATTGCGACGGTGCCGCGGATCATGGCGCCAGCGTTCACCATCGCGTGGATGCGGCCGATAGCGACGGTCCCACCGATCACGACGATCACGACGATCACGTTCATAATAATGGTGATGATGCACCACGACATGGCGGCTCGGCCAATAAAAATCACTAAAGAAATACCAACTTGGTACGTGATACGAAAATGACCAACGAATGCCGGAGCCAATACTGACCGTTAAACCGGGACGTGACCAATACACCGGCATACTGTGATGCCACCAAGGTCCGTAGACATAGCGGGCATCGTATACGGGTACATAGACATATTCAGTGCGCACCGTTTCAATGCGAATTTGCTGCGGCTCGCGCACCACTTTGATGTCATCATCACCGCGCAAGTTACCGGCCACATACGCTCGGTCTCGGAGTAACTGAATACTGGCCAAAACATCTTCTTGCTGCGCGATAAAGGCTTCACCAACCGCTTGCGTCCATTCAAGGTCTTCACTCATGCGACGCACTACGTCGGGGGTTGCAACTAGAGCCTTGACACTCGGATCCCAAGCTTCTTCATCCGCAGCTGCCAATGCTTGCTCCGGTGACAGATGTTCACGTTCACTCAACCATCGCTCAGCTTGTACAACTTCCAAAGGGTAAGTCGCAGCAATCAGAATATGTGACAGTAAACTATCAGGATAGAGCGCAATGGGTGCCAACAAGCTATCAAGTTCAGCTTGCTCATAAGTACCATAATCTGCACTGGTGCGATGACGGTCAGGTTCGGCATGTGCAGTATTCATCGCTGTACAGCCAACTGAGCTTGCTAAAGCTAAGCCAATAACACTTAGCTGCAGCAGAGGCAGTTTTGCCTTGCGTGTGGATTTCATTATCAAGCCTCCGTTTGGCGGGTAGTCTGACTACCTGTACAAGTATAGACGGTCGCTACGGCTATTTCGTGACCAAGCCAATGTAAAGATGCCGAAAAGAAAACACCGCCAGTTGGCGGTGTTTCGTTTGGAGTTGCGATTGAATTACTGAATACCTAGCTCTTTCAGCAGGTTATCGGCATCATCCACATGTTGCATTTGCCACAACATGAAACGGCTGTCGACCTGAATCGAACGCGTATTATCAATATTGAAATCCCAGTCCGAAATAATCGAATCCAAGGTACCATCGAACGCTAAACCAACCAGTTCAGCGTTGCCATTCAATACTGCTGAGCCAGAGTTACCACCAGTAATATCAAGGGTGGCAAGGTAGTTCACCGGCACCGAGTCTAAGCTCTCTACGTAATAATCGCCGTAGTCTTTGGCGGCGATGGCATCCAGTTGCGCTTGTGGCGCATTGAACTCACCTTCACCCGTCGCTTTTTGCTGAATACCGCGCAGTGTCGTAAATGCCGTCCATGCAGTACCATCGTAGGTGCCGTGGTCGCGACCGGTAACGTTACCGTAGGTCACACGCAACGTACTGTTGGCATCTGGATACACAGCTTCGCCTTGCTCAAGCATAAAAGCAATTTTTGCACGCATGTAGTTCGCGTACGCTTGTTGAATTTGCCCAGCAAGCTCTTCTGCTTCATCTTCTTGTGCTTGCTGCTCTGGGTAGAGCTTCACTGCCGCTTGCACGAACACATCTTGATGGTCGGCAAACTGACTTGGCGTTGCGGCTAATAATTCATTGCGGGTATCCAGCTCAGTCAAAGCGGTATCCGCGTACCAGCTTTTAATCAATTCACGCAGCTCGGCGTCGCTCATTTGCGCTGCTAAACCCAATGCCGCATCGAACTCAGCATCGCGTTGCTCGGCTGGAACTCGCAAATAGTTTTTCAGATTGTAGAAATCCAATGCCATTTCGACTTCCGCATCGAAACTACGATCCATACCTGCTACATAAGCTTGATAACGCGGTAAATCACGCTCTTGATAGCCCACTTCGCGCTCAGCATCAGGTTTGGCTTGCTCTTGGCTCAGTTTGTACAAGACTTGTGCCATCCCCAACAGACGTGGGGTCGCCAACGAGCGATAATAGCTCTCACGGTCTTCGTCTTGGCTTTGCGCCAACAACTGCTCAATCGCTGCCAAATCTTCAGCATAAGCTTCGCGGTTGTCATCACTACTGTTCACCCAAGCACTCAAAGCTTCATGCTCGGCTTGCTTGCGTTCGAGCAAATCGGTGTTGGCATAACTGTCTAACATGCCTTGACGGTTCTTCAGATAGTTGTTTAAACCTGCAACACGACTTGCATATTTCAATTCTGCGTCTTTATTCTCGGCAGTTTGCTCAGCAATGATGGCCAGATTGTCCTGAAAACGCTCAACCAGTTGCGGATAGCTCCACTCAAAAGTGTTTTCTACTTCGCTTGGTAAACGGTGACGGTTAGTGCGTCCCGGATAGCCAATTGCCATCACAAAATCACCCTCGTTAAGCGGTTCTTGTGCAATTCTCAAGTGGAAATCTGGCTGATAAGGGACGTTGTCTTCTGAGAATTCTGCTGATTCACCTTCCGGGCTGACATACGCGCGATAAAACGCATAATCACCGGTATGGCGCGGCCACATCCAGTTATCTGTATCACCACCAAATTTACCAACACCTTCGGCTGGCGCGTGTACCAAACGCACATCTTTAATTTCTAGCTGCTTGATGAGGTAGTATTCCAAGCCACCGTAAAACGAAGAAACGCTGCAACGATGGCCAGCGTCTTGTTCACACTCGGCAACGATGGTTTTGTAGGCGTTTTCGATAGCATCGACTCGCGCCTTACCTTCGAGTTGCGCCGTCGCATCATCAATCACCCGATCAGTGACGTTTTCAACTGCCTTGGTCACATAGATGCGCGAGCCTGGCGATGCTGAAACTTCATCTTCAAGGCTTGTGGCAAGAAAGCCGTTCGCCAACAAGTCATTCTCAGGTGTAGAGTTATACGCGATGCTGCCGTACACACAGTGGTGATTGGTCACAACTAGGCCCTGCGGTGACACAAATGACGCCGAACAGCCGCCAAGGCTCACCACGGCACCCATCGGAAATTCTGTCAATTGGGTCAGTTCACTTGGATCAAGCTGCAAGCCAGCAGCTTTAAGCTTGTCAGCAATTTCCGGCAGCTGTTGTGGCATCCACATGCCTTCGTCGGCCGCAGCCATAGAGCTGAATAGGGCCAGCGCGATTAATGATTTTTTCATGTTAGGACTCGTTGTTAGAATAGTTTGATTACTGTTAACTAGGTTGCTTCATCATTGCTTTGTCGCGGCAAAAAGTCAACGCACTAGCAGCCCTAGCTCAAGGGCTTTCAGCACTGCACGCGTGCGGTCTTGCACGCCAAGCTTGGCAAGTACAGTGGACACTTGATTCTTCACGGTGCCGGTTGATTTGTGCAAGGCTTCAGCGATTTCTTGATTGCTAAGTCCAGCAGCCATCAATCGCAGTACCTCAAGCTCCTTGTCCGACAAGGGCTCAGCAAGTTCGCTGGTGTCGGAGTGCGGGGCTGTTTGCAAATCGATCAATAAGCGCTCGGTCAGACTTGGTTGCAACCAGGTGCCGCCATTCTGTAGACAGCGAATAGCTTCTACCAAGGTTTCCAACGAAACATCTTTTAACAAATATCCTTTAGCGCCAGCCCGAATTGCCGTCATGATGCTGTGATGATCGTCAAAGGTGGTCAGCATCAACACCGGAATGTCCATTTGCTTTTCGCGAAGCAACGCCAGAGCCTGTAAGCCATCGCACCGGGGCATGCGAATATCCATCAGCACCACATCAACCGTCTGTTCCAGCAGAAAATTTATGGCAACCTCGCCGTCCGCGGCAGTGCCAACGACTTCGATATCTTCTGCTAGCGCCAACAAGCTTTGTAAACCTTGGCGCACTAGCATTTGATCATCGACCAGCAACACCCGAATGGTCATAGCACCTCCAGCGGGATCGAACAGCGAATGCACATACCTTCACGGGTATCAATGTGGCATTCACCACCAACCGCAGCGAAGCGCTCGTACATGCCATGCAGACCATTGCCTTTGCTCAGCTCGGGCGCAACGTTCCCATTGTCGCGCAATTCCAACACCAAGCCACGATCGGCTTGGGTCATCAGAGCGATGGTCATTGCATTACCACGGGAATGGCGTAGGAAGTTTGTGACTCCCTCTTGCGCGGCCTTCACAATGGCATCGGCAATCTCCACATCGGTCACCTGTACCGTGCTATCCATCTGCAACGTAATAACGCGACCATCGATAGTGCCCGTGAGTGCATTGAGTGCTTCGCGAATGTCGAGCTGTTCGTTATCGCGCAGCTCCGCCACTGCTTCACGAACGTCTGCCAGTAGTAGTTTGGCAATGCGCTGACTTTCGCGCACCATTTGCTGTGCTTCTGCTGTTGATTTGCGCTCCGCCACCTGCAAATGAATACTCAAAGCGGTCAAGTGATGTCCCAATAAATCATGAATATTACGCGCGATCCGAGTCCGCTCTTGTTGCCGACTCGCTTCGCTAAGCAGCGCTTGCGTGGCACGGAGTTCGCGGTTGAGCTGTTGCTCGCGCGCACGACTCCGTTGTTCACGCAATTGGCTGGCAGTCATAGTAATCGCGAATAAATGAAACGCCCAAAATAACAAGGCTGACAACCAAGCATCGTCCATTTGCCAGCGCCACTGATAGATCGCACCAAATACGACAGAAGCAGCAAGAGCGACCAATGCCGCTTTACGCACCGTCATGAAAATAGGTAACTGCGCGCTCCACATGGTTAACAGAATTGCTAAGAAATTATAGGGTGTTAGCCAGAACAGTGGATAAATGAAGGCGAGCTGCAGGCATACCAGAAGCGTCCGGGTCTGCGGTTCGCGCTGGAAGGCTCGCTCACGGGTCGCCAGCGCAAACAACACAATGAAACCCAACAGCAGCGCCACGCTGATGAACCAACGCGGATCCCTTAAACCATTGGGCAAATCATCGGCGTACAGCCACAACACGATAACGCTGAGCAGACCCCAAGTAATGAGGCCTGCCCAACGTTCGATACTCACCGCTGCGGCATCCTCACGCATTACACCACGCCTTGCGCTATCATGGCGTCAGCAACCCGACGGAACCCGGCGATGTTCGCACCTAACGCAAGGTTTTTCGGTGCGTCAAATTCTTCCGCCGTACGCTTCGCATCTTGATAAATACGTTGCATGATGTCCTTCAATTTTTCATCCACTTCGTCACGACTCCAGCGGGTCATGCTCGAGTTCTGCGCCATTTCGAGCTGGCTGGTGGCAACCCCTCCAGCATTAGCGGCTTTGGCGGGACCAAACAGCACCTGTTGTTCGATCAACAAATCGATGGCTTTGTTGGTACATGGCATATTGGCGCCTTCAATTACAGCTTTTACACCATTCTCTAATAAACATTGGGCGTCTTGCTCGTTCAGCTCATTCTGGGTTGCACAGGGAAATGCTAAATCAGCTGTGTAACGCCAAATTTGTTGGCCATCTTCAGGATAGTCATCACTAGAGGTGTATTCAGCATCATCGTGGGTTTCTAGATATTCTTTCAAACGACCATTTCGCACTTGTTTGATCTCCTTCACCAAGTCGAGATCAATGCCGTTTTCATGATAAAGGGTGCCACTGGAGTCGGAACATGCGATGGGTTTAGCGCCTAGCTCGTAGAGTTTTTCCATGGTGTAAATGGCAACATTCCCCGAACCCGACACCAAACACTTCTTGTCTTCGAGCGTATCATCAGCGTCTTCAAGCATGTGTTGAGCGAAGTACACGCAACCATAACCCGTCGCTTCGACACGCAACGCAGAGCCACCCCAAAGTGTACTTTTACCGGTTAATACGCCATCGAAGCGATTGACGATACGCTTGTACTGTCCGAACATATAACCGATTTCGCGGGTACCAACGCCAATATCACCGGCTGGGACATCAGTGTTCGGTCCAATATGCCGATACAGCTCTGTCATAAACGCTTGGCAAAAACGCATAATTTCGCCGTCCGACTTACCTTTCGGATCGAAGTTGGCACCGCCCTTGCCACCGCCAATCGGCAAACCTGTCAGCGCATTCTTAAAAATTTGTTCAAAGCCAAGAAACTTTACGATGCTTGCGTTCACACTCGGATGAAACCGCAGACCGCCTTTGTAGGGACCTAAGGCCGAATTGAATTCAATACGATAGCCTTTGTTAACTTGTACTTTGCCATCATCATCAACCCAAGTGACGCGGAACATCAGTTGCCGCTCCGGTTCCAACATACGTTCGATAATCGAGTGCTGACGATATTTTGGGTTCTTTTCGAGCAGTGGTGCTAGCGATTCAAGGATTTCTTCAACTGCTTGGTAAAACTCAGTTTGTGCAGGGCTACTCTTACGTAATTGTTCAATACTGTCATGGATATAAGTCATTCGTCCTCCTTGTCGCTAGGGATACGCTTTCACTTTCTATTTTGACCACATTTGACCTACGCGTGGCTAGTTCTTTTTGCTATTTTGCTTAACTATTAGCCAAACTATAGTCGAGCTTCGGAGATTTTTATGTGTGGCCGAATGAATGTGATTGCAGCGCCGATTACGCAATACCTACAAGAGCAACTCGGGCTTGATTTTCAAACCATAGACAACAGTGATTTGCGCCCCACACAGCGCGTTGATGTCATCATGTCGAGTCATAAAGGCTTGCTTCAGGTGACGACTCACTGGGGGATTCAGCCCAAGTGGGCCAAGCATATTTTAATCAACGCGAAAATTGAGACTGCAGCACAGAAAGCTACTTTTAAACGTGCATATGCCGAATCGCGCTGTCTGATACCGGTGAGCGGTTGGTATGAATGGCGGCTGGAGAATGAGCGCAAACAAAAATATTTGTTTAGCGCGCGCAACCAGCAGCCATTGTTGATGGCAGGCATCGTTTTTAAGGGCGAACAAGGACCGGAACTCGTGACCTTTACTACGGCACCGACGCCAACCTGCGCGGCTTATCATGATCGCATGCCACTTATTATTCCAAGCCAGCACATCGACTATTGGTTTCACTCAACCCCAGCGCAACTCGATGCGGTTGCGCGGCACGTTGACGATGACGCAATTGAGATCATAAAGTGTTAACGATGAACGACACCGCACGAATTCATAGCAAACGAGATTGATGAAGTAACGCAAAAATGACAATAAGAAACGATTTTATTGAAGTCTATGACGATGCGCTTAGTCCCGAGCTTTGCCAACGCATGATTCAAACATTTGAGCAAAGTCCGCATTTGCAGCAAGGACGCACTGGCGGCGGTGTTGACCCGAGCAAAAAGCAGAGTACGGATCTGTATCTCAACCAGCACCCCGAGTATCAACCGTTACTGCAGGAAATTATTCAGGCGACCGAACGTTGTGCGATCGAGTATTTTAAAAAGTATCGCTTTGCCTTGATTGCTCCAGTTGCGCTGCAAGTTCAGCATCCCCAAACCGGTGAAGCCGTTGCGCTTACCCACGAAAACTTTGATGAAGTGGCAGCAGGGAACGAAGCGGCATACATGCGATTACTTTATCGCTTAGGCCCGATTCAGGCACAAAAATACCTGCGCGGACAAGGTAACTACAACTACTGGCACTGCGAAGTATTTCCGGAACAGCAGGGCTATGAAGCGTTGCACCGAACGCTTTTGTTTATGTTCTATCTAAATGATGTAGCCGAAGGTGGGACCACTGATTTTTATTATCAACAGCGCAGTATTCAGCCTAAACAAGGGCGCATGGTCATTGCGCCCGGCTATTTCACCCATACGCACCGCGGCTGCACACCGGTTTCGAATGATAAATACATTCTGACCAGTTGGATTCTCAGCAACCCCGGCGCACAGCTCTTTGGCTAAAATTAATCGTCACTGGTGTCGGGCAAAGCAATCCCTGTGCCATCGTGATCGCGCACTTGCACATTGACCTCGATCCCACTGCGTACACTTTGAGTGACCACACAAAAGTCCTCAAACTGCGCTAACACTCGGTCGAGTTTGTCTAAGTTGGCGGCACTGTTACCGAGTTTCAATTCGACATCCATACTGGTGACGCGCCAGCGCCCGTCGACCCGTTCCAGATGCCCTTGCACACTTGCGGTTACTTTGCCGGGATCGCCTTTGTACTTGCGAATGGCAAACATCAGACTCGCCGCGAGACAATTGGCGGTCGCGGCCGCTAATAAGCGACTAGGGTTGGGTCCTTCACCGCTACCTAAAGGCTCTGGCTCGTCCGTAATAATTTCACCAAACTCGCCAAAATCAATTGCGAACTTGTAGTTGTCGAGTAACTCAAGTTTTACCTCAAACGTCGGATTTTCCATGTGTTCCTCTCTGATATCTGCCATAATAATCGGCTCATTTTTGTCATCTATCGTATGCGCCAGGAGAATGCTTCTATGTCGAAGAATCCGCTGTACATTCCCTATGCTGGGCCAAACCTTCTTGAAACACCGTTACTCAACAAAGGTAGTGCGTTTACTCGAGAAGAGCGAGCCATGTTTAACCTCACCGGTTTACTGCCTCCGCGCTACGAAACCATCGAAGAGCAAGTCAAACGCTGCTACTTGCAATACTCAACCTTCGATACCGCGCTGAATAAACACATCTATCTGCGCGCCATTCAAGATAATAATGAAACGCTTTTCTACAGATTACTACAAGATAATCTCGAAGAAATGATGCCGATCATTTATACCCCAACGGTCGGTGATGCCTGCGAGCAATTTTCTGATATTTACCGCAGTTCACGTGGGTTGTTTATCTCATATGAAGAACGCGATCAGCTTGACGATATTTTGCGCAACGCCACCAAGCGCAAAGTAAAAGTCATTGTCGTCACCGACGGCGAGCGGATTTTGGGCCTCGGTGACCAAGGTATCGGCGGCATGGGCATTCCGATTGGTAAATTGAGCCTTTACACCGCGTGCGGCGGTATTAGCCCAGCTTACACCTTGCCAGTGTGCCTCGACGTTGGCACCAATAATGAAAAGCTTCTCAATGACCCGATGTATATGGGAGCGCGCCACAAGCGTATCGATCAAGCCAGCTACGATGAGTTTATTGAGAAATTCATGCATGCCGCGCGGCGCCGTTGGCCAGAAGCCTTGATTCAGTTCGAGGACTTTGCCCAACCCAATGCGATGCCAATTTTGCAGCGCTATCGTGATGACTTCTGCTGCTTTAATGACGATATTCAGGGCACTGCCGCCGTTACGGTAGGAACCCTTCTCGCCGCCTGCAAAGCCAAAGGTGTCGCCCTGAAAGATCAGCGCGTGGCATTCGTTGGCGCTGGTTCAGCTGGTTGTGGTATCGCCGAGCAGGTCATCGCCCAGATGGTCGCTGAAGGCCTTAGTGATACCGAAGCGCGCCAGCGTGTCTATATGGTAGATCGCTTCGGCTTGCTGACCGAGGGCATGGAAGGTTTACGCGATTTCCAACAAGCACTGGTGCAAACGCAAACAGACCTCGCTGACTGGCAGTACAGTGGCGAATACGCCTCGTTGTTGGACGTAATGCATTGCGGCAGACCTACCGTGCTGATTGGGGTTTCAGGGCAGCCTGGGTTGTTCACTGAACAAGTGATTCGTGCGATGCATAAGCACACGCCGCAACCGATTATTTTTCCGCTGTCGAATCCGTCACGGCAAATCGAGGCGCACCCTGCGCATGTTATTGAATGGACCGACGGTGACGCCATTGTCGCTACGGGCAGCCCTTATTCACCGGTCAAATATAACGGCAAGCGCTATCCGATTGCCCAGTGCAACAACAGTTACATCTTCCCGGGCATTGGCTTGGGTGTGTTAGCGGTGAAAGCGCGCATCATTAGTGACGAAATGTTGATGGCGGCAAGCAACACGCTTGCCGAAGCCTCACCGCGAGCAAATGGTGAAAGTGAAGCGATTCTGCCACCGCTCACTCAGGTCGCTGAACTGAGTAAACAAATTGCGTTTGCGGTGGGCAAGGTAGCACAGCAACAGGGGCATGCTCTGGAGATTAGTGATGAGATGCTGCGTGAACGCATTGAGAAGCACTTCTGGCGTCCTGAGTACCGCAACTACAAGCGCGTGAGTATTTAACTTTCCTTAACTGGCGCATTGCGTAAATTCCTTGTATGTTCAATAACATCAAACAAGGAGATTTGCGCAATGTGGTGCCGCTATCACAACATTAGAAGGTGTTTGCAGCTACTCGCTGTTATCAGCTTAGTAGTGAGCGCTAACTCGGCCTACGCGCAAGACAACAAAGACAAACCTAAGCCTGAAGACCAAGATAAAATTGAGCAGCCCATGCTCGATAGTATGCGCAGCGGCATTCACTCTACCGTAAGTTCCACGGCGGCTTGGCTCGATTCCTTCTTCACCGACAAAGTGAATCCTGAAGATTACGAAGATGTTTACGGCAGTTTCAGTATTCGCCCCGAATGGGATGAGTACGACGGTTGGGATATTGACTCCAGCTTTCGTGCACGAGTGATTCTGCCCCATGCCGAACGGCGTTTTTCTGCCATGGTTGGACGTGGCGACTTCGATGATTTTATCAACGACCAACAAGCCACTCGTCCCACTGTCATCCAACGCGACGATAGTGATGAAGAGTGGATGGTGGGACTTGGTTTTGACCCGATGATTGACGAGCAGCACAAACTCTCATTTGGTGCTGGCTTGCGCGGAGGCATCAATGCCGACCCCTACGTCCGTGCTCGTTATCGATTCGACAGTGTGATCAATGACCGCAGCGAGTTGCATTGGCAAACGGTCGGCTTTTGGCGCGATAGCGATGGCTTTGGTATCGCCCAGACCATCGAACATGATTTCGTATTAAGTGAAAACTGGTTCAATAAATTCTGGGTTCGCGGCACCTTTGCCGAACGCACCGAGGGTGTGCGCTGGCATGCCTCAGAAAAAATCTATTATTTGTACGATTACGAGCGCGCACTTGGTGCCGAGCTATGGTGGTACGGCGAGACAGAAGCCGAAGTTCCATTACAAGATTATGGTCTGCGCGGCTTGCACCGATCACGTTTCTTGCGCGATTGGTTGTACTTAGAAAGTTGGATCGGACTCCATTATCCGCGCGAGCGCCTCGATGAATCCCGTGGCCCCCGTTGGCTAGTCGGCATTGAGCTCGAAATGCTGTTCGGTAACTGACTACCACCACTGCAAAGCCGCGCCAACACTGCGCAAGCCCAAACCTATCGCCACCACCACCACTGCAACTGCTGCAACGTTCTGCAGCAAACTATTACGATGCTCACCAAGGCGTTGCTGATTACAGGCCCACAATAAAAACAGCGCCATAATGGGTAATAACAAGCCATTCGCTACTTGCGCGAACATAATCACTTCGACCGGACGTATACCAGCCGACGCAATCAGCGTGCCAATCGCTATGATGGCAAGCCAAGTGATGCGAAACGGCCAACTCTTTAATTGCCCACCATAACCTAGAATACCACTTAAAGCATAAGCTGAAGCGAGCGGAGCGGTGAGCGACGACGATAGTCCAGCTGCAAATAAACCAATGCCCATGAGCCACGTCGCTCCTTCACCAGCGACAGGTCGCAACGAAGCACTGAGGTCTGCGGCACCTTCAAGTTGAACAGCTTGACCAAAGAACGCGGCAGCAGCGGTCGACACAATCGCAATGGAGATGAGTCCACCTAATGGAATCGACACCACCAAATCGCCACGGGCCCTTGGTAAATCCTCTGCGCCACGCCATTTTTGCGCTGAGCTCGCAGCGTGTAAAAACAAGTTATACGGCACTACCGTAGTGCCGATCAATGCCACCACCGTTAGCAAACTTCCGCTGGGAATAGACGGAATAAATAAGCCACTAAAGAACGCTGACCAATCCGGTTGCACTAGCAAAAAACTCGCAATGAAGGCGAAGCTCATCAGCATGACCAAGCCAATCAGGACCCGCTCAAGCAATTGGTAATTACCGCTCCAGAGCAATAACGCAGCCAAGACACCCAGAATTAAAGGTAACCAGCTCGCAGCACTTCCTATCAGTGCTTCAACACCCAAGCTTGCGCCGCTTAAGTTACCGCCTTGATAGACGCTGTTACCAATGACCACAGCGCTGATCACCAGTGCCATTGCCGTCCAACGTATAGCAGGTCGTTGAATTTGCTCGCGTATGGCCTCCCCCAAACCTTGTCGAGTTACCACCCCGAGCCGCGCTGCCATCTCTTGTAAGATCAACGTGGCGATGACTGAAAATGCCAACGCCCATAACAGTGCGTAGCCAAAATTCGCTCCCGCGAGTGACGCGGTGACCACCGTTCCAGGACCAATGAATGCTGCTGCCACCAGCGCTGCAGGACCTAATTGAAAATTTCGCCAGTTCATTTTTTCTTCTCTTTGTTCGCTTGGCTGCTCTCAACTATACTGTTGAGTATTGAAACATGATTTGGGTAAGGGCACATCAATAGCATGGACACCGTTTATCAAGCAAGTATGGCGACGCCTCTCGGACCGTTATGCATCACCTGTAATTCGCAGGCTGTAACTTCCATTGAGTTCACCGACAAGCCCACCTCGATCGATGACGATGTGCCGTTGCTTGCGCAAGTCAAACGCGAGTTACAGGAGTATTTTTCCGGTTCCCGAATAGTGTTCGAATTTCCGTTGCAACCGCAGGGTACTGAGTTCCAGCAAAAGGTATGGCAGGCGCTGCGCGGTATCGAGCATGGCCAACTAGCCAGTTATGGCGAAATTGCCAAACGTATTGGCTCGCCCAAAGGCATGCGCGCGGTCGGCATGGCGAATCGCAATAACCCAGTGGCGATTGTGATTCCATGTCATCGCGTAATTGGTGCGAACGGCACCCTCACCGGTTATGCCGGAGGACTTGATAAAAAGGCTTGGTTACTGGAATTAGAAGGGAGTGCCGATCGCCTGCGTCAATCAACCTCGTAATAGCGACGCATAATAGCCACTTGCTCAGTAACTTGCTGACGCAAAGCTTCCGGCTCTAACACTTCGATACGCGCACCATAACTTAACAGCCAAGCAAGAAGTTTATCTGTATGCGCTACTTCTACTGTGAGCAAAATACCTTCGCCGTTAGTTTTTAAGCGCTGCGTTTCGTTTAATGGAAAGGATTCAAAGTGCGACTTCAATTCAGCATCACATCTTAGCTCGAGTTGCACAGTTTCAAGCGCACCGTCTTTGGCACTATCATTACCGTTCTGCTGCGTAGTGCGCTCTAACATGATGCTGGGAACTAAAGGTGCGATGGCTGCATCACTCATCAAGCTCCAACCGAAAGGCTTATTGCGCTCGTCGGTGGTGAGTGGGAATACCTCGGACAACTCAATCAGATTGCGCTGTATCGTTCGTACGCTTACGTCTACCCCTTGTTCAGCGAGTCTTTCACGCAGCGTATTCACATCAATCTTTTGTGGTTGCTTTGGTATATGACGCAACATTAACAAGTAGCGCAGTACCGTTTGCATGTGTTTGAACTCCGTTTCTACTTCAGTGTTGTCTTAAGCAAAGTTACACCCGACCTGCGACATGTCATGTCGCAGCATGTCTAATTTGTAAAATAAAAGCAAACTTTCAGTATCTTGACACTTTGCCGCCCAAATACTGTCTAAAATTGGTACAATGTCCATATCATTGAAACGGAGGTAGCGACAATGAACCGTTTAATTACATTACTTGTTTTGGGTATCAGTTTAGCCATGCCATTGGCAGCTCATGCGCAAAGCGATGAAAAGAAAGAAGACACCAAAACTAGCGCCGAACAGCGTAAAGAAGAGCTGCGTGAAAAGATGAAAGCTGAGCATGAAGCAATGAAAGCTGAACGTGAAGCACAACGCGCGGCACTGAAAGACGAAGAAAAAGACGCAAAGAAAGACAAAGACAGTAAGAAGAAAAAAGATAACGGCGATAATTGGTAATTCGAGATCCAGTCCTGAAAGTACTTTGCCGGTCTGTTATGGGCCGGCTTTTTTTTAGGAAATCCTAAAAACTTCCGCTACACTGACTGCAGAACAACAATAACAATAACAATAACAACAACGCTATGTCAGCTGAAACAACCCATCAAGTTGCGGTACCTGAAACCACGACCGTGCCTACAGAAAACACCGCCCAGCGCTGCAAAAATTGCGACAGTGAACTATTAGGTGAATTTTGTCATATCTGCGGCCAACAAGATCGTCATTATATTCGAAGTATTTTTGCGGTTGTTGGCGATCTTATGGGCGAGATTAGTCATTGGGATTCACGCTTTTATCGCACCATGATCGCGCTCTTCATGCGTCCAGGATTTCTAACGCAAGAGTTTGTCAAAGGGCGCCATGCCTCCTATGTACCACCATTGCGCTTGTATTTTTTCGTTTCATTATTTTCGTTTTTGATTCTGACTTCGCTCATCGACTTTACCCAGATTAACACCACCGACGAACTGACTGACGAGCAAAAAGTAGCGACCGAACAAGCTCTCACGCAGGCACAACAAGAATTAGATGAACAGCAGATTACCGCGCCCGTCCCAGTGCCTACGATTCCCATCGACACTTCTGAAAATTTGGGTGACCTTACGATTTCAATGCCATTTGCCACGCCCGAACAACAAGCGATGATCGAAGAAAAGGTCAAATATCTATTAGAAAACCCGAAATTATTGGTGCAGCGTTTAGTGTCGCTTGCACCGCAGATGATGCTGCTCATGCTGCCATTTTGGGCTCTGTTTTTGAAACTAATGTACCCATTTTCAGGGCGATTTTATCTTGAGCATTTAAGCGCTGCACTACACACTCATGCGTTCCTCTTGCTCTCGCTGAGTATTCTCACCGTTCTCAGTCGTGGATCGGATTATGTAACCTCTGTTACTGGCTGGCTGATAGTCAGCGATGTGGTTGATTGGATTGAGAATATCCTGCTAGTCTGGATGATCAGCTATATGCTTTTTACACAAAAAATCGTTTACGGACAAACGTGGGGTTGGACATTAACTAAGTTCGCACTGTGTGGTATTGGCTATACCTTGTTACTCACAACTGCCTTTATTTTGATGGTTTTCATCGGTATTTTAACTGCTTAGAGAGGATACTTTGCACGCACAGCTACCGCTGGTTTTGATCCCCGCTTATCGTCCTGACCATCGTTTGATGAACGTCATAGACGAACTTCTTACGCAAGCTGATGCATTTGCGGGCATTATCGTAGTTGATGACGGCAGCCCAGATAAAACCGTTTTTGCAGAAGCAAAATCCAGATCTGGTGTAACAGTCCTCAGTCATGCAAAAAATCAAGGCAAAGGGGCGGCACTCAAAACTGGCATGCGCTGGGTAACCGAAAACGCGCCTGAGAGTATTGGGGTAGTTACCGCAGACGCTGATGGGCAGCATTTACCGAAAGACGTTGTGGCGGTCGCAAAAGCTTTTACCCAACACCCAAATGCATTATGGCTAGGCAGTCGTAATTTCAAGCAGAAAGGTGTGCCGTTTCGCTCTTGGTTAGGTAACAATTTTGCGCACGCAACCTTCCGTATAGGACTTAGAATCGATATTCCGGATACACAAACTGGCCTACGAGGTGTTCCCCGACAACTTTTCGACGACCTTTTGGCATCAGATAGTAATCGTTTCGAATTTGAACTCGATATGCTGATTATTGCGAAACGCCACGAGTTACCATTTGAGAGTCTTGAAATTACGACAGTTTATGAAAAAGGTAATAAAAGCAGTCACTTCAAGCCGTTGACCGACTCAGCGATCATTTATAAGAAGTTTCTCAAATTCTCGGGGGTTGGTATTGCTTCTGCGGCGCTTGATTACGGGCTTTTCGCACTTATTTACGGCTTCACCGGTGAGATCTTACTTGCCATTGCCTTGGCGCGACTGGCGTCCGGTATTTTTAATTTCAGCATGAACCGACAATGGGTATTTGGCAAAGGCGGCTCGCTTAGTCGCGATGCAACCCACTACACGTTGCTGGCAGGAACCTTGGTACTACTCAATTACGGGCTTACCAAGGGACTGATGTGGCTCACTATCTCGCCCTTTATTGGCAAACCCGCAGCAGAAGTTATCGTCTTTTTGCTAAGTTATCGACTGCAGAAAAAGTTGGTCTTTCGCAGTGCATAAAGGGCTTATTTCAGGCGCTTTATGCCCATCATCCGTAAACCAACTTTTTCATACACTGGCTCGCTAGTACCCATTTTTACTTTAAACATAAAGTATTTTTCGAAGGCGACTTTAGCCCAATGCACCCAACGGCCAGAACCGGTCCAGTTACGATTGCGCGGCGGATTCTGTGGTACTGCCAGGAAGGCCGCACCAGTATTTCCCATATCCGCTAAACACAAAGCGCTCAACGTCGGCTCAACCCATGCCTCACTACCGTTAATACTAGCTTTAATGTTCGTCACTATCGCTGATGTCATGGATTCAATCATTAAGCCAGTTTTTGGCGCTCCGACTGGAACAGGCGTTTCTTCGATCGGTGCGATTGCAACACAGACACCTGCCGCATAAATCTCTGGATAAGCCTCAGCACGCTGAAAGGTATTGGTTTTCACAAAGCCTTTTGGATTACATAGGTTAGGCACTTCCGCGACGGCTTCAGAGCCTTTGAAAGCGGGCAAGAACATGGCCAAGTTGAACGGCATTTGTTGCGTTGATTTCACGTTGCCATCGTCGTCAACCAGTTCAACATGGGCTTCCGTCTCGGTGAACTCGGTAACTTTAGCGTTGCATATCCATTTGATACCATGTTCGCGGAATTTATGCTCCATCAGTCCTTTCGAATCGCCAACGCCGCCAAGCCCCATATGACCGACATACGGCTCAGGCGTCACAAAGGTAATTGGGACTTTGTCACGAATCTTCAGCTTACGTAATTCATACTCCAGTGACAGCACGTATTCATAAGCTGGCCCGAAACAACTTGCGCCAGGCAAAGCACCGACTAACACCGGACCTGGATTTTCGATCAGTGCCTTGTATGCATCATGCGCCTTCACCGCATGATCAACGGTACAAATGGATTGGGTGTGGCCACCTTCTGGGCCTGCTCCCGGGATATTCTCAAAGGCTAAGCGTGGACCCGTACACAACACTAGATAGTCATACTCAGACTCACTGCCATCACCAAGCGAGAGCTTACGCTGCTCTGCGTCTATGTGTTTGATCCCCGATCCATTGAAAGTGATTTTATGCTTCTTAAAGATCTCGTTAATCGGCATGACAACTTGGTCGCGCGTACGTGTACCCAATGCAACCCATGGATTGGAAGGTACAAAATTAAACTCGTCACCTTCGCCAACTACCTCAATTTCGACGTCTTTGGGAAGCTCTTCACGCAATTCAAAAGCGACAGACACACCACCGAGTCCAGCACCAGCAACAATAACCTTAGTCATATTCACCTCATTATTTTAGCTATACCTAAAATATGATAGATGAACTTTATTTCGTCAAGCGCTAAAACAAAGTTCATGAGGAACTAATGTAACTAACTGCCAAAATTTCTTTCCGCGGGAACACAAAGTTGTTCAGATTCAAAGTTTTTCAACGCACGTTGCAACTCTTCTTGAAATTTATCGCGAAAATCATCGGGCCCAATAATCTTCAAATAGGCGGCACGAGCAAGTAACCATTGCACCAAGTTTAAAGTATAGGGCACGGTCACGCGCAGTAACCGACAATGAGGCTGGTCGGCAAGCTCTAGCAATTCTTGATCTTCACCTAAGGGCGCATCTTCTATTTCACGACGAATTGAATTAAATACCACAGCTTCGAGCTGAAATGGGTCACCAAAACGATAGGCCAACGCGCCACTTGCAGCATAAGTATCGAGATCAAAGTCACCCACGCGAGCATCTTCGGTCACCACTTCACGCACTTCACTGATGCGTGAAAACGGTAGCTGTCGCACGCGATCATTGCTGTGGTCGCGGACAATCAGGTAGGCCACCGCGCCGCGATAAAACACCGCCAGCGCCGTCGCACGAATGACTTGTGCTGGATCGCCCTGATGCGGATGGTAATGTAGACGGATCGCCACCTGTCGCAAGGCAACATCAAGCAATCGCTGACTTTGCTCGTTGGCAAGTTCTGGTCCCACTAGACGATGAGAAGCAGCGCTCACTTTGACGCGTTTTAACCAAAGCGACGCCGTGGTGTTGCGACTGGCTAACTGTTCCCGCGCGCGCTCAAACAAGCTTTGCACCGGCGCAAACACCGTCATGGGTCCTAATTGGTTCAGTTGCTGCTCAGCAATTACTAACGCTAGCGCCACTGGATCTTCAAGCTCCAAGAGTTTCTCAAAGTCTTGTTGCGCCAAGTTCCAGACATCGGCAGCATTTACAGCTTCACGTTCTTCGCGATAAAGACCAAAATGCCCTTCGAGGTCTTCGAGATTGCGCTGTAAAGAACGGCGCGAAACCTGTGCTAAGCCTTTCTCTTGCAGATAGGCTTCGAGCTCTGCCACCGTGCGTGGCCGCTCGTACAGTGCTAATAACATGTAAATACAGCGGATCGTTAGGCTCTCGCCCTTAGTGGTATGTCCTTCCATTGTGCGTTTCCATGTATACTAGGTGGAATCTTGATGCTACTGACGAATAGCTACGAAAGTCAAAATTATGTTATAGTTAGCGCATCTGACGTTAGGAACAATTATGCACGATATCGAAGCTTCAACCACCTCAGCCGCACCCTTACCCAAGTTACCGGGCATGTATTTGCGCTCTCTGTTTACGGTGGCGCGTCAAGACGTTGCCACTGCTGAGGCAACTGAACTCACCGGCCAGTATCAAGCTCCGGCGCTTACGGCTGCGCAAGTAGGTCGTTACAAGGATGCGTTTGGCGGCTTTGTGAGTGAGGTACCCCTGACTTTGATGTATTGCCTAGCTCAGCGTGTTCATTTAGCGCAAATGCTCGAAGACAGCTTCCCTTGGCCAGCGCCTGGCTTAGTCCATGTGAGCAATGCATTGGAGCAACACACCCCCATTCAACTCGGTGAAGACTTTGTCATCGATGCCCACATCAAATTACCCGCGCGCGGCCCAAAAGTTTCACCACGGCGGTTACGCCCAGTGTTTACGGTCACGTTTTGGCAGGGCGATGAAAAAGTTGTGACCTGCGTGAGTGAGTATCAGGTGATGCCGAAGAACCAACCTAAACCGGCAAAACCGCGTGAAGCAAAAGTTGCAGAAGCACCCAATGATGATTGGCAAGCACTCCCTGAGTGGCGACTTGAAGCGGCTGAAGGTCGCGCTTATGCCAAACTTTCCGGTGACTTTAACCCGATTCACTTGCATCCGTTGCTGTCGCGTTGGTTTGGTTTTGAACAGCCGATCATTCATGGCATGTATATGGCCGGTCGTGCGCATGCGGAAATTGAACGCAAGCATCAACAATCGATCCAAAAGATTGATGTGAACTTCAAACGCCCTGTGCCGATGCCCGCAATCATTCAATTGTGGGAGCAGTGCACCGACGATACCGCAGGGCGTTATCAGGTGTGTGGCGCTGAAGACAATCTCCAGCGCCTTGAGGGGCGTTTTACTCTCGCTCGCTAGCACCACTCAACGTTAAGGTTTCAATCGCTGCTGCAGCAATGTCGTCATTGTGGAAATGCAATGGACGCAGCTGTGGCTGTGATGAATACAATAACGTTTGATCAAGGTAATGGTCTGAGTTGCTATCGGAGGCCTGTGAGTAGGTCAATAAGCCATTGGCAACCGGTCCGTCTGCAGTAAATTCCAGCGCAAACATCCAGCTTGAACCATAGGTAATGTGGTAACCGCCTGCAGCGGCGCTCAAATCAGAGCCAGGCAAGAGCGGATAGGTATGGCGCGGTAATACGGTGCCATCGTTACCCATGTTGCTGCGGAAGACGTTGAAGCCACCTTCGATGTTGTTCGCGCCACCCCAAGGTAAACGCACACCGGACGGCATACCGTTTGGCAAACTACGTTCAACAAATTGAACTTCACCCAGCGCTGCATCGGCGGCCAAACCGGCGGTCTCGATACGCGCTTGCGCAGTCGCAAGTTGCTGCAACACGGTCTCATTCGCTAACAAGGTATTCGGTGTCGCCGTGGGTTGTGCTGGGTCGTAAGCATTTACCCATTGCGGATTACGCCGAAACTCGGTGGCGAACTCACGGAACAGCATTGCACCAACGCTATTCAAGTTCATGCGTCCATCGAAGGCTGCTAATGCCGCACAACTTGCTGAAATATCCACACTTGCATCGCCAGCAATGCTGACTGGCGTGGTGCCACGCGCATCGCAATGCGCGACCAGATCAGCTAACACTTCTTCCGCCAGCCATGCACGATTCCCAATCAGTCGTTCGACTAGGTCTTCACGGGTGAACTTGCCATCTACCGAACCACCCTCAGCAAGCATTTTCTGTGCCATTCGTGAGCGATACGACTGCTGATTACCCACCGGTCCCCACAACGGCGAGACACCAGTGATGGGCGCCGCTGGATTGGTTAGCCAATAGCTATCATTGGAGTTCTGAACGAAGTCGCTGCGCTCCAGTTGCGGCGCTTCGCTAAATGGCACTGTACCTTGCGGAATAAAGCCGCTGTCATCACCCGGGAAGATAAACAATCCTGCTTGTTGCGATAAGCCCTGATACAGCGGATTCTCTGCCCATGCGGCAATAGCATCTGGACGAATATTCGGTACCGAAGAGCCGTCGGTAAAGAAGGTATTACCGTCTTTATCGACCATCATGGCGTTGTTAAATACGGTGCCAGTATTATCGACAAAAGTTTGTTTATACGAATCGATACCATCCGCCAAATTCATACTAAGCCAGTGATCAAACAACTCGTAGTTCGGCAAGTTGGCATCAAATAACGCGTAAGCCACTTGTTGACCGGTTACCGGATCAGTGCCCCAAGGCAGTGCATTCGGAATCACGATAATTGGGCCAAACTCGCTGTGATAGCTCGAACGCTGCAAGGTCATAAAGGTACCAGGACCGGTGGCAACTTCAATTTCGTGTTGCTTGCGCGTCATCGCGACTGGCTCACCATCGAGTAGATAGGTTTTTCCTTCACTATCGTTGGTATCGAGCGTGAGGCGATGCACGGTAAAGCGTGATGCAGTCGAGAAGGTATGAGTCCAAGCGACATTCTCGTTGAAACCGATATTGACGATACCCGGCATGCCCGATAGCGAGCCGCCAACTACCTTCATTTCACCCGGAATCTCAACACCAAACTGCCAAAAGCGCTGGTTGCCGCTGTGTGGAAAGTGTGGGTTAGCAATCAACATACCTTGCCCGGTTGCACTTAAATCTTTACCGATGGCCCAACCATTGGAGCCCGCTTCAGTTGGGTTGGTATCAGGCACTTCACTATGAAGTTCGGCAATCGGCGCCAGTGACATGGCTTCACCCGTTGCTTTATTGGTCGCGCCAGCATTTTGTTGCGGTGGCACAGCCAAGAATAACGGGCCCGTAAAGTTGGCGGCGCCGGGCAACAAGGCCACACCTTGCGCATAGGTCATCAAATCAATCGGGGTGATCGGTTGCACCCAAGGTTGTCCAGCACATGCAGGCGCAATATTGTCGACCCCAGTATCGGCGAGATAGCGGTTATAGCCTGCTGCATAGCCGGTGATGATAGCTTGTGCTTCTTCACTGATTTGACTGAAACCCTGTTCCGCGTTGTCGCGAATGCCTAAAGCTAAGTAACCAAAATCGTTGAGAATATTGTCAGAGTCACCACTGCCCGGCACACGGTCTGGGCCGAAATACATGGCGCGCTTCGAGTTAAATTTGATGATTTGATCAGCAAGAATACAAATGTTGTCACGAGCAAACGCATAACCAACGCCGTAGCCGATACTCTCAAGGTTTTCCGCATTGACGTAAGGCACGCCATAATCGGTCCACGTAATGTCTGCTTCCAAAGTACCATCTGGATCGAAAGTCACTAAACCCTCAGGCTCGGGATTGGTAACGACAACCTCGTCGACTGGGTCTGGGTCATAGCCGTCGCCACAACCGGCAAGCGTAAAAATACTTAGTGCGATAGCGGTGGGCAGCCATGCACGCTGGAAAGTTGGTTTTGCCATAGCGTTTACCTGTTATTTTTATTTGAAAAGGTTGTTGCAGTATGGCTGCCCATTGCGGGTCTCGCAAGTCGCTTTAGACTAATGGCTTTTGTCGCAAACTCTTCACATCGCCGCGTTTTTTCTTGCCTTCAATGCGGCGCTTCTTGGCTGCCAACGAGGGTTTGGTTGGAATCCGCTGTTTTGCTTGGCGCTGCACACTAGCGACCAACTCGATAAACTGTTCCAGGGCAAGTTCGCGATTTTGTAGCTGGCTACGTGTGCTTTGTGACTTGATGATGATTTTGCCACTAGCGGTGATGCGATGATCACTTTTTGCCAGCAAACGCTGCTTATAATAATCCGGCAGCGATGAAGCCTTGATGTCGAAGATCAACTGCGCGGCGGTCGCCACCTTGTTGACGTTCTGCCCACCAGCTCCACTCGAGCGAATAAACTGCCATTCGATTTCGTGCTCGGGAATGCTGACACGCTGAGATATCTGAATGTCACTCACGCTAAACCTCCAATCCGTTCGACACGGCGTTCGGTAGCTCTGATGACCAGTTCGGGCTGGGCAGCGATCAAAGTAAACTCCTGACTGGCTCGGGTAATCCCAGTATAGAGCAATTCCTTGGTCAGTATCGGCGCATCGCGATCGGGCATGACCACCACGGTATGGGTAAACTCAGATCCTTGCGATTTATGAATGGTCATCGCGAAGGCGGTCTCAATGTGCGCAAGTCGCGATGGCAACAACCAACGGAGCTTGCCGTTGTCACCCATAAAGAGTACCCGTAAGGACGCATCCTCAGGTCGCTTCACCACTAAGCCAATATCGCCATTACGCAAATCGAGACTGTAGTCGTTGTGGGTCACCATGACTGGGCGGCCAACGTACCAGTTATCGCGTTCCGTTTGTTCGGCGAATAACCATTGGGTGATCAGCTGATTAAAGTTATGCATCCCCCAGTCGCCCTCACGCAGGGCACATAGAACTTGAAACTGTTGTAGTTGCAACAATAGTTGCTGGCCCCAAGCGTCGGTGTCGGTCACCTGCTCCGCTTGGTCAAGTAAATCGAGCAAGGGTTGATAGCCTCGCTGTACCAGCCGCTTTACCTCGCTCTGTTGCGGTGTGGTCGCTGTTAACACGTGAATGTTAGCCATGGCTGGGTCGGCACTCGCCATGGCACTGGCATTGCGTAGCCAGTCTTGCAGCCAACGGGTTTCGCCGCGATTGATTTCGAACGCAAGTTTACCAATGCCTTTGCTGGCATCAAAACGCCGACTCTCGTGCAGCATCATAGTGTGTTGCAAATACGGCCACTGCGCAGCTCCGTGCGCATCAACAACCTGTTCAGGGAGTGCCGCTTGTTGCGTCGTTGCCAGCCAATGCGCCAGCTCTGGCGCATAATGCCCTGCTTGCGCATCAGCGCACAGTTGCCCCAAAACTGCACCGGCTTCGACTGACGCTAATTGGTCTTTATCGCCCAGTAAGATCAAGCTGGCATGCTCAGGCAGCGCTGCGGTAATCGCAGCAAGCATTTCGATATCGACCATCGAGGCTTCATCGATGATCAGAATATCGGCGACCAAGGGTTGCTGTCGGTTATGGCGAAAACTGCGGCTGTGCGGCCGGCTGCCGAGTAATCGATGCAGCGTTTCCGCATGGGCTTCGGGTAATTCGGCTTGATCGCGCGCCGGCAAATTAGCGCGCTCTTTGTTGATCGATTCCTGCATCCGCGCCGCTGCTTTACCGGTAGGTGCCGCGAGTCGAATACGCAAGGGTTCGGTGCCGCTGCGCTGTCGTTGCAATAACGCCAACAGCCTTACCACAGTGTAGGTTTTCCCCGTGCCGGGGCCGCCGGTAATAATGGTAAAACCGCTTCGAACTGCCAGCGCACACGCAAGGCGCTGCCAACTAAGCTTGTCAGTAGCACCGAATAAGTCGTCTAAGTCGCTCCGTAGCTGCTGTGGATCAATAGCGCGGGTTGTCGCCATGCGCGTGGCGAGATCCTGCTTAATTTGCTGCTCATAGTTCCAATAACGGCGCAGGTACAAGCGTTGCTCTTGCAAGACCAAAGGCGAATGTTGTTGATTGAGCGCCGCCGCTGCTTGCAGCTTTGCTGCATCATCAAGGGCGACCGAGCCTAGCAACGCGGTGATACCTAAACATTGCTGGCGACTCTCGGCTGACGCGTGCTCTGGTGGCAGTTGTAAGGTGTATTGCGGTTCGTGCTGCAATTGTTGCAGGTCCAAGCACGGATGACCACGACCGAGCTGGTGACTGACCAAGGCTCCGAGCAGCACAATTTCCGCCGCCTCACCTTTATTCGCGAGGTATTCGGCAAAGCTGAGGTCAATCGCCCGTAGCCAGCCATGTTGGTACCACTTGCGCAGTTCAGTGAGTACCTTCATGCGACCTCCTTGACGCTAAACAGTGGCGCCAATGCTTCAATTAGGGCCCGCGGTGGACGGTTGAAATACGCGCCAGCAGTGTCGGCTTCATTGCCACGTAAGAACAAATAAAGTGCGCCGCCCACATGGGTATCGTAGTCATAGTCTGACAAGCGCTCTCCCAGCAATTTGTGCAGTGCCAAGGTGTAAATCACAAATTGCAGGTCATAACGACTATCGAGAATTTTATCTTGCATCTTCTCGGCACTGTAGGCAGCGGCATCAGCGCCTAAATAATTGGATTTGTAGTCGGCTACGTAATATTTGCCCTGCCATTCGAACACCAAGTCGATAAAGCCTTTTAGCATACCTTGCAGGGTATTCGGCAGCAGCGCAGGACGAGCATGACCAGGTGCAATCGCGCCCCGCACCAAGTCGTCAAGTTCGCGCGTCGCAACGGCATTCGCTGGGAACCAAAACTCAGGTTCAGCTTGATAGTGTTGTAAATCGCACAAGCGCATTGGCGGTGTCCCCACAGCCAACTGAAATGGCGTCTGCAAATACTTGCCTAACCAGTCACTCAGCACTTGTTGATGTTCTTGCCATGGCGCTAGCTCACTGCGCTCATGCACAAATTGCTGCAGCGCTTGGTGGTCATGCGTCAGCTTGGCAAAGCCTTCAGCAGCTGCATCTTCAAGCAGGTTGTGCAAATAGGTGCCGGGCTTTGCCCCACGTGGAAACGCATGAATACTGTGCTGCTGTGGTAATTGCTCTAGAGTGCTGCGATCCTCGTAGCGTGCCTCAACAACATTGCTGGCATTTGCATCTTCACTGGTGTCAATGGTTTCAGAGGTACCGTAGCGCAGCGCACTGTAACTCGCGATCCACCATTGTGGGTAACGAAAGTCTGCAGGCATGCGGCAAACCTCGAGCGCCGCCTCAGTAGCTTGCGGCGGCGTGTACAGCGACTGTCCTTGCCACGCGGCGAGATCTTCAACCTCAGCAATTGCCGCAGCAGGCACTTCGCCATCGTCAACAAAGGGCACCGCAGCCAGTGTGCTGAGATCGCGCTCTGCAGCTTCGAATAGGTAGTTCAAAGCCGATTTCTCTTGGTGCTTAAACGGCACGACTCCAACAAAAGTAGCATACTGCGCGCGCGTTACAGCCACATAAAGCTTGCGTAGCTCTTCGGCGAAACGTTCCGCTAGTATCTGTTCTTTGACCTCGGCAGAATCTTCCATGGCCACTTTTAATTGCCCATCGCGATCATGATAACGACACGGAAAATTTACTTTGTCGCCGCGTGCCGCGCAGGCAAATGGCAAGAATACGAGTGGGTACTGCAAGCCTTTGGATTTATGGATAGTGACAATTTGCACTAGTTCAGCGTCACTCTCGAGCCGCACTTGGAGTTCTGCATTGCTGGCTTCGGAACCTTCGCGCGCTGCTTCGATGTGTTCGGCTAAGAACCGCAACAAACCATGCGTGCCCTCAACCAGCGTTGACTGCCGCTGCAATAATTCCGCCAAATGCAGATAGTCAGTGAGCTCACGCTCGCCATTCGGTCGCGCCAACAATTTTGCCGGTATCTCATAATCATGCAGCAATTGCTGCAAAGTCGTGAGGACACCTCGACGCTCCCACAGTTCATGATAATGGAAGAAATTCTGCACCAGCGCTTCCCAGTCTGCTTCGTTACTGCTGATTTGCTCAAGCTGCGCCAGCTCGAGACCGAGCAGCTGGCATCCCAGCACGGCACGCAAACGCCCGGGGTCTCGTGGTTGCGCACAGGCGCTCAGTAAAATGTAGAGATCTTCGGCGGTAGTGCCGGCAAATACCGATTGTCGATCAGACAGGTATACGCTTCCCACTTGGCGGGCACGTAAACTGTCACGCAACAACTGTGCTTCACGACCATTGTTGACCAATATGGCAATATCTTTCGGTTGTAGACGTTGTAATTGGTCGGTCTCCGAGTCATAAAACCCAGTGCTCGGGTCATTCAATAACCGCGTGATTTGCTCGGCAAACAACTCTGCGACATAACCTTCTAGATTCTTAGGTAAGCCATCATCATCGGTCAAGGTCGCCAACGCTAGCGCAGGAGCCGGTGATCCCCCGCGATAAAAGCGATGCGCTAAACCGTTGGCGCTGACTGGCACAAAGGGCAGCGGGTTGTCATCGCCCTGTTTAAAACAAAACGCGCCCTGATCAGTTGCCTCTGCCTGCGCAAACAACGCGTTACTTGCCGCCACCATGGCGGTCGTGGAGCGGAAGTTTTTCGCTAAGGTATGATGACGCCCGGCAGTGGCACGGCGCGCTTCAAGATAAGTGTAAATATCGGCGTTGCGGAACGAATAAATTGCCTGCTTCGGGTCACCAATCAAAAAGACACCATTGTCTTCGGGCGTTTCAGCAATCCGATAGATACGATTAAAAATCTCGTACTGCACTGGGTCAGTATCTTGAAACTCATCGATCATGGCGATGGGAAATTGCTGTCGCAACTGCGCTGCCAAGGAATCGCCTTGCGGCCCACGCAGCGCATCACGCAAGCGCGTCAACATGTCATCAAAACCAATCTCGGCACGTTGTTGCTGCAATTCACGGAAACGTTCGCGCAACCAACGCGCGCCATGCTCAAGAATTTGCTGCTGCGTATCAGGCAGTGCAGCATGAGCCTCTGCAAGCCGCTGCAACAGTCGTGGCAACGCCAATGCGTCCTCTGACAATGGTACTTTTGCAGCCTCTTGTAAGCCCTCCGGTTGCAAGCGATTCCAGCCTGCCTCAGGCAAGTCGGGCAACAGACTGGCGCTAGCAGGTGCCGACTCTAACTGTTGCAGCCATTGTTCGAGTTTTTGCAGCCAATTATTTAGCCAATCGGCCCGCAATTTACGCCCATTGACTTGCTTTTTGGCAAATACGCTATCGACAAAACTTACTTGGAACTGCGCATAGGCTTCGCGCCATAGCGACGCTCGGTGAAACTCATCACGCAACTGCTGCGCCTTGGTTAAAAATGCGTCTATCGCGGTTAACTCATCGGCCAAGCTGTCGAGGGGTACATGCATCAGTTCGCGACTGCGGCTGACCAAAGCCTCAGGGCTCGAGAACTGCTTGGTCATAAGTGTATAGGCGGCGAGTTCTTCACTGGTCTTATTGGCGATAAAGCGTCGCCAGTAATCCTGGGCGGCTTGCAGGTAAAGCTCACTTTGTTCTGTATTCAACACTTGATTAAAGAGACTACCACTGGCAAATGCATGCTCACTGAGCATACGATGACACCAACCGTGAATGGTCGACACTGCGGCTTCGTCCATTTGCTGGGCGGCAAGATCTAAATAGCGAGCTTGTTGCGGCCAGGTTTCAGCAGCATAGGCGTCACGCAAAGTGCGCAGAAAGCCATCGTCGGTAGCACAATCCCCACGGAAGAAGCTGGCGGCTTCTGCCAAGCGCGCGCGAATACGGTCGCGTAATTCTTGGGTCGCGGCATCGGTAAAGGTGACGACCAGAATTTCTTTGGGCAGGCGCATGCGCGCACCGGCCGAACTTTGCTGTGGATCACCAGCATCGTGACCCAACACTAAGCGCAGATACAGCGCGGCAATGGTGTAAGTTTTACCCGTACCTGCACTTGCTTCGATAAGATGACTCCCGCGCAACGGCAAGCGCAACGGGTCAAGTGCTTGAATAGGATCAGTCATCTGCGGTACCTCCATTCCCTTTCACCACATAGCTTACCAGTGGCAAGTAAAGCGCAAGCGCTGCCTCGTGTGCGAGTTCAGCATGCGTGCAAAGACTGGCAAAATCAGGATAAAAACGGCGCAGGTAGCGCGCCCGCTTGCGCAGAGCAACAGCACCTTTGTAGCGATCTTGCATATAGGTTTCTTCGGCTGCGGTATTTAAAAACTGCCCCTGCTGTTCGCGCACGGCATCAACACCGCCAGCCTTAAGCGCGTCTTGCCAACCGCTAAAGACTAATTCGCAGTGCAACGGTAAGGGTTGCTGTAAACCGCGTTGCGCCCAGTACAACACAGTCTGCATTAACTGTTCGGCAAGTTCTGTAGGCAAAGCCTCGAGCACCAGCGTACTCTCTACACTCACCACAAAGGTTCGATGCGGCGCCTGCGTGTTCAACAACAGATGTTCAAGCCATTGGCCGAGCAATTTTGCATAGCGTGGTGTGCCGTTTCGCTCGACAATTCGCGACGCTGAAACCACCCAGCGTGCCCGCTCACCGGCCGCATTGCAGCGAATTCCGGTAAAAGTTTCGACCAACGGCACCGGTTCGCTGCGACTTACGGTCAGGCGTGGGCAAACCTGGGGATAATCTTGCACAAGAGCCTCAGTTTGTTGCCAATAGCTTTCGCCGGCTTGGGTCAAGGTCGTCACTTGTGGTTGCCCTGCCGCACCCGTGCTGAGTTCACCTGCAGCTTGCAAATGCGTGACATAGCGCGTTAACCACTGGTGCCACTGGTCCGCGGATGTCTGCTGGGTCAGTGCTTCTTGCAGCGGCAACTGCATGCGATTGAGCAGTTGCCAACGGGTCAAACCATCAAGCGTGAACAGCTCGTGGTCATGATTCTCAATCCGCGTTTCAGGCAAATAGCTCTGCAGGCGCTGGGTTAAAAACCAACGTGCCGGTTCTTGTAAAAATTGGCCTAATTGACGCAAGGTCCACTCGCCTTCCAGCTGCATCGGCGGCAACGGCGTCAGCTCCGCGGCGACAGTCGGCTGTTGCTGGTGCAAACTTTGCCACTCATGGGCAAAGGTAAAGTAGCCTTGTGAGCTACTTTCGGCGCGGCGAAAATAAGCCTGATGAAAGCCCTGCATATGATGCTGCTCAGGCGCTTGCTCGTGCCCCAACTGCGCTAAATGATCACGTAATTGACTAACCAGAACCGACGGTGGCTGCTCGGTATTATCACGGATACTGCGGCCACACCAGCTAATCGAAAACCAGCGGCGGGCTGACAGTAACGCTTCGAGAAACAGGTAACGATCGTCTTCACGGCGCGAACGGTCGCCAGGGCGAACGTCGTTCGCCATCAAATCGAAATCAAATGGTTTGCGTTGGCGCGGGTACATACCGTCGTTCATGCCGAGCAAAAACACACCTTTGAATGGAATGGCGCGCATCGGCATTAGCGTGGCAAAATTGAGACTACCGGCTAGGAACCGTTGATTCAGTTGCTGTTCATCGACGCGCGATAACCAACTTTCCGTCACCACAGAAAGCGCCACCGGCTCACTGAAACCGCCTGCTTGCGTGGTTTCTAGCCAGGCGTGCAATTGTCGCTCAAGCTTATCGAGTAACAGCTCGTCGTGTTCGTCATGCGCGGCAAATAAGCGCTGCATCAGCTCTTGCAATTGTGCCGCCCAGATCTGTGGCGGGTGCTCTTGCACGCCGAGCGCAAAGGTGTCATCCAGCACTTGTAGAAGTTGTTGTAACGCACCAGCCGCGTTGGCACCGAGTCCGCCGACTTCTGGGTAGGGTACGTCACCAGCCCAAGTGGCATCAAAAGGTTCTGGCTCACCAATGGCGTAGCCCAGCAGCATCCGTCGCAAACCAAACGCCCAACTATTGCGCCCCGCAGCTGCAGGCAAGCCTAACTGCTCACGATGTTGCTCATGCAAAGCCCAGCGCACGCCTGCCGCTTGCAGCCAAATTTGTAATTGTTCTAAATCAGCTTCAGTTAAGCCCAAACGTTGTTGTAGTGCAGGAACTTGCAATAAATCGAGCAATTCGCTTGCGGTGGCGCGTTGCGCAGCGATATTCAGCACGTATTCAAGCGCCACCACCAAGGGTTGCCGATGGCGTGTGCCTTGGTCGCTAAGGGTAAATGGAATCGCCCGCGGGTCATCTTTACTGTAGCGACCAAACACGGCCTGAATATGCGGTGCGTAGGTGTCGATGTCGGGCACCATGACTATCAAATCACTAGGCTTGAGTTCAGGATCGGTGCAAAACAAGTGTAATAATTGGTCATGCAAGACTTCCACTTCGCGCTGCGGACTATGGCAACTCACCAACCGGATACTGTCATCAAGCGGCAATTGCTGCCACAACGGCTTGGCCTCAATCGGGCTGCGTAAATCTAAGATATCGTCTTGCAACTGCTGTAAGCGCGTCGTTATTTCGCCCGCAGCTTCATCGAACAAATCGAAGCGTAGCTGTGGATAACGTTCAGCTTGCTCCTCGGTGGCATCGAATTGATCCAGCATGGCGATGTAATCGCCGCCCTGCTTACCCCAAGATGCCAGCAGTGGATGGGTCTCAGTGTGTAGGTTGTCGATGCTCAGTTCGGCTTGTCCGGGTTTACGCTGTTGCCGTTTACGGCGCAACTCACGGACTAATTGACTGCCATCTACGCTGTCCACCCAGTAGTGCTGACATGGATTGTGGATACAGAGTACGACTTGGCAGCAACTCGACAAGGCATGTAACACTTCAACCATTTGCTCCGGCAAACTCGAAATGCCAAATACAATGATGCGCGGTGGCAGCGCTGCTGGACGCGTTTGTGGCGATAATTGCTGGGCTTTGGCGATAAAACGTTGGTGCAACTCGGCTCGGTCAGGCAGCGTTGTGGTACCGACATCGTTGAGGACTGCTCGCCATAAAATCGGCTGCCATGCTTGCTCGCCGCTTGCCTTCATCGCGCCACCCTGGGCCCAATCAGCGAGCCAATCAGCGCGATAAATTTGATATTGGTCGAACAAATCTGCGAGGCGCTCACACAATTGATACAGCTTGCGTTGTTGCCGATCGTCGGCAATGTAGCGCGCCAGACTGGCAAACTCCGGCTGTTCAACCAAATTCGGTAATAAGCGCATCAAGCGCCAGGTCAGACGATCTTTATCAAACGGTGAGTGCTTGGGCAAACTATCGCCGAGTACGGCGCGATAAGCGCGCCACTGAAAACGGGCCGGCAGTGTCACATCGAGCATAGCTGCGATACCTGTTGCCTCAGCCAGATGCCGCTTAAGCCACTGGGCGATGCCGTTCGACTGCACCAGCATGCATTCGCTTTCGAGCGGGTTGAGAGGAGCAATCCGTGTGAAGCGCACCACCAAATCGGTCAGCTCCTCTAACCTGTGGCTGTGGGCAACGATTAATCCTGCGTTTTTTTCACTCATTTGCTATCCTCTCCTTGCATGTGGATCATCCTACCCAATCATGCAGTGCTAGGCTAGCAACACCGCGCGACATTTGGTGTCGCGCGAAGCGTAAAAAAGGACACTTTTTATGAAAATTTTGCAATTACTCACGCTGTCATTGGCAACGCTATTGTTGAGCGCCTGCGTTACTGTCTATGAAGAAACCCAAAGCGAGGCATTACAAGCCAACGCCGAGGTCAGCGAAATCATGAATTTTGCGCATCCCGAGCCGCGCCACTTTGTTGGGGGGCAACCGAAGAAAAACGAAGTTGCAGAACTCGCCGATGCCGGTGTGGATATGATTATTAACTTACGCAGCCATGCTGAAATGAACGGAATTCATGAAGCCGAATGGGCCACTGAGAATCACCTCGCATATTACCATATTCCGGTTGCAGGCGCCGACGATCTGACCAAAGAGAACGTCTTACTGTTCCATCAGAATTTGTGGCTGAACGAAGAACAAGCCATCTACATGCACTGTGCCAGTGGTAACCGCGTGGGCGCTATGATGGCACTGCGCGCTGCATGGCATCAGGGTGCCAGCACCGAAGAGGCTTTGGCCATCGGCGAACGCTATGGCATGACTGACCTGCGCAAGCGTGTCGAAGAGCTGCTCAGCGAATAATTTTATGCTAGAATGCGCGCGCAATTTTTGACCTCGGATTTGCGATCCGAACCGCCAAAAGAAGGAAGTAACATGTATATTTGCGCCGCACTCTACAAGTTTGTGGAATTTAACGATTTTGAAGCCTTTCGCGAGCCGCTGTACGATTGCATGGTTGCCCAGGGCGTCAAAGGCACCTTGCTACTTGCTCGCGAGGGCATTAACGGCACCATTTGTGGCACCCGCGAAGGCATCGATACCGTGCTTGCCTTTATTCGCAGCCGCGACGAATTCAGCGATATCGAACACAAAGAATCACCGAGCGATACCCAAGCCTTCTATCGCACCAAAGTGAAGCTAAAAAAAGAAATCGTTACCATGGGCATCGATTGGGTCGACCCGAAAAACGTGGTCGGCACCTACGTTGAGCCCAAAGATTGGAACGACTTGATTCGCGACCCTGAAGTCCTGCTGATTGATACCCGTAATGATTACGAATATGCAGTCGGTACTTTCGAAGGTGCGATCAATCCCAAGACCGACAGTTTCCGTGAATTTCCGCAGTACGTGAAAGACCACCTCGACCCTGCCAAGCATAAAAAAGTAGCGATGTTTTGCACCGGCGGCATTCGTTGCGAAAAATCCACTGCTTACTTAAAGTCGATTGGTTTCGACGAGGTGTATCACTTAAAAGGCGGCATCTTGAAGTATTTAGAAGAGGTGCCAGCAACGGATACCACCTGGAACGGTGATTGTTTCGTCTTTGACCAGCGCGTAACAGTGCGCCACGGCCTTGAGCAAGGCGATTATGATCAGTGCTATGCCTGTCGCATGCCGATTACGGAAGCAGAAAAAGCCTCTGCACACTATCAAAAAGGTGTTAGCTGTCCGCACTGCTTTGATAAGACCACTCCAGAGCAAAAGCAACGCTTTGCCGAGCGTGAAAAGCAAATCCAACTCGCCAAGCAACGTGGCGAGCAACATATTCGCGACGGTAAGCTCGAAGAAAAATCGATGTAGGCAATCGCTAACATAAACTTCTTGTTGTGGCTTGAAAACGTCTATACTGACCCATAGGTTTTACTATAGACATCAAGTTTTTAAGCTCACAACAAGGAGTATGTAATGCAACAGCTAAATGTTATTGGTCTTGACCAACACCACGCTGAAAAGCTTGCCGAGAAACTCAACGAGCTTCTCGCCAATTACCAAATCTTCTACATGAACGTGCGCGGTTTCCACTGGAACATCAAAGGCAAAGAGTTCTTTGAGTTGCACGCAAAATTTGAAGAAACCTACAACGACTTGTTACTCAAGGTCGACGAAATTGCTGAGCGTATTTTGACCTTGGGCCAGCGCCCACTGCATGCCTATTCGGTGTATATCAAGAGCAGCCAGATTGAAGAGGTCAAAGACGTACGTGACGGCAAAGCCTGCGTCCGTGAGGTCCTAGATAGCTACCGCGTCACCATCCGCTTGCAACGCGAATTACTCGAACTTGCCGGGGACGCTGGTGATGAAGGTACTTCTGCCTTGATGAGCGATTACATTAAAGAGCAGGAAAAAACTGCTTGGATGTTAACGTCTTACCTGGGCACCTAACAATTCATTGTATTCGCACAAGATTTTGCTAAGCTGAAATTGGAAGTTAACCTCAAAACAAGAAAGAAAAGGACCGTTTCATGAATAAAGTGATTGGCATTATTCTTTTAGTCGTAGGGATTATCTTGCTGTATTTCGGTTACGAGGCGTATAACTCCGTCGCATCTGAAGCAAGCCAAGCGTTAACCGGTGAAACTACCGACAATGCGATGTGGTATTTGATCGGCGGTGCCATTGCTGTGGTCGTTGGTCTGTACGGCATTATTCGCGGTAAATAGAGCGTTCAATGAATAAGGCCGTGCGACATCTAGTGTCGCACGGCCTTTTTTTATACGTTGGAAAGACTAGTCTTGTTGCACGTTCGGCAGGGTCAGTGCGCGAAAGCCTGCGATTAAACCCAGCACAATCAACACCACCATCACCATCTCAACCCCAGCGAAGCTATCCACCACACCAAGCAAAATACCAAGTAACAGCACGAGACCAATCACTGTATTGGACACTGCGGTAAACTGTGCGCGATTTTCTTGTGTCGCCATGTCGACCAAGTAAGTTTTGCGCCCCACGCGAGCACCTTGGTGGGCAACCGCAGCCAAAAAGATAAGTAAACCTGCCAGCCATTGCTGTGCCAGTAAATCGTCACTCATGGTAAAGCACAACAAAGCGCCAGCCATAACCGCAACCGCCATAAAAGCTGCCGCTGCCATCACATGATGACTGGCCGAATCGGACCATTTGCCCCAAAAGCGTCCAGCCAGCATGCCAGCGATGCCGTTCGCTAACATCATTCCACCTAAGCTGGTGAGACTACCTTCACCACTACGTTGAATCATCACCACAATATACGGAATAGCAAAAGCCGATGACACCAGCAGGGCGCGCGTCAGCACAAAACTACCGAATTGTTTGTCTTGCCACAACAAGCGCAATGATTTCAACGCTTCAATCATCGCGTTGCCACCACCTTCGGTTGCGCCGGGTACCTCAGGTACTTGCGCATAAGTGACTGCAGCGGCAAACCACAAAATGGCAGCAAACCCGAGCAAACCGGTAAAGATCAGAACATTACCCTCGCTGGCCGCTTGACCGAGAAATTGCGGTGCAAAAATTACCACCAGTGCAGTCAGCACCGACAGCAGCCCAGCCACCGATGCGGCAATACCCGATAAGCGCCCGCGCCGGGTTTTAGAAATGGTCTTTCCTTGCACATCTTTAATCGCCACCGAGCACACACCGCGGGCCGTGCTGAAAACTGTCAACAGAATGACAATCGCCCAACCGAGCGCCGCGTCGCGCAGCGCTAACACGCTAAAGAGCATGCCAACCAATGCCAGCGATTGACCCAGTGAACCGGCAACCCAAAACCATTTACGTATCGGCGTTTCGCGTAGCTGCTGCGCAATAATTAACTGTGGCAGTAACGCCAATGATTCGCGCAACGGTACCAAGGCACTGATAAAGGCCGATGGCGCACCCAAAGATGACAAAATCCACGGCAGCACCAACCGCGCGCTGACCAAGGAGTCACCTAACTTGGTCATACTCAGCGCGAGTAAATGCGCAATAAAAGCTTTTGGCTGATCATTACAGGCCGCGTCGGGAATATCCTTACAGACCCGTGCGTCTTCGTCCTCGGCTAAATAGCCATAGACTTTTTCGGTCAGGTTTTGTTGCTGGGTCGAATCACTCATAGTTCACTTCCTTATTCGCTGATGCGCTGCAAATGATGATGCAACTCGTACCATAGCTGATTCATCACTGCGACCAGCTCCATCCAATGCGCCAAGGTGTCGTACTGCAAGGTAAAACCTGCGGCAGCTTCATAGGCGTTTAGAAAGGCTTTTTGTTGCGGGCGTTCTAGGTCATTCGCTGCAATGGTATTGGCAAGGTCAAAATAGCGCTCGCCCATGCCTGCGTATTCCCAATCAATGACTTTCGGCGTCGGTGCCAAGAACACGTGATGCAGTGCCAAATCGTTGTGGCAAAACACCGGGTGCGCGGCAAA
This sequence comes from Pseudidiomarina salilacus, assembly GCF_047323925.1. Lineage (GTDB taxonomy): Bacteria > Pseudomonadota > Gammaproteobacteria > Enterobacterales > Alteromonadaceae > Pseudidiomarina > Pseudidiomarina salilacus. Next base: position 102,928 of record NZ_CP178752.1, read on the forward strand.
ACTGTCGAGTAACTTGCGAAACTTTTGCAGCCGCGCCTGAAATTGCGCGGCATGTTCGGCATCAAACTCGGCCAATTGATCGCAGTAGCGCTGTAACCGTTCGCGTAACGACCAAACCGCCACCTCAACCGGCAATCGATGAATGTGCGCAGATAGATCTGCCAGCGTCTGTAACTTCACCGTCATGGCGACATCGGCGTGCGCCAGATCGGGCTCTTCAAGATAACTTTGCAACACCAAGCCCTGCACTGCATCGTAGTGCAACACTTGCGGTGCCAGCTGCTGCGCCGCTAACTGTTGTTGCACGCGCACTTCTTGGTCACGATCAAGTCCGTAAGGATGGTCGAAACGAAACTGTTTCAGGATGTAGGTTTGCTGAGTGGTGACGATTTTATAGACATTATTAGCAACCCCGCGCAAGAGCGGCTCGGTTTTAATAACCCCGTGAATGGGCAGACTTTCTAACCACTGCTGCTGCATTGTTGCTCCTGTGCTGATGCTCCATGCGCGCCAACGCGCCATTGCCACATTGCGTACACGACCAGACCTAAATATACGCCATAAAGTCCGCCGGTGATCACAAAACCTTTGCTGCTATAAAGGTACACATAAATGGCATCGATCACTAGCCAGTACCACCAGTTGGCGAATTGCTTGCGTGTTAGTAGCCAGGTTGCGAACAGCGAATAAACGGTGGTGTAGCTATCGAGCCAGACCGCATCGGCATCGGTAAAGGTTTGTAGCGTCCACGCCAAAGCAGCAGCCAGCAAGGCTAACACCACACACCACAGCACATGAAAGCGCCAACTCAAGGCACTGACCTGTTGCGCGTCGATCTGTGCCTTACCGTAACGCCATTGCCACCAACCATAGCCGGCAAGCAGCACATAAATGACCTGTAACCCGGCTTCCATGTACAACTTGGCACCAAACATCAGCTGCGTGTAAATCACACAGCTGATGCCCGCCGCAAGCCAGCACCACAACGATTGGTGTGCCGCCAACACCAGATAGCCGATGGCCAACACCACCGCAGTCCACTCTAACCAAGAAGTCGCAAGGATTTGTTCAACCAGTTGTTGTAGCCACGGATTCATGGGTGCTTCCTTTGCTCTGGCAGCTGCTTAAAAGTGGTAGTTGGCAGTGAAACCGAAGCGACGTGGTTCACCAAACTGTTCATAAGTTTCTGGCACATACTCTTTGCGTGGGTCATTGCCAAAGTAGAAGCCACGAATACCGTAATTTTCGTCGGTTAAGTTACGCGCCCACAACGACAACCGCCACGCACCCAGTTGCCAACGAACATTGGCATGGAGGACTTGCATCGAATCAGCGCGACTCATGTGCGAATCAGAATAATAGAAGCCGTCTTTACCATCCGTTTCGAGCGTCAGTTGCAGATTTTCCAGCAACTGCCAACGCACACCCGCATTGTATTGATAATTCGGTGCATGGGCTTGCTCTCGACCACTCATATCGACGCCGTCTTCAGTGACGAAACCATCGATTTCAGTTTCCAACCAGCCAACGCTAGCAAAGGTTTCCACTGCTTCGTTGACGCGGTAAGTGACTTCAAGCTCCGCACCGTAGGCATTGCCTTCGGCCGCATTCTGCAGATAGCCGACAAAGCTTTGATCGCGGTTGACCCAACCTTTAAGTTGAACATCATCACGCTGTTGCACAAAAACCGCGGCTTGCAGCGCCAAACGCTGATCGGCACTGACCACTTTATGTCCTAACTCCAAGCTGGTGAGCAACTCTGGCGCAAAAGTCGCGCGTGCCAATAAATAGTCGCGCAAGTCCGTCAAACTCGCATCTTGAGCCTTACCCAAGGCCTCACCGTTGACGCCACCGGCTTTATAACCGCGCGCCAGGGTCAGGTACCAAAGCTGATCGACCTCGGGCAAATAACTTAAGCTCAAGCGCCCACCCCACATCGTATCGGTCGGGTTCTCCCGTACCTGATTCGAGTCAGTGTAACCATTATCATAGCGCTCAAAGCGCGCGCCGGCGGTCAGTTGCCAAGCAGGATTCAAATGATGGGTCAGTTCACCATAAATAGCGCGATGCTCGCTCAAGTAGTCACTGGTAAAGACATCTTGTTGGTCAATATCCCAGTTATAGAAATCGCGACGCAAGGTTTCGTCACGATCGTAAATATAAATACCGGCCAACCAATCGGTTTCACGTTGCGCCAACATAAGTGGTTGCTGACTGACAATCCGTAATTCGATGGTTTGGTCGTCGCGCTCACGCTCATATGCATCAAAGGAGCTGTATTCCCAACCCGGTGCGATACCGACATAGCTCCAGTCTTCATCGTAGCTGTAGACACTGTCCGCCGTCAGCGTGCTCAAGCTCAGCTCGACCTCAGCAGCCTGCCAACCACTATAAGTGAGTGCTAACCGACCGGCGCGACTACGTAAATCGTCTTCACCAGGTTCATCCGATAAAGTTGTACGGTCATTATCCAGCGAGAACGCATCATAGCCATTGTCGTGGCGCAAAGCATGAAAAGTCGTTCGCAGTGACCAATCCGGTGCTAAATCGGTGAACAAATTCACACGTAGATTGCGCTCTGAACGACTGTTGGTGTCGTCACGCTGCAGATAAGTATTCTCAATGAAGCCATCGTCACGTTGCTGGTAGACGCTGATACGCCCCCGTCCCAACGCACCTAACTCGGCGCCGGCGGCAAAGCCACCGCGTACACCGCCGTAATTAGCGACGCCTAATTGCCATTGCCCTTGGGCTTCCGTGCCGGGCTGGGTACTCTCAAGTACCAACATACCGGCCATCCCATGGGCACCAAAACGACCACTTTGCGGCCCGCGATACACTTCGACTTGGCTAATATCAAATAGCTGCGCAGCTTGTGCCAAACCACTGTAATTAATGCCGTCGATGAGCAACCCAACCGAGGGCTGGATCGGGTCCACAAACTGGCTGCGCTCGCCCACCCCACGAATTTGAATAAAACGTGCGCGCGAGCTACCACCAGAAAAGTTCACATTGGCCATGGCATTAAGCATGCTTTCAAGGTGCACCGCACCCCGTTGACCAAAGCGCTCGGCCACTAAAGCGGTGACGCTGGTGGGTGCTTCTTGCACGGTCATGTGGCGAAAGTCACCTTGAATGGTGATGCGTTCGATGGATTGATTAGCGTCGTCGGTGGATTGCGCCAACGCAGGCGAACTGCAAAGGGTGGTGGTCGCGGCAAGCGCGCTCAATAAAGAAAGATTGCGAATCATGGATTATTTCCTCAACTTCTGGTTCAGAAACAATCCGGTCGGGTAAGAGATCTGGATGAACTAAGTTCGTTACCATTCCTACGCCAGTATTAACCGGATCAGGTGCAAAGGGTTCGCTCATAGCATCTCAGCCACACCGTTAAATACGGGGGCACCCCTTGGTAATGCGCTGCAAAGTATAACAGCGTGCTTAAATGAAGGCTAGCGCGTCGCCATAGAGTTGCGCCAATGGTAAACCGCGGGCGTGAAAGTCATCACGGACCACGCGTACCATCTCAAAACGTCCCGCTACATAGACATCGGCTTCTGCCAAGTCCGTTTGTTCTAACATCACTGCTTGGTGTACTAGGCCAATCGCACCATGCCATTGCGCATCGGCCTCTTCGACCACTGGACGGTAGTGAAAATGCTCATACTGCTTACTTAAGGCTTGCAGCTTAGCATCGTAGTACAAATCTGCAGGTTTACGCCCACCCCAATACAAGGTGACCGGGCGCTCAGGTTGCATGCGCAAGTGCGCTTGAAGAATCGACCAAGTGTAGGAGAACCCTGTGCCACCTGCGATGAGGATCATGGCCCGCTCACTGTTCGGACGGTACTGTGCGCTACCGAGTGGGGCTTCCACCCATAACTCGCGTTGTTGTTGCAACCGCTCAATGACTTCCATGGCGTAGGGATTGTCCGGCGTTGCACCGATGTGCAGTTCCACCGTATCTGTTTTCGATGGACAAGAAGCGATGGAAAACGGGCGCTTATCGCGCTCCCCCATGACCACTTGTAAGTACTGTCCGGCACTAAACTCAATCGCTTCTGGCAACTGCAACACCACGCGATACACCTGTGGTGTCAAATTTTCGAGCTCTGCCAACTGCGCTAATAATTGTTTCATTAATCCAAGAATCCTTAATCCAAAATGCCTAATTCGTCCCACATCGCATCGACTTTTGCCTTCACTTCGTCGGCCATCACAATAGGCACACCCCACTCACGTTCGGTTTCACCCGGCCATTTATTGGTCGCATCCATGCCCATTTTTGAGCCGAGCCCAGACACTGGTGAGGCGAAATCTAAGTAATCAATCGGCGTGTTCTCAACCAACACCGTATCACGAGCGGGGTCCATTCGCGTGGTCATCGCCCAGATGACGTCTTGCCAATCACGCGCATTGACGTCATCGTCGCAGACAATCACGAATTTGGTGTACATAAATTGCCGCAAAAACGACCACACCCCCATCATCACCCGCTTTGCATGTCCGGCGTACTGCTTCTTCATGGTCACCACGGCAACGCGATAGGAACAACCTTCCGGCGGCAGATAAAAATCGACAATTTCTGGAAATTGTTTTTGCAATAACGGCACGAACACTTCGTTCAGCGCGACACCTAATACGGCAGGTTCATCAGGTGGTCGCCCGGTGTAAGTTGAATGATAAATTGGTTGCCGCCGCTGCGTGACATGCGTCACAGTAAAGACCGGAAACTCATCGACTTCGTTGTAATAGCCGGTGTGATCACCGTAAGGTCCTTCAGGCGCCATTTCCCCCGGTGCGATGTAACCTTCCAAAATGATTTCGGCATGCGCGGGCACTTGTAAGTCATTGCTCACACATTTAACCACTTCGGTCTTACCATCACGCAGCAAACCGGCAAAAGCGTACTCTGACAAACTATCTGGCACTGGTGTTACGGCACCAAGAATGGTGGCGGGATCAGCGCCCAAGGCCACCGCAACCGGGAAGTTCTCACCCGGGTGCTGGCGCTGCCATTCCTGAAAGTCTAGCGCGCCACCACGGTGCGACAGCCAACGCATGATGACTTTATTCTTACCGAGCAGTTGCTGCCGATAAATGCCCAAATTCTGGCGCTCTTTATGCGGCCCTTTGGTCACCGTAAGCCCCCAGGTAATGAGCGGTGCAACGTCGCCGGGCCAGCAGTGTTGAATCGGCAATTGGGTCAAATCCACTTGCTCAGCGCTGAGCACCACCTCTTGGCACGGCGCTTTTTTAAGTTGCTTAGGCGACATTGAGAGGACTTTTTTGTACACCGGCAACAAGTTTAAGGCATCACGAAAGCCTTTCGGTGGCTCTGGCTCCTTCAGAAACGCCAGTAATTTGCCGACATCGCGCAACGCTTCGACTGATTCTTGCCCCATGCCCAGCGCAACCCGCTCTGGGGTACCAAATAAATTGGCGAGCACCGGTACGCTATGGCCTTTAACATTTTCGAACAACAACGCAGGCCCGCCCGCTTTCAGCGTGCGATCAGAGATTTCCGTCATTTCTAGATAGGGGTCGACCTCGACCTGAATGCGTTTTAAGTCACCACGCTGTTCAAGGAGCGCGATAAAGTCTCGCAAGTCTTGATATTTCACTGCTGCCTCGGCTTTTCAGTTTTTTTCTATTATACGGAGTTTCACGGTGGTTTTCAGTGCTTTCAAAGTACGCTAGGCTAAAGCCACTGTTGTCACAAGGATGCTGTTCCATGCCCACCATCAGCTTTACCCTTATCGCTTGTTTCACTGCACTTTTGGTGCTGGTGAGTGTTGTGCCATGGTCTTCCCGCACCCATTGGTTAATTCGAATCTGGGACTTCCCACGCCTGCAATTAACGGTCGTTGCCCTGCTATTGCTGCTGGCCAGCGCCTACTGGCTACCCTTAACAGCGGGCAGCACTTGGCTGTTGGTTACGTTACAACTCGCGGCTTGCGCGTGGCACCTCTGGTGGATATTTCCATACACGCCACTGGCCGCACGCACAGTGCCGCGCTACAAGCGCAAGCGTGACGAAAGCACAGTCTGCGAACACCTACGCATTCTTACCGTCAACGTGCTACAACCCAATCGCAACGCTATCGAGCTGGTTCGCACTATCAACCGCGAACGCCCCGACATTATTGTCGCCGTTGAAACTAACGACTGGTGGCAACAGCAGCTCACCGATATCGAAGATGACTTGCCTCACGTCGTCCGCGTGCCACAGAACAACCTATACGGCATGATGCTGTATTCAGTTTGGCCACTGGAAAATATTTCGGTCGAAAATGTGATTGAGGATAATGTGCCGTCGATTCATGTCGACGTACAAATGCCGGGAGGGCGTGTCGTCAAGCTCCATTGCGTGCATCCCGCGCCGCCGAGTCCAACCGAAAACGAAAAGTCCAAGCCCCGCGATCGCGAGCTGCTGACCATTGCCAAGCGTGCGGCAAAAGAGCAGGGACCCGTCGTTGTCACCGGTGACCTAAACGATGTTGCTTGGTCGCCTACGACCCGCGAATTTTTGCACATCAGTCGATTGCTCGATCCGCGCATGGGCCGTGGCTTCTTTAATACGTTTCACACCCAACTACCATTTTTGCGCTGGCCGCTCGACCACCTGTTTCACAGCAACCACTTTATGTTGGTGGAAATGAAGCGCCTGCCTAAGTTTGGCTCTGACCATTTTCCGCTGCTGATCGAGCTGGCATTGAAAAAGGAGTGATGCGTGTCAGCAGGTGAGATCCATCTTGGCTTTGCACCCGTTATACTCAATCGAGCCAATCGTACAATCGAAACCGGAGCCGCCGATGCGTTATTTAGCCGCCGCATGCTTGTTGTTATTCACGCTAGTCCATACAGCGCATGCAGAACCCTTAGAATTCCAGCAAGTGCGTAGTGCGACAGCCAAGATTACCTATGGCGAAGTGACTTTTCTTATTGATCCGATGCTTGCTAAGCGAGGAGCTTACGATGGCTTCCGTGGCTTTCACAATGATCATTTGCGCAATCCACTTATCGACCTGCCGATGTCAATCGAAGCCGTATTAGCGGATGTTGATGCCGTGATAGTCACCCACACGCACTCCGATCATTGGGATAGTGTGGCGCAGCAGCAAATTCCGAAAGATATGCCGATATTTGTACAAAATGAGGCTGATGCGAACAAACTGGCAGCGCAAGGTTTCACCCAGATCGAACGATTAGAGGGCACAGTAACTTTTCAGGGAGTAGAACTTCGCAAAATCGGCGGTCAACATGGAACTGACCTGCTTTATGCAATGCCGGCTCTAGCCCGCGGTCTTGGTGAGGTTATGGGCGTTATTTTTTCGACTGCCAATGCTCCAACGCTGTATTTAGCAGGTGACACTATTTGGCGCCCAGAGGTGACAGCCGCTATCACTACCTTTGAGCCACAAGTCATCGTGCTCAATACCGGCGCTGGAAAACTACAGGGATTTGCTGACAACCCTATACTCATGGGCAAAGAGGATACCGCTGTTGCCGCACAACTTGCGCCCAACGCTGCGATTGTCGCCGTTCACATGGATGCATTGCACCACATGACCGTCACCCGTGACGATTTACGACATTACATTATTGAACGAGAGCTAACCCATCGTATTTTAGTTCCAGACGATGGCGAACGATTGCTATTTGGTGATTCACTCGAATAAAAATGCCGCATTCCGGTTAAGGACAATGCGGCATTCTCCAGTCAGTTTGACTACAACTGGTCGTTAAGACTTTTGACGCTTCATCGCATCAAAGAACTCGTCGTTGGTTTTGGTCATTGATAGTTTATCAATGAGGAATTCCATGGCTTCGGTTTCATCCATTGGATGCACGATTTTGCGCAAGATCCACATTTTTTGGAGCTCTTCTTGCGAGACCATAAGCTCTTCGCGACGGGTACCTGAGCGATTGTAATCAATTGCTGGGAATACACGCTTTTCAGCAATTTTTCGATTGAGGTGGAGTTCCATGTTACCGGTACCTTTAAACTCTTCGTAAATGACTTCGTCCATTTTCGAACCGGTATCAATCAGCGCGGTAGCGATAATAGTTAAACTGCCGCCTTCTTCAACATTACGCGCAGCACCAAAGAAACGCTTCGGCTTGTGCAATGCGTTGGCGTCGACACCACCGGTCAATACCTTGCCTGAGCTTGGAATGACGGTGTTGTAGGCGCGTGCTAAGCGGGTGATCGAGTCGAGCAAAATCACCACGTCTTTTTTGTGTTCAACTAAACGCTTCGCTTTTTCGATGACCATTTCAGCAACTTGCACGTGGCGGCTGGCTGGCTCATCAAAGGTCGAGGCGACAACTTCACCTTTGACCAAGCGCGTCATTTCGGTAACTTCTTCTGGGCGCTCGTCGATCAGCAGTACCATCAGCACGCAATCGGGATGATTCGCGGCAATCGACTGCGCGATATTCTGTAGCAATAAGGTTTTACCCGCTTTTGGCGGTGCCACGATAAGTCCGCGTTGACCTTTACCAATTGGCGCAGCTAAGTCGAGCACACGCGCGGTGATATCTTCGGTCGAACCATTGCCACGCTCCATGCGCAAACGTTCTTCGGCATGCAGTGGCGTAAGGTTTTCAAAAAGGATTTTATTGCGAGAGTTTTCTGGTTTGTCAAAGTTGACTTCACGGATCTTGAGGAGGGCAAAATAACGTTCGCCTTCTTTCGGCGGTCGGATTTTGCCAGCGACCGTATCACCGGTGCGCAAGTTGAAGCGTCGAATTTGGCTAGGGGATACGTAAATATCATCCGGACCGGCCAAAAACGATGAATCGGCTGAGCGCAAGAAACCAAAACCATCTTGCAATATCTCTAGGACACCGTCGCCATAGATATCTTCGCCACTTTTCGCGTGCGCTTTAAGTATCGCAAAAATAATGTCTTGTTTGCGGGTTCGGGCCATGGCTTCAAGGCCCATGGTCTCTGCGAGCTGTACCAGCTCGTTAACTGGTTTGTTTTTTAATTCTGTTAGATTCATATGAGGGGTATGACTTTAGTGTCCAAAGAAACAAAGGTTTATGTGTTCATTAATAGCTTTAGGGATTGCTATCGGGCTGCCGAAAGGCTTGGCAACTTGAAGAAATATGGTGAAAAAGTAACACCTAAATCGAAAAACGTCTAGTTTTTTGCGGCAAATTTGCCCAGAAAGGCCAAAAACTTGCCGAAAATCACATTCCGGCAAGTCATTGGGCGACGCTCTTTAGATGTTCTGGTCGATGAACTCGGCCAGTTGTGCTTTCGACAACGCACCTACTTTAGTGCCTGCGATTTCACCGTTTTTGAACAGCAATAACGTTGGAATGCCACGAATTGCGTATTTCTTCGGGGTTTCGCTGTTGTGGTCGACGTTCAGTTTACCAATCGTGATGCGGTCACCGTACTCGTTGGCGATATCGTCGAGGATTGGCGCGATCATTTTGCATGGTCCACACCACTCGGCCCAGAAATCGACCAGTACCGGTTTATCAGAATTGAGTACATCTGACTCAAAAGTATCATCACTTAGCTGAACAATTTTATCACTCATGGTAATCTCCGCTGCTGAATTCGCGTGAAATAATAAAACACTATTATTTCTGTTTTTGAATGTTAGCGCAAACTGGTATGCTTACGCTATGAGTAAAACACACCTTACAGAGACACGCTTCGCCGATCTCGACCTGCATCCGCAGGTATTAACTGCTTTAAACAAGGCGGGCTTTGAATATTGCACGCCAATCCAAGCTTTAAGTTTACCGATTGCCCTGCAAGGCCAAGATGTTGCGGGCCAGGCGCAAACCGGCACAGGGAAGACAATGGCCTTCCTGATTGCCGTGTTTACGACCTTGCTCAACAAACCGCGGAGCGGTGACTCGCGCTATCCGCGCGCTATCATCATGGCTCCTACGCGAGAACTTGCTATCCAGATCGCCAACGATGCAGAATTACTTGCCTCTGAGTGTGATATGCGTCTCGGTATTATCTATGGGGGCGAGGGCTACGAAAGTCAACGGCAAAAGCTTGAAGATGGCGTCGATATTTTGATTGGCACCACCGGCCGCCTGATTGATTATTACAAGCAAGGCATTTATCAACTCGACAAAATTGATGTCGTCGTGCTTGATGAAGCCGATCGTATGTTTGACTTGGGCTTTATCAAAGATATTCGTTACATGTTCAACAAAATGCCATCGGCCAAACAACGCCAAAGCATGTTGTTCTCGGCTACCTTGTCGCAACGCGTACAAGAGTTAGCTTATGACCATATGAACTCGCCGACCAAAGTTGAAGTCGAGCCGACGCAGAAAACCGGTATTCGCATCAGTGAAGAGCTGTTTTATCCGTCAAAGCAAGACAAAATGAAGTTATTGCTGACCCTGATTGAAGAAGATTGGCCAGAAAAAGCCATTATCTTCGCTAACACCAAGCATGTTTGTGAAAAGCTGTACGAATGGCTCGCCGCAGATGGCCATCGTGTCGGTTTACTTACCGGTGATGTCGCACAGCGTAAGCGCTTAAAGATCCTCGAAGAGTTTACCGAAGGCAGTCTCGACTTCTTGGTGGCGACCGACGTCGCCGCACGTGGCCTGCATATTCCTGAAGTCAGCCACGTATATAACTACGACTTACCAGATGACTTCGAAGATTATGTGCACCGCATTGGTCGTACCGGACGCGCTGGTGCCAGTGGTAAAGCAATTAATATGGCGTGTGAAGAATACGTCTACAATTTGCCCGCCATCGAAGAGTATATCGGTCACAGTATCCCGGTCACTAAGTACGACCCAGATGCCTTGTTGACCGACATTCGTGCACCGCGTCCAAGTGGTCGCCGTCGCACTCGAGGCGGACGCCGCGGTGGCAGCGGTGGTGGTAATCAGCGACGTGGCGGTCAGCAACGCGCGTCGGGTTCGAAGCGTTCGAATTAATGGCTCCAAGCACGCGCATCGCCGCTATTGATTTGGGCTCCAACAGTTTCCACCTGTTGATTGCTCGGGCGACGACGCGCGGTTATCGGATTTTGACGCGACAGCGACAAAAAGTCCGTCTTGCCGACGGCCTTAACGCCGACCACTATGTTGATGACGCCGCGCTCGAACGCGGCGTTACTTGTTTAGCCAGCTTTGCCGAACTCCTCCAGCAATACCAACCTATTCAAGTTCGCTGTGTCGCCACGGCGACGCTGCGTCTTGCTAGCAATCGCAAACAACTGTTAAAGCGTTTCGAACAAGCGCTTGGGTATCCTATCGATGTTATCTCGGGTAGCACCGAAGCCAATCTGATCTACCAAGGTGCAACGGCCGAACTGAAAACTGCAGCGCCCATGTTAGTGCTGGATATTGGTGGTGCCAGTACCGAAGTGATCGCAGGGGTAGGCACCGAGCCACATGTCTTGAAAAGTCTCAATATGGGCTGTGTGGTCTGGCAAAACCGTTATTTTGCCGATGGGAGTATCACTGCGGAGCGATTTGCAGCAGCTACAGCGGCCGCTAGAGCCTTTATCGAGCCGCTGGCAGCAACTTACAAGGCCCATGGTTGGCAACAGGTCTGTGGTGCTTCTGGGACCTTTCGTGCGTTGCAGGATTATGCCCGTGAACGACAACACCAGGGTGCAATTGATGCGGCGATGATTCGACAATGCCAAGCGGCAGCGATTGCTGTGGGCTCGCGCGATAAGCTCGCGACTATTGGTATTCGTGACGATCGGATTGCGGTGTTTTGTGGCGGCTTAGCGATTTTGCTGGCGTTGTTAGACAGTCTAGCGATTGCCGAGATTGACCTCGCACAGGGCGCTCTGCGCGAGGGTTTGGTTCATGCGATGTTAGATGAGCGTAAACGCAGCTTAAGCTAGCCTTGCTGCTGCAAGCGTTGCGCCGCAAACTTGGCGAAATAGGTCAAAATACCATCAGCACCAGCTCGCTTGAAGCTCAGTAAGCTTTCGAAAATCACCTCTTCACTCAGCCAACCATTGGCAATTGCCGCTTGCAACATGGCGTATTCACCGCTGACTTGGTAGGCGAAGGTCGGCACCTTGAAGGTGTCTTTTACCCGTCGCACGATATCTAAATAGGGCATACCTGGCTTAACCATCACCATGTCAGCGCCCTCGTCGAGATCAAGCGCTACCTCATGCAATGCTTCATCGCTATTGGCTGGGTCCATTTGATAGGTTTTTTTATTGCCACCTTTGAGGTTGCCAGCTGAACCGACCGCATCACGGAACGGACCGTAAAATGCTGAAGCGTACTTCGCCGAATAAGCCATGATCTGCACATTCACGTAACCATGCTCTTCCAGTGCGACACGAATTTCGGCAATGCGACCGTCCATCATATCGGACGGTGCCACCACATCAGCACCCGCCGCTGCGTGCGACAAAGCTTGCTTGACCAGTGCCTCGGTGGTGATGTCGTTTTGCACATAACCATCGTCATCCAAAATGCCGTCTTGACCATGGGTGGTAAACGGGTCGAGCGCCACGTCGGTGATGACGCCCAGTTCTGGTACGGCGGCTTTGATGGTGCGCACCGCACGCTGCGCCAGACCTTCGGGGTCCCAAGCGGCGTCAGCCGTCAACGACTTATCCGCGGCTGGGGTCACCGGGAACAACGCCACGGCAGGAATCCCCAAAGCAGCGATTTCACGACATTCCTCGACCAGCAGATCAATCGATAAGCGTTCGACCCCGGGCATTGAAGCAACGGCTTCACGTTGCTGCTCACCAGGCAATACGAACACTGGATAAATGAAATCGGCAGGGGTTAAATGATTTTCAGCCACCATGCGGCGGCTGAAATCGTGGCGCCGCAGGCGACGCATGCGGCGGAAAGGAAACTGACTGACGTTATACATCTACGGCTTTTCACTCGCTTCGTTCAGCGTACGGGCGATACGAATCTGATCGCGACCCGCATTTTTCGCTTGATATAGGGCGTTATCGGCAGCCTCTAGCAGCTGCTTGCTCGAGGTGTGGCCTGGCAGCGTATTCAATAGCGCCATACCAACACTGACCGTAAGTTTAACCGCTCCGCGCTCGGTTTTGAATTCGTGCGTACGAATTGCATCGGTAACGGTTAGCACTTTATCGTGACAGCCAAGCTCTTGCGCACCAGGCATCAGCACTACGAATTCCTCACCACCATAGCGATAAATACGATCACCAGCGCGACGGAAGTTCACGCGCAGCACCCGCGATAGCTCAACCAGAATTTCATCACCAACTTGATGGCCATAACGGTCATTGATGTCTTTGAAGTGATCAATATCGATCATGACCACCGCAATATCATAGCCCGTGCGGCGCGCACGGCGTACTTCTAATGGCAAGTCCTCGTCGAGCATACCGCGGTTGTAAAGCTTAGTAAGGCGGTCTTCGTTGCTCTTCACTTCTAATTTTTGGTTCATTTCTTTGAGCTTGCGCATGACTTTTTCAAGCTCGCCGGTACGCTGCTTCACTTTGACTTCTAAGCGTGCATTTGCGCGCTGTTCGGCAGCCAACCGCTCGCGACGGTCTTCGCTGTAGCGAATCGCTAGCACTAAACTCAGTAACATGACCTCGATAGCAGAGCCGATCATTATCAAATAGCGCTGCACAAAGAACGATTCGAGAAAGCCCAAATAACCAATCGCGTTGACGATAATTGCGAGTAACAATGCACTCAGAGCAATGGTGTAGACCCGCGCATAATTGAGCCCCTGCCGCCACAGCATAATGCCGGTAAAAATAAGGAAGGAGCTGGCTACAATCGCAACGATCAGCACAATCGAGATCATCGTCGAATAAGGTAAGAAGATGGATGCTACAAACAATAGGCCAGCTATCACCATAATGGCTTGCAAGCCTCGGTGCAGTAATGGGCTGCGTGTTTCGGTTTGCAAAATTTTACTCGCCACCAAACTCGCCAGCACAAAGACTAAGGCGCCGAATAAATTGATCGCCTTCTCTTGTAGCCACGGGAACCACGACCACAAGTACTGATATCCGGTACCATCGAGTGATGCCATTAGCAAACCAATCGCAATAATGTAGCCACTGTATATCGCAAAGCGATAATCGCGGGTCGTCAGATAGGTAAAGAAGTTATACGCCATCATGCATAGCAACAAACCAAAATACATGCCGGTGACCATATTGATGGCTTGCTCGTTACCCGCAAGCTCACTAGGTTGCCAAACTGAAATCGGCACCCGCATGGAACTCGTGGTTTCAACGCGCATAAACACAGTCACCGCCTCTTGGCTGGCGACCGGAATCATAAAATTGCGATTATTGATAGGGCGCTCAGAAAACTCAAACTGATCACCGCTGCGCACTTGCTCAATCACCTCACCACTTTGTACGAAATAGGTGTCGATGCGATCGAGGAGCGGATATGGCAAATGAAGTACGCGGTCGAAGTTGACCTCCGGCAGTTCGAACTGAAACCAATAGACATCGTCGGTGTAACCAAATGAAGCGTTACTGCCACTCAAGACCCGCCACTCAGTACGTGGTTTATCAACTAAGTTGCTAACGGTCTGATTGCCCGTACCATCGACGTGATAATAGATTGGCGGCATCGACTCTTGTGCCTGTACCGCTGGCACCATGAAGGCAAAGCACACAGCTAAGGTTACTACCCAACGCATCAACATAGTTGTCATTCTGATATTCCAAAAAATTCGTGGCTGTTTCGCCAAGTTTGTTCCGCTAGTGTTTGCATGCTGACACCGCGTAATTCGGCAACGACACGGGCCACTTCCGGTAGCCAACAAGGTTCGTTAAATTTGGGGCGGGGTTTGAGGGTTCGCGGCAGCAGAAACGGTGCATCGGTTTCTAGCAGCAAACGCTCGCTCGGAATAGTGGATACAGCCTCACGTAAAGCGCCCCCACGCCGCTCGTCGCATATCCAACCTGTCACTCCGATATAACAGCCTAACTTTAGATACTCTTTCAGCTCTTGGCAACCACCGGTAAAGCAATGTGCTAATTTTCTTGGTATTTTTTCGTCAAATTTTTGTAACAACATTTGTTGTTGGGTAAATGCATCGCGTTCATGTAGGTACACCGGCAGTTGTAGTTCAGCCGCGACCTCTAATTGTTGCTCGAATACGCGTAGTTGCACGTCGGGAGGGGAATAGTTGCGATTAAAATCGAGCCCACACTCACCGATGGCCACCACGGCCGGGTGTTGAGCGTAAGTTGCTAATCGTTGCTGCAGGTCGTTTGGGGCGGCACTGGCATCATGCGGATGAACACCAGCCGTTACTTTCAATTGTGGGTAACGCTCGGCAAGAACAAGCGCTTGTTCGGTATCGTTAAGATTACAGGCGATCACTAATAGCTTGGTGACACCCTGCTCGGCAGCGCGTTCAAGATAAT
This sequence comes from Pseudidiomarina salilacus, assembly GCF_047323925.1. GTDB lineage: Bacteria > Pseudomonadota > Gammaproteobacteria > Enterobacterales > Alteromonadaceae > Pseudidiomarina > Pseudidiomarina salilacus. The sequence continues at coordinate 118,302 of NZ_CP178752.1, forward strand.
AAAGGGGATCAGCATGTAAGCGGGCGTTGGTGAGGTTGACGCCCGCATCAAACCACTGCAATCGGTTACTCATCTACACGACGTACACGAATACGTCGATTTTCGCCCACACGGCCTAAGAAGAAACTATTAAACACGCCGCGCTCAATGTAGTAATCGCCGTCTAAAGGTAGTGGCGTGGTGCGACTGTCGACCTGTTCCCACTTCTGACCATTTTTCAGGGTGATTTCCCATTTGCCATAATAGTTACGTTGCGCGTCCGCTAACTCGACATAGATTTTATCTGGGCGGTTATCGGTGGGATCTTCACGATGCTCACGGCCGAATTCTTGCTCAGGTGATGCCGATTGCGCACGCGAATTTACCGGTCCCGCACTGCGTTCAGCGGGTGCTTCACCAGCTGCGATTTTGTCGTAACAAACCAAGCGCTGAAGTGGATTTTCAATGGTGGCGCATTTCGCCAACTGTTGTGCCGTCGAGTCTTGCGCAAGCGCGTTTGGAGCCCACAAAGCTGCCAATGAAATACAACCGACAACACTCCCCAAACCTAACAATTTCATCATCTTAAGTGATTCCTACTTCAATTTTTTAGTCACTCTCGGGGGCAGCCGAGGGTGGTTTATGTTGATATAGACTAGCAATCAATAGACCAAGTTCAAATAGCAGCCACATTGGTATCGCTAATAATGTCTGCGATATCACGTCCGGCGGTGTCAGTACCATGCCCACGGCAAACGCACCGACAATGACATAAGGACGCTTAGCACGCAAGGATGTGACCGAGGTGACGCCGGTCCAGCACAGCAAAATAATCGCAACTGGCGTTTCGAATGCGATACCGAACGCCATAAAAATCGCCAAAACAAAGTCGAGATAGCTGGCGATGTCAGTGGCAACTGTCACTCCTTCAGGCGCTGCATTTGCCAAAAAGTTCAATGCTAAAGGTAACACAACAAAATAGGCAAAGGCGATGCCGGCGTAAAACAGCAGTGAACTCGACACCATTAACGGTACCACAAGACGTTTTTCGCGCTGATACAAACCGGGCGCGATAAAGGCCCACATTTGCCAAAGTAAGACCGGAACAGCTAGCGCGATACTCACCACCAATGCCAGTTTGAAAGGCGTGAAGAACGGCGTTGCTACGTCGGTCGCTATCAGCGTACTGCCCTGCGGCAAACTCGCAATCATGGGAGCCGCAAGCCAGCTATAGAGGTCATCAGCGAAAAATGCTAGCACTGAGAATATCGCCAGCACCACAATGACGCCAATCAGTAAACGGCGGCGCAGTTCCAGCAAATGATCGAGTAATGGCGACTGACTCATGATGAAGATTCTGGCGGGTCGCTTGGCGGCTTCGCGTCGCCGTCGCTGGTTTTTGCCTGCTCAGGCTTTGCTTCGGGCTTTGCGTAAGGACGTTGTACAGCGGCGGCGGCGTTACGCAGCTCCGCCATCGAACGTTGCAGCTCGGGCGAAAGCTTATCGACATCAAGTTGCTCGGCTTTACGCAAATGCTCATGCAGCTCTTTGATACGGAGCTCGTGGTTGAGCTCGGCTTGTACCGAACTACCAAAGGTTTTGATCTTCTGGATGCCACGTTGTAAGCCGCGGAGTGCGCTAGGCAGACGTTCAGGGCCCAACACTAGCAGGCCAATAATCGCTACGAAAGCAAGCTCCCAGAAGCCGATATCAAACATACGCGTTAGGCGTCCTTGTCTTGCTCAGACTTACCCGGTACTTTCTTTTGCTCGCTGGTAGTAGTGTCGTTGGTGTCCTCGTCGCTTACTGACTTTTTGAAGCCTTTCACCGCCGAACCCAAGTCACTGCCCATTGAACGCAGTCGCTTGGTGCCGAATAATAACACCACGATGACCAATAGAATTAATAATTGCCAAATACTGATACCCATAATTTCCTCACGCTCGGTTGGCAGGTTGACGCCAACTCATCATTATACTCGCAATCGCTACGACTGCACTGCTTGCTGTTAGCCAAACCGGTTGTCCCGAAACCCAGAACAAGGCGGTAGTGACGACGGTCGCTGCGCTAGCGAGGCCCCACCAAATGCGCCACGAATGCTTGCGTTGGCTATGAATCAGCGCTGCTGTAGCAGCTTGTTGTTGCTCCACCATATGCCGCTGATTGCGCAAATAATCGTACAGCAAGGTTGGCATTTCTGGCATTTTCTCGGCCCAATAAGGTGCATGCTCCTTGACGGAACGCAACACTGCGCGCCAACCTAGCTGTTCTTGCATCCAGCGTTCTAAAAACGGCTTCGCAGTTTTCCATAAGTCTAGCTGCGGATAAAGGGTACGACCTAGGCCTTCAACATAAAGCAAGGTCTTTTGTAGTAACACCAACTGTGGCTGCACTTCCATTTCGAAACGCCGCGCAGTGTTGAACAAGTTGACCAACACGTGACCAAAGGAAATATCTGCCAGAGGTTTGTTGAAAATCGGCTCGCACACGGTGCGAATCGCCGACTCGAATTCTTCAACGTTGACATGCGCAGGCACCCAGCCGGAATCAATGTGCAGTTCCGCCACTTTACGATAGTCACGATTGAAGAAAGCCAAGAAATTTTCAGCAAGATAGCGCTTATCTTCCCGATTGAGCGTGCCAACAATACCAAAATCAATGCCTAAATATTGCGGGTCGTCTGGGTTTTCACGCGACACGAAAATATTGCCCGGATGCATATCAGCATGAAAGAAGCTATCGCGGAACACTTGCGTAAAAAATACTTCAACGCCGCGTTCGGCAAGTTTTTTCATGTCAACGCCAATCGCCATCAGGGTATCGACATCGCTGACCGGAATGCCGTCAATGCGCTCCATCACCATCACGTTGGTGCGGCTATAATCGCTGTACACCGTGGGGATGTACAATAGCGGCGAGTCTTCAAAGTTACGCTTAAGTTGAATTGCGTTGGCCGCCTCGCGCGCCAGATCCAATTCATCCAGCAAGGTTTTGCGGTACTCGCGCACCACTTCTTTGGGTTTCAAACGGCGGCCGTCCGGCAGGTGCTTGGCGAGCACCGAGGCGAGAGTTTCCATCAGGCTTAAGTCAGCGTCGATGGCGCCGCGAATATCGGGGCGTATCACTTTGATCACCACATCCTCGCCTGCGCCCTCACCTTTCTTTAAGCGCGCGGTGTGTACCTGTGCGATCGATGCTGAGGCCAACGGCACCACGGCAAAATCATCAAATAGTTCGTCAATCGACTGTAATTCGAGCGCTTTCTCAATCAGTTGTTGCGCTTTCGCGCCATCAAACGGCTTTACACGGTCCTGCAACTTGGCGAGTTCCAACGCGATATCTGGCGGCAGCAAGTCGCGACGAGTTGACAACATTTGTCCAAACTTGACCCACACTGGGCCTAGTGATTCGAGTGCTAGACGCAAGCGGGCGCCGGGAGACTTGTCTTTATGTTTATTCGGCAGCCAGAACAAGCCAATGCGCGCCATACGAATCGACCATGGCATATAGCGCGGTGGGATCAAGTCATTGAGCCCATAGTGCATAAAGGTGCGGGTGATTTGGTACAGACGCTTCGCTCGCATAATCACTCTCGATGACGGTTCATGTGGCGTTCCAATTGGTCGAGTTTCGCACGTAATTGTTGCACTTCGTGTTGGAACTGCTGAAATTCGGCACGCGCCGGTAATACGCGTTGTTCTTCGATCAGGGTGTCACGCACCCATTGACGCTGATCGCTGCGCCATTGTTGGAACTGTTTTTGACTGCGCCGAAAAGCGTTAGTCACCATTTGCGCGGGTACGTCGCCAATCCGCTGCGACAACTGTTCTGGCCAGTCGATATCGAGATCGGTTACCAATTTACTCAGTTGCTGTGCCAGCAGTGGGTCGCCCTCGATGTCGAGTTTATCGGCTTTAATTAAGCGGGTAATATTGGCGCTATCGCGCAGCTCAGGCAGCACCGCCAGCTCACTGACGATGTGGCAATCGACCGCACCGCTGTCCAGCCAACTCAATAACACCGTGGTCTCTGTTACGGTGACCGTCAACGGCGCACCGAGCTCTTTTAAGGTCACGCGCAGCCGCTTGCCAGCGAGCTTATCGCGCCGCTGTGGGGTCTGCGCATCAAGCGCTAATACTTGGTTGAGCCCCAACTCAAGCAGTTGGGTGGGTAGCACGGTCCATAACATCAGAATTTAAACCCGCGATGCAAGGCCACAATGCCACCGGTGAGGTTATCATAGGTCACGTTTTCGTAGCCCGCTTGCTCCATCATGCCCTTCAAGGTCTCTTGATCAGGGTGCATCCGAATCGATTCGGCCAAGTACTGATAACTGTCGGCATCGCCGGCAATCATTTGCCCCATTTTTGGCAACACGTTGAACGAATAGAAGTCATAAGCTTGCGACAGCATCGGTTGCACTGGCTTGGAAAATTCTAAAACTAACAGACGACCGCCCGGTTTCAACACGCGGAACATCGACTCAAGTGCTTTTTGCTTATCGGTCACATTGCGCAAACCAAAGGCGATGGTGATGATGTCAAACGTATCATTGGCAAAGGGCAGTTCTTCGGCATTGGCTTGCACATACTCGACGTTCGCAACAATGCCGCGGTTACGCAGTTTATCACGACCCACATCTAGCATGGCTTGGTTAATATCAGCCAATACCACTTCGCCTTTAGGCCCGACTCGGCGCGAAAATTGTTCCGTCAAATCTCCCGTACCACCAGCGATATCTAGCACTTTCATGCCCGCGCGTACACCACTGCAATCAATGGTGTAACGTTTCCATAAGCGGTGAATACCAAACGACATCACGTCGTTCATGACGTCGTATTTCTTCGCCACTGAATTAAATACATTGGCAACCAAGCCTTGCTTTTCTTCTTTGCCGACTTGTTTGTAGCCAAAATCAATGGTTTCAGATTTCGAATCTTTCATCTTGCTGCCTTTTCTCAAGTGAGCGCCTAGTGTACTACGATTTTAGGCTTGGGCGTAGTGGTCGCGGCGTGGTAACCAGCGCTGGATCAATGCTTCCGCGCTTTCCGGATACCGCTGCCAAAGGGTCTGCGCTAAGTGTTGTGCTTGTTCCAATAAATAACCGTGTTTCATTACGTCGGCGACACGCATTTCGGTGATCCCGGTTTGCCGTTGTCCCAATAACTCGCCCGGACCGCGCAGCTCTAAATCACGTTGGGCAATGACAAAACCGTCATTGCTATCGCGCAACACGCCCAAGCGTTGGGTCGCGGTTTTCGACAAAGGCGCGTGATAGAGCAGCACACAATGACTGGCAACAGCACCACGCCCGACCCGCCCACGCAACTGATGAAGTTGCGCTAAGCCCAGCCGTTCGGGGTTTTCAATAATCATTAAACTGGCATTGGGAACGTCGACGCCCACTTCAATCACCGTGGTGGCCACCAATAAATCCAGTTCATGGGCCTTAAAGGCCTGCATCACCGCCTCTTTCTCTTGGCTTTTTAAGCGTCCGTGCACCAAACCGATACGTAAATCCGGCAGCGCGGCTGCCAACTGATTGGCGGTATCTTCCGCCGCTTGGCATTGCAATGCTTCCGACTCTTCAATCAAAGTACATACCCAATACGCTTGTCGGTGCTCTTTGGTGCACACGTCATGCACTCTTTCCACCACTTGCTCGCGGCGCGTGTCAGGCACCGCCACTGTAGTGACAGGGGTGCGTCCCGGTGGCAGCTCATCAATAATCGAGGTCGCTAAGTCGGCGTAGGCAGTCATTGCTAAAGTGCGCGGGATCGGCGTCGCGGTCATGATCAGCTGATGCGGCTGAAACCCTTGCTGCACGCCTTTCTCACGCAGCTCAAGGCGTTGATGCACACCAAAGCGGTGTTGTTCATCGATGATCACCAGCACCAAGTTGCTGAAGGTAACCTCCGCTTGAAATAGCGCATGGGTACCGACAATCATCTGAATCTGCCCGCTGGCGAGCGCTGCCAAGGTTTCTTTACGCGGTTTGCTCGCCAGTTTGCCCGCCAGCCAACCCACTTCAATGCCTAACGGTGCGAACCACTGCTGGAAGGTGAGCGCGTGCTGTTCCGCGAGAATCTCGGTCGGCGCCATGAGCGCGACCTGATAGCCTTGACCTATCGCGGTGAGCGCACTTAGCGCCGCCACTAAGGTTTTGCCTGAGCCGACGTCACCTTGCACCAAGCGCATCATCGGTACTGGCTCCGCTAAATCAGTTTGAATTTCAGCTACGACCCGTTGCTGCGCAGCCGTCGGTTGAAACGGTAATTGGTCAAGAAACTTCTGTTCGAGAGCGCTGTGCGGTTGCAGCGCACGCGCTGCATGTTGCTGCTTGATGCTACGCAACTTCAGCAAACTCAACTGATGTGCGACCAGCTCTTCGAGCGCTAGCCGTTGCTGTGCTGGATGGGTGCCTTCTTGTAGCTCGCTGAGGCTGACATCGAGTGGCGGTCGATGCAGCGTGCGGATAGCGGCGGCCAAGTCCATTCCACCTGGGCGCAACGCAGGTGGCATCAACTCAGGTAGCGCAGCGTCATTAAGGTAGGTAAGTGCTTGCTCACTGATCTTGCGTAAGCTCGCCTGCTGCACCCCTTCGGTGGTTGGATACACGGGAGTCAACGAGGTTTCAGCTAGCTGGGGCGCATCGCCTTGGATGATTTTGTACTCCGGGTGAATCATATCCGGGCCTTGCAGCCCGCGGCGTGTTTCGCCAAACAACTGCAACTGTGTACCGGCCGCGAATTGCTTCAGCTGTGCCGCGCTGAATTGAAAAAACACCAAGTTCAGAATACCGCTGGCATCTTGCACCCGAACTTTCAGCATACGGCGCTTGCCATACACCACTTCAGCCTTGACCACATGAGCCACAACCGTCGCGCTGGTGCCCGGCAGTAACGCCGCGATCGGATAAATGCGCGAACGGTCTTCGTAGCGCAACGGCAGGTGCAGCAGCACGTCTTGCACATTGGCAAGCCCCAGCTTCGCCAAGCGCTCTTGCAACTTAGGCCCCACACCTTTCAACACGGAAAGCGGGATCCGATGCAACCCTGCAGACGCCATCGCTACGCTGACCTCATGGCGTGCCACCAGCTTTCATCCGCTACAATCTGACCTTGCTCATCCAACGCGGGATAAGCAATATTCTTGCGCTTACAGAGTTTGGCGAAAATCGGATAGCCACCTTCAAACAGCACCCGTTGACGCTCCGCATGAGACAAGGTCGGACGTTGATACATGCCTGCCGCTTGGCGTTGTCGCTGGGCTTCATACAAAATCACTGCCGCCGCCACGGAAACATTCAGTGATTCCGCCATGCCTACCATTGGAATCACCACATGGTGGTCGGCCAATGCCAGCGCTTGTGCTGAAGTTCCTTGCTTTTCGGCGCCAAACAAAATCGCCGTAGGCCGAGTGTAATCAATCTCGCGAAAATCGACCGCTTCGGCCGACAGATGGGTCACTAACACTTGCTTGCCCTCGGCGTGCAACTGCTCGATGGCGCTCGCCGTCGAGTCATGATGATGCACCTTGACCCAGCGCTGCGAGCCCATTGCAGTGCCGCCTTTGACTTTACCTTTGCGGTCAAACCAAATGGCATGGACTTCGTGTAAGCCAACAGCGTCGGCAGTGCGCACTAGCGCTGACAGGTTGTGATTTTTGTGGACACTCTCGAGACACAGCGTAAGATCGGGTTGGCGCTGGTCAAGGAGTGTATTGATTCGCTGCAATCGTTCAGGTGACATGTTCAATCCAAGAGCGTGTTTCGTGGTTCGTCCGCTCCGCTGTTCGTCCGTGCTTCGCACTGTTCGGTCTTTCGAACAACGAACGCAGTGAGCGCACGAATCACGAACAGAGAGGCGCAGCCGAACGGACGAATATCGAATAACGGTTTTTAGGGAGTATAACTTCATGCGGGCGTTAACCCTAGTCTTTCAACATCGTGATTTTTACGCCCTGAACAAGCCGGCGGGCGCCCCCATGCATGCCAACGACGAACAACTCAGCGTGGTCCACCAACTCGCTGCGCAACTCGACGAACAACTGTGGCCCGTGCATCGACTCGATACACCTACGTCAGGGGTGTTGTTAGTGGCGCGCTCACAACCCGCAGCGGCAAAGCTGAGCCAGCTGTTTGCCGATCACGCCATGCACAAAACTTACCTAGCTGTGGCCGCAGGTAAACCGAAGAAAAAACAAGGCTGGATCATCGGTGATATGGACAAGGTTCGACGCGGCAATTGGCGCTTATTGCACAGCAAAGAGAACCCCGCCCGCACCTATTTTACCAGCACCACATTGCAGCCCGGCTACCGGTTGTATCGACTGCAACCACAGACCGGACGCACGCATCAATTACGCGTCGCACTGAAAAGCTTGGGCGTGCCGATTGTTGGCGACACGCGTTATGGTGGTGAAGCCAACGCGCATTTACACTTGCATGCCTGGCAGTTGGCCTTCAACTACGACGCTGAAGCGATCGTGATAACCGCCCCGCTACCCGACTACGGATTTTTTCCAGCAGTTACTGCACAAATTACGACCAAAGACGGAGTGGCAAACTAACCGCAGTCGTTGCATACTCAAAGACCTATGTTTCGCATAACTATAAGGTCGTCTGTCATGTTAAAACCTACTGCTCTTGCCCTCGCCTGCGCTACCACCCTGTTCGCTAGCGGCTCTGCCTTTGCGCAAGACCCAATTCGGATTTCTGCCGAGCTCGAACAACAGGTCATCGAATGGCGTCGTGATTTGCACCAAAATCCTGAATTGAGTAACCGCGAATTTCGGACTTCGAAAGTCGTCGCTGAGCATTTGCGTGAGCTCGGTATCGAAGTGCAAACGGAAGTCGCTCATACCGGTGTTGTTGGTATTCTCAAAGGTGGCAAGCCGGGACCCGTCATTGCCTTGCGCGCTGATATGGATGCCTTGCCAGTGACTGAACAAACGGACGTGCCCTTTAAATCAACGGCGACCGCAGAATATCGTGGTGAAGAAGTAGGCGTCATGCATGCCTGTGGTCATGACCTGCACGTCGCTATGCTAATGGGTGCCGCTGAGCAGCTCGCTGCCATGCAAGATGACATTGAAGGGACCGTGATGTTCATCTTTCAGCCAGCTGAAGAAGGCGCTCCGAAAGGTGAAGAAGGTGGTGCAGAATTGATGCTGGAAGAAGGCTTGTTTGCTGAACTTAAGCCTGACGCGGTGTTTGGTATCCACGTTTGGTCAGCGGGCACTACTGGGCATATTGGTTATCGCTCAGGCCCATTGATGGCCTCATCGGATCGCTTCGAAATCAATGTGAAAGGTCGCCAGACCCATGGCTCACGTCCTTGGGGTGGGGTTGACCCGATTGTCACCGCAGCACAAATCATCCAAAACACCCAGAATATCATCAGTCGTCAAATTGATATCACCAAAGCGCCAGCAGTGGTGAGCTTTGGTATTGTCGAAGGCGGCGTGCGTAATAACATCATTCCAGACGATGTCTACCTAGAAGGTACCATCCGTAACTTCAGCATGGAAAACCGCGCACAGATTTTTGAAAAGCTGAAAACTACCGCTGAACACACTGCCTTGAGTTCAGGTGCCGAAGCCCATGTGCATATCGACGAAGGTTATCCGGTGACTGTGAATGACCCTGGGCTGACGGAGAAAATGTTGCCCACTATGGAGCGCGTGGCTGGCAAAGATAAAGTGAAAGTGAACGCACTGGTTACCGGCGCCGAAGACTTTTCGTTTTATGCCTTAGAAGTCCCGGGCTTGTTTGTCTTCCTTGGCATCACACCAGAGGGGCAAGACCCAGCAACAGCACCGAGCAATCACTCGCCGTTCTTCTACGCTGATGAAGCAGCGCTGAAAACCGGTACCGAAATGTATGTGAACTGGGTGTTTGATTACGCAGCACAGGAGTAACCAAAATGAGTGCGCAACAGGTCCCATGGTCACAGCTCATTAAGTCAGGGAGTCGTATTTTTATCGGCTCCCACGCAGCGGTGCCACATAAGTTGATTCATGACCTGATGGCACACAGCCAACACCTGCATGATGTCGAAATTGTGCAGGTGTATGCGCTCGGTGACAATCAATGGGCCGAGCCGAAATACAGTCAGCAATTCAAAGTAAATAGCCTGTTCATTGGTGGCCCACAAGTGCGCCAAGCGGTGGCTGAAGGTCGTGCTGACTACACGCCCTGCTTTATGTCAGATATTCCCTCACTGTTTCAAGACGATATTTTACCGCTCGATGCCGCGTTGATTATGGTCAGTCCGGCCGATAAATACGGCTATCACTCGCTGGGAGTGTCGGTAGATATCGTCTCATCGGCGTTGCGCTGTGCGAAAAAAGTCATCGCTCAGGTGAATCCACGTATGCCCGTCACCTTCGGCCAAGCGTTCATTCACAAAGGGCAGATTGATGCCTTTTTCGAGGCTGAAGAAAAGCTGCCAGAAATCGCTGCAACTGAACTCGATGCAGTCACCGAGCGGATTGGTCAGTACGTTTCTCTGTTGATTGACGATGGCGCTACCATTCAAATCGGTTTTGGTAATATTTGTGACGCGGTTTTGCGTTATCTCGGTAATCACCGTGACCTTGGCGTGCATAGTGAAATGATCACCGACGGTATCATGGAGCTCATGCAAAAAGGCGTGATCAACAACCGCAAGAAGACCTATCACCAACACAAAGCAGTCACTAGCTTTTGTATTGGCAGCCAAGCACTGTATGACTTTGTTGATAACAACCCGCACATTGGTTTTTATCCGAGTGAGTACGTCAATTCCCCCGCTAATATCGCGCGCAACGACAATATGATTTCGATCAACAGTGCCATTGAGGTCGACCTTACCGGGCAAGTGGTATCGGACTCGATTGGCCATCAGTTTTACAGCGGTATCGGCGGGCACGTCGACTTCAGCCGCGGCGCGTCGATGAGTAAAGGCGGCAAACCAGTCATTGCACTACCCTCAACCGCTAAAAATGGCACCATTTCGCGCATCGTTCCGCATTTGACCGAAGGCGTGGGCGTGGCAACGTCGCGTGCACATGTGTACTACGTGGTTACCGAGTTCGGTGTTGCCTCGTTGCGCGGCAAAAGCATCCGCGAACGAGCGCTTGAACTGATTCGCGTGGCGCATCCGAAGTTCCGCCAGCAGCTGCTCGAAGAAGTACGTGAGTACTATTACGTCCCTAACTATCAAACCATTAAATCGGTGGAAGTACCGGAACTTGGCGACGTTGGCTTTCGTGAGCTGATCATCGATGGTCAAGAATTTGACTTGCGCCCACTCAACCCAAGCGATGAACGACGCTTACAAGAATTCTTTTATTCGCACACCAAAGAAACGCTGCAAATGCGTTACAACACTGTGCCCACGCAAATGAGTCGAGAAAAGTCCTGCACTTTAGTCAGTGTCGACCAATCGACTGACTTGGCACTCTGCATTGTTCGACAAAAAGGCTCGGCCGCAGAAATCCAAGCCGTCGGGCGCTACTACTATGTCGCCAGCGACAATAGCTGCGAAGTCGCTTTTGTCACCCGCGAGAAGTATCAAGGTAAAGGTATGGCGAGTTTGCTACTGGGCGAAATGATCCGTATCGCCAAATTACGCAAACTAAACCACATGGTGGCCTACGTCCGTGCCGAAAACCACAAAATGCTTGCCGTGTTTGAGCGCGCAGGCTTTAAGCGTCTACCAAGCGAAGAGATGGGTGAAGTTCACCTGAAGTTATCCTTAACCGGCGAGTAGTATTATGTCGATCACTGTTTTTAGCCATCCTAGCTGTATGCAGCATCAAGTGACTGAAATTCATCCGGAAGAACCGGCGCGCTTGAGTGCAATTAATGACCAAATCATTCGCTCTGGGCTGGAGCTGGCCATCACCCAACGCGATGGCCAACAGGCTACCAAAGAGCATCTTTACCACGCGCACGATGCCAACTATGTGAATGATATTTTTGCCCGCGCGCCGCAAGAAGACCACATCTGGCTCGACCCAGACACCTTGATGACGCCAGGTTCACTCAATGCGGCTTTATATGCTGTAGGCTGCGGTCTTAGCGCCGTTGATGAAGTTATGCAAGGTGAGAATCCACGCGCGTTTTGTGCGGTGCGTCCGCCGGGCCACCATGCCTGTTACGATAAAGCCATGGGCTTCTGTATTTTTAATAATATCGCTGTTGCCGCCACCCACGCGTTGCATGCACACCAACTCGAACGCGTCGCCATTGTCGATTTCGATGTACATCACGGCAATGGCACCGAAGATATCTTTACCAACGACGAGCGAGTGTTACTGTGCTCATCCTTTCAGCATCCGTTTTACCCGGACACCGGTGCCGACACTATCAGCCCGCACATTATCAATAGCCCAATGCCGGCGGGTACCGGTGGTAGTGAGTGGCGCACTGAAGTCGAAAGCCGCTGGCTACCAGCACTTGATCACTTCGAGCCGCAACTGATCTTTGTCTCGGCAGGTTTCGATGGTCACGCTGAAGACGACATGGGTAACTTTAATTTACGCGAAGAAGACTATCATTGGTTCGCCAAGCAGATGAAGACACTCGCTGAACGTCATTGTGACGGACGGGTGGTGGCCATGCTTGAAGGGGGCTACGACCACAGCTCCTTGGGTAGAAGTGTGGTCGCGTTTATCAAAGGCTTGATTTAACCCGTAGCCTAATCGGCAAGCTGACTACGGATGAGCTTCTTGTCGATTTTGCCAACGCTAGTGCGTGGAATTTCATCGACCACTTTCATAGTGTCTGGAATCGCCCATTTTTCGATGTGTCCTTCATCAACGAGTGGGGTCATAAAGGCTACGAGATCGTCATAACTCACCTGCGCACCACTGCGTACCGTCACCACTGCGTGTGGACGCTCGCCCCACTCCGCATCAGGTAAACCGACCACTGCGGCCAGCTCGATATCAGGATGCTGACTGATCAGGTTCTCGATATCCAGTGACGATACCCATTCGCCACCCGTTTTAATCACATCTTTAATGCGGTCGCGGATTTGCAAGGTATAGCCGGTATCGATACTACCCACATCGCCGGTGTGCATCCAACCGTTGGCCCACAGCTCGTCACTCTTCTCTGGCTCATTCAAATAGCCCTGCGTGAGCCACGGTGTACGTACTACCACTTCACCCATGTCTTCGCCATTATGGGGCAAGAAACGACCATTGCTGTCGATAATACGCATGTTCACTAATGGCACCGGCTTGCCGGTACGCACCCGTTCACGCACCTGCTGCTCGAGGCTCATATCACCGGCGTCTAGCGGCAACCAAGTGGTGCTAAGTAACGGACAGGTTTCCGACATGCCATAACCGGTATAGACCTGAATGCCGCGCTCGAGTGCCGCGCGGGCAAGGCCTTCGGTGAGAGCACTGCCACCAATCAATACCTGCCAACCACTGAAGTCGATAGCTTTGGCTTTTTCGCTGCTGAGGACCATTTGCAGAATGGTCGGTACACAATGCGAGAAGGTGACCTTTTCAGTGACAAATAACTTAAGTAGCGAGGCTGGCTCATAACGTCCAGGATAGACCTGCTTCAGGCCCATCATGGTGGCAACGTAAGGCACCCCCCACGCATGTACGTGGAACATCGGCGTAATCGGCATGTACACACTCGAAGCCTGCAACAACTGCATGTTGTCGTTCATACTCGTGGTCGCAGCCAGCGCCAGTGTATGCAAGACCAACTGGCGGTGTGAGAAGAACACACCTTTCGGGTTACCGGTGGTGCCGGTGGTGTAGAACGTGGTCGCAATCGCGTTCTCGTCAAAATCGGGGAAGTCGAACTCAGTCAACGCACCTGCCAACAGTTGCTCGTACTCACCAACCACTGCAAACGGTGCGGCCTTAGGTTCGGCTTCATCACTCAAATGAATGTAGCCTTTGACAGTGGTCAGCTGGTCTTTGACTTGCGCGATGAGCGGCAAAAAGTCGTCATGGACCAACACCAAATCATCGGCCGCATGATTCATGGTGTACACCACTTGATCCGGCGCAAGGCGCACATTCACCGTGTGTAGCACCGCACCAATCATCGGAATCGCAAAGAAACATTCAAGGTAACGTGGGGTATCCCAATCCAACACTGCAACGGTATCCCCCTCTTTCACGCCCGCTTCGGTCAGCACATTCGCCAAGCGATGAATGCGTTCGATAAATTCGCTGTAGCTGTAGCGTTTGCCTGTGTTGCCAGCAACAATTTCGTTATCGCCAGCATAGCGTTCGCTCGACAGCAACAATTGCTTGATTAGGAGCGGGTAGTTGTAGGCGTCATCCGCCGGTGGAATTAGTTTTACCGCCATAGCTCGTTCCTTTTGTCCTGTAGAAATTATCGTTATTCGTCCGCTTCGCTGCTCGTCATTCGTGCGCTTCGCTGTTCGATACTGCACGAATAGCGCAGCGCACGAACAATGAGACGCAGTCGAATGTACGAAACACGAATCACGCTTTTGTTTATCACCACTTGCGGGTGACTTCGTAAATGTCAGTGCGTCGATCTTTCAAATTCGTGACCGAGCCCTCGTGATGTAAATACCTTAATTCATCTAAGTTTAGATCAGAGAAAATCAACTGCTCCGTATTCGGCGTTGTCTCAGCCAGAATCGCATCGTACGGGAACGCAAAATCTGACGGCGAGAACACCGCTGATTGCGCGTACTGCACGTCTAAGCTCTCGACCTGCGGTAAGTTGCCGATACTGCCACAGGTCACCACGTAGCATTCGTTTTCGACAGCGCGAGCTTGCGCGCAATGACGGACCCGCAAATAGGCGTTCCGGGTGTCGGTCCAGAACGGGACGAAAAGGATCTCCAAGCCTTCGGCAGCCATTAAGCGGCCAAGTTCCGGGAATTCGACGTCATAGCAAATCAAAATGCCGATTTTGCCAGCATCGGTGTCAAATACTTGGACGTTATTGCCACCTTCGATGACCCAGTCACGCTTCTCGTGCGGGGTGACATGCACCTTGCGCTGTTCTTCGACAGTGCCATCGCGACGGCACAAGTACGATACGTTGTAAATCACATCGTCTTCATCAAGTGGCATCGAGCCGGTGATGATATTAACGTTATAGCTGACCGCGAGTTGCGAAAACTCACGTTTAAAACGGTCAGTGAAACCAGCCAGAAAGCGAATCGCGTCTTTTTGTTGGCTTTGATCGGTTAGCCCCATCAGCGGCGCGTTAAAGAATTCAGGGAACACCGCGAAATCACTTTGGTAACTCGACATGGCATCGACGAAGTACTCAACCTGTTTGAGCATTTCTTCAACCGAGTCAATTTCACGCATCTGCCATTGCACCGCGCCAACGCGCACATTGCGGATACGACTGCCGAGAATATTGTCCGCCGGCTCGTACAAGAAGTTATTCCACTCCAACAGCGTGGCAAAGCCCGCCGAACGCTTGTCTTCGGGTAAGTAGCGGCCCAGTAAACGTTTTACGGTGAAATCATTGGCCAACTGAAACGTCAGGATCGGATCGTAGATTTCGCGGCGATGCACCGCTTCGATGTACTGTCCTGGCGTCATTTCGTCGGCGTATTTGTGGAAGTTAACAATACGCCCACCAGCCAGAATGGCTTTCAAGTTCATTTGCCGACAGAGCTCTTTGCGTGCGTCATACAAGCGACGGCCTAAGCGAAAGCCGCGATAGTCAGGATGAATCAGTACGTCCAAGCCGTACAGCGCATCGCCTTTGCGGTCATTGAGAATGTTTTCGCGGGCGTCCATCAGGTCATCGTAAGTGTGCGGGTTACTGAAACGCGCATACTTCACACGCACAGTTAGTGCTACGCCAACCAGCTTACCGTTATCTTCAAGCAGAATTTGCCCTTCTGCAAACTCTTTGGCCAGCTTCAGGATGGTATGCTCACCCCAGGCACCGCCGATATCCGGATAGACCTTATCCATTAATTCTTTCAGGGCGGGGTAATCTTCTTTGCGCAAATTACGTAATTGTAAGTGCAGTTCATCGGGGCTCATAGACATCCTTTTGATTCCTTAGTACAACATAAGACTTAGTATGACGAAGTCGTAGTAATTGGCAACAACCAATAGGCTTTCAACGCTTGCACCAGAAGAGTAAGACATATAAACTTCTGGACGTCTAAAAATTACAAGAACAAGGTAAGCTGTATTATGACTGAATCGGCCAGCGCTCGTGCGCTACTTCCTCTGGCTCTTTTTCTCGCACTCTTTCTTGGTGCCGGTATCTACTTTCAACAGACCGGCGTCGACATGGCGTTTTACCAACTCGCCAGCCCAGTGGCGATTTTGCCTGCGATCATTTTGGGCGTACTGCTAAGCAAGCAGAAGTTTGAAGAGCGCATCAACACTTTCGTAGCTGGCGTTGGTGAACGCAATATTGTCACCATGTGTATGATTTATCTGCTCGCTGGGGCATTCTCCACAGTTGCCGCAGCGACCGGTGGCGTCGATGCGATGGTCGCTCTTGGCCTTAACGTCATTCCGGCAAGCTTCCTGTTACCAGGCCTGTTCATAATCGCAGCTGTGGTTTCGACCGCCATGGGCACATCCATGGGAACACTCGCCGCGCTTGCACCCGTGGCGCTAGGTTTAGGTCAAGCGGCGGAAATTGATCTGGCGTTGCTCGCCGGGGTACTGGTCAGCGGTGCCATGTTCGGCGATAACTTGTCGATCATCTCAGACACCACTATCGCTGCAACCCGTACCCAAGGCTGTAACATGAGCGATAAGTTCAAAGCCAACTTAAAGATCTCAATTCCAGCGGCGATTATTACCATTATTTGGCTCGTCACTTACGATACGGGCGCAGTGCCGCCGAAGATCCCTGAAGCCAACTTGTGGTTGAGTTTGCCATACTTCTTTATCATCGTGCTGGCGGTCTTGGGACTCAATGTGTTTGCCGTGCTTACCCTAGGGATTATCTTGGCGGCAGCATTTGGCATGGTCACTGTCGGTTATGAGTGGGTCGCGTTCAGCAAAGACATCTATGCTGGCTTTGTTAGCATGCAAGAGATTTTCTTCTTGAGTTTATTAATCGGGGGACTCTCGGCTTTGATTCGCCAGCAAGGCGGCTTGAAATTTTTGTCGAATACCGTCAGCAACGCCACCAAGAAGTTGTTCAAAAACCAGCAACAGCGTGCCGCTTTTGGCGTCGCCGGTCTGACTGGGTTAACCAATTTGGCCGTGGCCAATAATACCGTCACCATCTTGTTGTCTGGTGAAGTGAGCAAAAGGCTTGCCGAAGAAGGTAATTTGGCACCGCGGCAAAGTGCGAGTTTGCTCGATATCTTCGCTTGCGTGGTGCAAGGCGTATTGCCCTATGGCGCGCAGGCACTCTTGATGGGCGCAAGCTTTGGGCTTGCACCTATCGAAGTCAGTGTTCATACCGGTTATTGTTTTATTTTAGCGGCAGTTGCGATTGCCATGATTATCTGGCGCAAACCGCTTGAGGGGCGTGAGAATCTCGAGCCGAGCACGACTTAAGTCGTGCTCTTTAGTTCGTGCTCTTGAGCTCCATAATCCCATCGATTTCAATTTGCGCGCCCTTTGGTAAGGCTTTCACACCAATTGCGGCGCGCGCTGGATAAGGCGTTTCGAAGAACTCAGCCATGACTTCATTGACGATGGCGAATTGGCCTAAATCGATGAGATAAATCTGCACCTTGACCATGTCTTGTAATTCGCCGCCTGCCGCTTCACACACTGCAGCTAAGTTTTTAAAGACTTGCACCGCTTGCGCGCGAAAGTCTTCGCTAACGAATTCCATGGTTGCCGCCACCAGCGGAATTTGCCCCGATAAATACACCGTGGTACCAATTTTGACCGCCTGCGAATAAGTGCCAATCGCAGCTGGCGCATTTTCGGTGTTAATAATTACTTTCGACATGTTACTTCCTTAAGCGCGCGACGCGCTGAACATCTGGCATTTTGCGAATATGACGAATCACATCGGCAAGCTGCTTTCTATCATGTACGGTTAACGCCACATCGATGTAATAGATATTGGCATCAACTTCTTCTGTTTTCAGGCCGTGAATATTACAACCCGTGGCTGATATGGTCGACGTTAGTTTCGCCAAGGCGCCCTGATGATTGACCACTTCAACGCGCACTTCGGTAATAAATTCAGCTTCGGGTTTGTTGTCCCATTGCACCGGGAAGTAACGCCCCGGTTCGTCTTCATGACCGCGCACGTTCTTACATTCGCGCCGATGAATGACCAAGCCTTTACCCGGACTGACGTGGGCAATAATATCGTCACCCGGAATCGGTCGACAGCATTTAGCAAAACTGACCAGCAATCCTTCGGCGCCTTTAATGGCGAGGCTTCGGTAACTCGGTTGATCGTCTTTAATTTGCTGCATTTCGCCCAGTAAGCGTTTGGCAATCGCCACCGACATCATGTTACCCAAGCCGATTTCACGCAGTAGGTCCGTTTTCGAGGCAAGTTTCACCTCCTCGCAGACACGCGCAAACTCTTCTTCGGTAATGTCATTATAGTTGACGGGGCCCAAGGCGGCACGCAACAAACGTTCACCCAGTTGCTCGGCTTCGCGCGTTTCTTGGCCTTTCAGGTACTGGCGAATTTTCGCGCGCGCTTTACCGGTTACAGCAAAGTTAAGCCAGGCAATATTCGGTCGCGAGCCAGGTGCGGTTTTAATTTCCACGGTCTGCCCGGTCTCCAAGGGTTTACTCAACGAGTAGACCTTGTGATTGACCCGCGCGCCAATACAGGTGTTACCAATATCCGTATGCACCGCATAAGCGAAATCGACTGGCGTAGCACCTTGTGGCAGCTCAATAATACGCCCATCAGGTGTGAACACATAAATCTCTTCAGGGAACAGCTCAGACTTGACGTTTTCAATGAACTCAAAGGCATTACCGGTGCTTTGTTGCAACTCAAGTAAACTCTGCATCCAGCGGCGTGCACGTACTTGCGCGGTGGTGCCAGTGGCTTCATCGGTTTTATAGAGCCAATGGGCAGCAACACCACGGTCAGCCATCAGGTTCATTTCTTCGGTGCGGATCTGAATCTCGACCGGAATCCCATGCGGCCCTTTGAGAGAGGTATGTAGCGACTGATAGCCATTCGATTTTGGAATGGCGATATAGTCCTTAAAGCGTGTTTCGATGGGCTTATACAAATTGTGCAAAGCCCCGAGTACGCGATAACAGGTGTCGACTTCGTCAACGATCACACGAAACGCATAAATATCCATAACTTGCTCGAAGCGTAGCTCTTTGTGCAGCATTTTTTGGTAAATACTGTAGAGGTGCTTTTCGCGCCCCATCACACGTGCTTCGATGCCATGCTCTTGCAAGCGACTCTCTATTTCAGTTTGTACGCGCTCGACCAATTCGCGGCGGTTCCCTCGCGCTTGGCGCACTTGCGACTCGAGCAACTTGGCACGCCACGGATACAAGGCTTTAAAACCGTGTAGCTCTAATTCGTTCTTGATGTCGTGAATACCCAAGCGATGCGCAAGTGGCGCGTAAATCTCAAGGGTTTCGCGGGCGATGCGACGCCGTTTGTCCGGCCGCAGTGAGCCGAGCGTGCGCATGTTATGTGTGCGGTCCGCGAGCTTGATGAGGATGACCCGAATATCGTGCACCATCGCCATAATCATTTTGCGATAGTTCTCGGTTTGCAGCTCTTCTTTCGAGTCAAACTTGAGTTTGTCGAGTTTCGACACGCCTTCGACCAATTCCGCCACTGTGGAGCCAAATTGTTCGGCGAGATCTTCTTGGGTGAAGACCGTGTCTTCGATGACATCGTGCAACAACGCCGACATGATGGTCTCATGATCGAGGCGCATGTCTGCAAGAATGCTAGCGACAGCTACAGGATGGGTAATATAAGGTTCGCCGCTTTGGCGTTTTTGCGTTTTGTGCGCTTCTGCGGCCAGTTTAAAGGCCGCAGCGGCACGCTGAACGTGTTCAGCTGGTAAGTACTCGGCTAGTTGTTGCCGAAGCCCTTCAAATAAATACACCCGCGTTACTCAAGACCACGAATCGCATCAACTGCAGCTAGTTCGTCAGCTTCTTGCTGCGCCATTTCAGAACGCTCAACGACGTCGAGTTTCTTCGCGTCGATGTGACCTTCTTCAATTTCACGTAGGGCAACAACAGTTGCTTTCTCGTTACCTTTCCACGGCACCATCGAGTCTTTTCCTTGAGTCGCTAACTGGCGAGCTCGACGAGCTGCAACCAATACAAGGTCAAAACGGTTACCGATACGATCTACGGCTTCTTCTACTGTTACGCGCGCCATGTTTACTCCAACTCAACTGATTAATCTGCGATCGTGCATACGATCGAAAATGGGTCACGAATTATACGGATTTAGCCATCATTCGCCAAGAGATCTTTGAGTTTAGCCGCATGACGCGTTTGCTGCAATGCCATTCTTTGCCTTTGCGCCAGCACAATATGCTCAAAATTCAATAAGGTTGCGTCAAAATCTTCGTTCACCAGCAAGTAATCAAACTCATGATAATGCGACATTTCGGCTTGCGCTTTTGCCATGCGTCCACGAATGACCTCATCTGAGTCTTGTCCGCGTGAGCGCAAACGCTGCTCCAATAGTTCGAGACTCGGCGGCACAATGAAAATCGAATGCGCCGCAGGATAGGCTTCACGCACCTGTCGCGCGCCCTGCCAGTCGATATCGAGGAACACATCGATGCCTTGTTTGAGGGTCTGTTCAATGACTTGCCGCGAGGTGCCGTAGTAGTTATCGAAAACTTTTGCCCATTCATAGAACGCATTTTCTTCGATTTTTGTTCGAAACGTGTCAACATCTAGAAAGTGATAGTGTTCACCATCGACTTCGCCGGGACGCGGCGCTCGGGTGGTGCAAGACACTGACACTTGCATGCTGCCGTCATTGTGGCGCGCCAGCAAAGCACGGATTAGACTAGACTTACCTGCACCACTTGGTGCAGCGATAATAAATAAATTGCCGTCAGCTGTCGTCATCGATGGATTCATCTAAAATTTGACCAGTAAATGACGGCAAAGAATAGCATGTTGCGCACCGTTGCGCGACACCCTAACAACGAGGAAGCAGTCCATGACTACCGGATGGATTATTATCATTATTGCCGTTGTACTGTTCATTTACTTGATCAGTATTTACAACAAACTCGTGCGCTTAAAAAACCAGTTCGAAAATGCCTTTGCGCAAATCGAAGTCCAGCTGAAGCGCCGCTATGACTTAATTCCGAACTTGGTGGAAACCGCCAAAGCGTACTTGAGTCACGAGCGTGAAACTTTAGAAGCGGTCACAGCTGCGCGTAATCAAGCTGCCGCAGCACTACCTAAAGCAGCGTCGGATCCACGTAATGCCAGTGCCATGGCGGAACTCGGCGGTGCCGAAACGGCATTAGGCAGTGCACTTGGTCGCCTAAACGTGGTGATGGAAGCCTATCCAGACCTGAAAGCCAACGAAAATATGATGCAAGTGTCAGAAGAGCTGACCAGCACCGAAAACCGTGTGGCCTTTGCGCGCCAAGCGTTCAACGATGCGGTGATGAGCTACAACACTTACCGTCAGAGCTTCCCGCCGGTAATGTTTGCGAGCTTTTTTGGTCACAGCAAAGACGCCCAATTACTGGAGTTCGCTGACAGTGCAGAAATTCAAGCTGCACCTAAAGTACAGTTCTAACTGAGCGTTGTTATTCAACTATGGTTAACTTTTTTGAACATCAACAGCAGGCACGGCGTAACACCGGCCTGCTGGTTGTGCTTTTCTTTCTCGCCTTTAGCCTGATCATTGGCATTTTGACTGTTGTTGCAGCAATGGTGATGGGTGCAGTGAAAGCAAAACAGGGCGGCACTTACGAATTCGATTGGCTGCCTTTTATGTGGGTCAGCTTAGTGGTCGGTGGTGGCATTTTGCTGGTCATGTTATTTAAGTGGCTGCAACTGAAAGCTGGTGGCAAGGTGGTGGCCGAGCATCTCGGTGGTACCTTGGTGAGTCCTGACACCCAAGATCCGGTCGAACGCCGTGTCCTCAACGTGGTTGAAGAGATGGCGATTGCAGCGAATATGCCAGTCCCTGCGGTCTATATTCTGCCCAATGAGAGCACCATCAATGCCTTTGCGGCAGGTTATGACACCCGTGATGCGGTGATTGGCCTGACTCGGGGCGCGATTGAGACTTTTTCGCGAGAACAATTACAAGGCGTAGTCGCTCACGAATTTAGCCATATTCTGAATGGCGATATGCGCCTCAATATCCGACTTATTGCGGCGCTGGCGGGTATTCTTGCCGTTGCGCACCTGGGTCGAATCCTGCTGCACACTGGCTCCAGCCGCAGTCGTAATAATAAAAACCCTTTGCCCATGGTCGGCTTAGCTTTACTAATAATTGGTTGGATTGGCGTGCTGTTTGGCAACTTGATTAAGGCTGCCGTAAGTCGCCAGCGCGAGTACCTGGCAGATGCCGCTGCGGTGCAATTTACCCGTAACCCTGATGCGTTATCGGGTGCTTTAAAGCAGATTGGCGCACGTGAATATGGTAGTCGTATTCAGCACCAAAATGCCGACGAAGCAGCGCATATGTTTTTCGGTGAAGCGCTGCAACACTGGTTTGGCATGATGGCGACGCATCCACCGCTCGATAAGCGCATCAAGCGTATCGAGCCGCGCTGGAATGGTCGCTATCCGGAACCGCGCAAAGCCCGCAGCCGCAGCGAAAAAGAGCACACGGCAGCGCAGCCGCAGCCTTCAGCATTGAACAAGCTCGCAATGCTCGCCTTGCCGGCAGTCTTATTGGAGCAAATTCACAGCCCACAACAAGCGCCGCAGGTCGTGCATGATTTGGTGTTGTCGCAATTACTTGATGAACACAACGAAGTATTTGCCGAGCTGAATCCGGCACAACAGTTGGCGCTGGTGGAACTTGCAGTGCCGGCCTTACGTCAAGCGAAAGAAAGTGATCGGCTTAACCTATTGAAAGACTTGGAGCAGATGGCTGACAGCCAAGATCTTTTCCATTGGGGGCTGTATCAATTGTTAGCGCGGCAGCTACTACCCAAAGCGCGCTTTAAAGAAACCGTCGACCACGCTGAAGCGCTCACCATTACGGTGCACGCGCTGGAACAAACCGATAAAGGTCATGACGTTGATCGACAGCAATTGGCGTTGGCGCTGAACACCTGTCGCGGGTGGTCACCTGCGCAGAAACAGCGGCTGGTCGATAATTGGCTCACCACGGTGCGCAAAGATAGCAAGATCTCACCAGCTGAGCGACAGTTGCTTGCCATCTTGTGTGCTTGTATTGAAGTGCCGTTACCGGACGAAATGCTGCAGTAGGTGGTTATTCCACCTGCTGCAACCACTCGAGGATTTCGGCATGCAACTCAGCATCGGGAATCGCCGTGGTTA
The DNA here is from genome assembly GCF_047323925.1 of Pseudidiomarina salilacus. Classification (GTDB taxonomy): domain Bacteria; phylum Pseudomonadota; class Gammaproteobacteria; order Enterobacterales; family Alteromonadaceae; genus Pseudidiomarina; species Pseudidiomarina salilacus. The sequence goes on from NZ_CP178752.1 coordinate 141,690, forward strand.
AATGGTGATAGCCTGGGCGCATCACCAACTCCACTTGCTCAGACTCCAGCGGTAAGAAGAATTCGTAGGGCGCAATTTCATCCTTATCACTGGCCGCGATAAACACCGGCGCGCTAAGCTCAGGAATGAGCTCGCGCAAATCAGTATCAGCCACGGTTAAGCCCTGTTTTTGCAGGGCTGCCGTAACCCCTTCATCGAAAGCTGCTGCCGGCAATAAACGACTCAAATTAGGCAACGTAAGCTGTGCCAGAGCGCGTGAGGCTTCATTCAGCGGACGCATCGGCGCTAACAGCATCACGCTGGTGACGTCGTCACGTTGCTTTGCTAGGTGGGCCGCTGCAACAGCGCCCATAGATATACCCATGATGTGCAACGGTTTAGGAACCTCGCGCGCAGGCAAGCTATCGATCAAAGTGGATAACATCTCTGCGTCAGTGACACCATAACTAGGTATATCGACACGTGAATCGCCATGGGCAGTCAGATCTGGCGCAATCGTGTGATAGCCGAGAAAGCGAAAGTGCAAACCGAGCATCAGGGTGGCACGTTTATCGACACCATAACCATGCAGTAGGACGACAGTTCCCTTACGCAGGGGTATTTCGTCACGCTTCAGCACGAGTTCTGTCTGGTAATCGACGTCATCGACTTCGATATCCATTTTCATGGTGTACTTGTCGTCCTCGGCAGTGGCCGGATGACCAAGGATATAGCCGGTACAACCGCCGAGATGCGGCAAGCAGAATTCGCGTTCACTAAAGTTAAATTGGCTCAAGTCGACTTCGTGGTCGAGCTTAAAGTTTTGCGGCCGCTGCGCCAATTGATATTCAACAATCGTTGCACAACCAACTAAAAACGCACTTGCCAAAGCAAGTGCGCTTATTTTTACTGCCTGTTTCATGCCGCCATTCCATGTGTCTGTTACTTGGCGATTACTCTACCGCAGTTGCTGGCGTTTGTGCAGTCTCCGGCACCGTCTTTACCAACGCCTGTTCCAAATCAGCAATGATGTCATCTGGATGCTCGATGCCAACACACAAGCGAATCGCCTCGGGCTTCACCCCAACTTTCAACTGCTCTTCAGGCGTCAATTGGCGATGCGTAGTGGAGGCCGGATGACAGGCCAACGACTTTGTATCACCAATGTTCACCAAGCGTTTGAACAACTTGAGCTTATCGTAAAACTGCACACTCGCTTGGTAGCCATCTTTCAAGCCGAAGGTCAGCAGCGATGCTGGCAAACCACCACGAATGTACTTTTGCGCCAGTTCATACTGCGAGTGATTTTCAAGGCCAGCATAGTTGACCCAAGCCACATCTGGGTGATGCTGCAAGAAGTGCAGCACGCGTTGGGTATTCGAGCAATGCCGCTCAATGCGCAGTTCCAGGGTTTCGAGTCCTTGCAAGATCAAAAACGCATTGAACGGTGATAGGGCCGCACCGGTGTTGCGCAAGGCGACAGTTCGTACGCGTGCGATAAATGCTGCGGCTTCAAATGCTTCGTTGTACACCACGCCGTGATAAGCCGGTTCCGGTTCATTAAACTGCGGGAATTTATCCGCATGTTTAGCCCAGTCGAAAGTACCGCCATCCACAATAAGGCCGCCGATGGTGGTGCCATGACCGCCAATGTATTTGGTCAGTGAATGCACCACAATGTGTGCGCCCCACTCAATCGGTTTACACAAGGTTGGCGTTGCCACGGTATTATCGACCACCAATGGCACCCCCTCACGCTCAGCAATCGCGGCATAAGCTTCTAGGTCGGCAATGTTACCGGCTGGGTTGCCAATGGTTTCACAATAAATGGCCTTGGTCTTGGCATCGATACAGGCAGCGATATCATCAGCATCAGCCGATTTCGCAAAGCGTACCTCGATACCAAACGATGGCAGCATGTGGGCAAACAAGGTGTAAGTGCCACCGTACAGATTCGGCGTGGTGACGATGTTATCACCGTGCTTCGCCAGCGTGATCAACGTGTATTGAATGGCTGCCATGCCGGAGGCTACGGCAAGACCTGCGATGCCACCTTCGAGCGCCGCAACCCGTTGCTCCAACACATCGTTGGTTGGATTCATAATGCGGCTGTAAATATTGCCCGAAACTGCTAAATCAAATAAGTCAGCGCCATGTTGGGCATCGTCAAAAGCGAATGCAGCGGTTTGGTAAATCGGTACCGCCACGGATTTAGTGGTCGGGTCGGTCTCATAGCCATGATGGATGGCTAGGGTTGCTGCGCGGTAATTCTGGGTCATGGAAGCCTCACTCAAAGCAAATACACTTTTAAATGTTTATACGTTTAGACGTCCATATTAATTAAAGTCATGCGGAATGCAACCCTCTTACTAACTATTTTTTAAGCGCGCGATCAATTGCAGCACGTCACTATGCACACCCGCAGCGGTAACCTCAGGGCCCGCACCTGGCCCTTGGATCACCAATGGGTTGGCATCGTACTGCCGTGACTGCACGGTAAAGTTCGCATTGCCGGCGGGTAATCGTGCGTAAAGTGAGCTGTCATCAATCGGCTGCAGCCGCGTGCCACCGCTAGTTTGGCCGGTACTATCACGGGCGACATAACCCAGATAAACAAATTGTTCAGCATTAGGGTGTTCACGTTGACGCCAAGCGTCGAACGCCTGATCAAAGTCGTCGAGTCGTGCGACAAAATCTGTCGCACTGATGGACTGCAAAGAGACAGGCACCAGATTTTGCATGCTGATGTCTTTGAGTTGCAATTTCCAGCCGGCTTCACGCGCCAAGATCACTAGTTTACGAGCGACATCCATGCCACCAAGATCGAGACGTGGATCGGGCTCGGTCAGTCCCATCTCTTGCGCTTTCAACACCCAATCTGAAAGCTTATCGCCGGCGCGGTACTGCTGGAAAATCCACGACAGCGAACCAGACAAATTACCTTCGACCCGTTGCACTTGGTCGCCACATAAACAACGCTCTTGTAACGCTGATAAAATCGGTAAGCCAGCGCCAACTGTGGTGTTATAGAGCCAATGACGTTGGTACTGACGCCGCACGCGCTGTAATTCTTGATAAAACGACCAAGCGCTGGAGCCAGCATATTTGTTGGCGGAAATAATATGGGCACCAGCTGCGAACCACGCGGGATAGCGACGACTGATGGTTTTATCGGCAGTTAAATCGAGTAATACCGGTTGCTGCTCCCGTTGCCGAGTCACTTGCAGCCATTGCTCAATGCCATCGGCTTGACGCGTTTGCGCATGCTTAGTAAAAGTTTCACGCCAGTGCTTAGTGTCAATGCCACGAGGTGCAAGCCACTGCTGTTGCCGACGAAAAATTGCGGTAACACGCGCCCGACTCGGTAACGGCAAGGTTGGCGCAAAATGATCGAGCCAATAACCACCAATGGTACCGACCCCTATTACCCCAATTGCGACTTCTGCACTGCTCATTAGGCCTCCATAAACTGTTGCAAACACGGCGCAAAGGCCGCGGTATTCAAAATAAAACCATCGTGCCCATGGGCCGTCGCCACTTGTTCATAAGCCTGACACTGGGGTAACTGCCGGCTGAACTCCTCGAGCAAGTGCGACGGCACCAACAGGTCATCTTTGAAGCCAATCACACACACTGGCAGTTGCAAAGCTTGCGGCGCGATCCGAAAAGCATCGAGAGCGGGTCCAAATACAGTAAACAATTGCCGTGCCTGTTGCGGATTCTGTTGCACTAAGCGGGCCGCACGATCATGCATATAATGAACCGCGGCATTACCATCGGGGAAGCGCACATCTAACCCAGTGGTACCGCGATAGGTGACCATCGCCAGCGCTCGCGCCAAAGCGACGCCGCGCTCTGGCTGCTGGGTTTGCGCTGCTAATTCGATAAAGTCGCGCTGTAAACTGCGTAACATCACCGCTTGTGCGGTCGGCCGATGTGCCGCACCCAGCACCGCCAAGCGTTGCACGCGCAATGCTTCATGCAATGCCAACACCATGCCGACACAACCGCCAAAAGAGCCACCGATGATAGTATGCCAGTGTGTACAGCCAAGTTTTTGCAACGCCAGCGCAATAGCTTCCGCTTGCGCTTCAACCGTCGCTGGCGGTGCATCGCATAAGCTATCACCCATGCCGCCTAAATAGTCCAACGTCCAGATTTCATAGGCTTGCAAGTCGAGGTGGGTGAAGAGCCCTTGCCACCAACCAGAACCGTCTGCTAAATACGCCAAGCGCCCACCCGAAATACCACCAAGCACCAGCACTTTTGGTGCACCGCGCGGCCCCTGTTGCCGCAAGCACAGCTCGCCATAACGGGTGTTCACCTTATGGTCAACAAACTCAATAGTCATAATCCTCTCAAGGAATCCGCCCCACCAACAGCCAATAGCAAACCGCAAATAGCTACAAATGTCAATCCAGACATCTAGCCATCTAAAACTTAAATCTTGTGACATCGACGTTTATTAATGATAATAAAACAATCTGTTATACAAATTATTGAGGAGTTAGCTTATGCCAACGTTCGATATTGTCTCTGAGGTCGATCGCGTCGAGCTGAAGAACGCTGTGGACAATGCCAATCGTGAACTCACCTCGCGCTTTGATTTTCGTGGCGTTGATGCCAGCATTGAGCTCAATGAGCTGACCGTGAAACTGGCTTCTGAATCTGACTTCCAAGTGCAACAGCTGTACGATATTTTTGCCAATCACTGTGCCAAGCGCAATCTGAGCCTAGCCGGCACCGAAACACCGGAGAACCTCACGCACAGCGGCAAAACTTTTAGCACCACGATTACCTTTCGGCAAGGCATTGAACAGCCTTTGGCGAAGCAGATCAACAAACTGATCAAAGACAGCAAACTCAAAGTGCAGAGCTCAATCCAAGGCGATAAAGTGCGGGTAAGTGGCAAGAAACGGGATGATTTGCAGCAGACCATTGCCATGCTGCGCCAAGCAGACATTGAGCAACCACTGCAATTTGAAAATTTCCGTGATTGATAGTTGCAGTTGAACATGGACTGGCAGCAGTTTGTGCAACAACTTCCGGGCATCGCTTATCAACTGATACGCGAGCCAAATGGTCGCTTCCGCTTTACCTTTTTAAGTGACTCGGTGGTCGACTTGCTTGGCTTTGAAGTTGCACCGCTGCTAGAAGATGCCGAACCACTCTTTAACGCCATTCATCCTGACGATGTTGAGAATGTCATTAGCTCCAGCGTGCTGGCTGCCGAGCAAGGGCTTGAGTGGCATTACCCATTTCGTTTCATTCGCCCCGACGGCACCTTGCTCTGGCTCGATGCCCATGACTCTGGGCGCGCTCGTGACGACGGTACCTTAGAGTGGAGCGGTTACATTGTTGAAGCAACGCATCGCAAGCAACTTGAGTTTGACTTGCGGAGCAGTGAAAAACGCTTTCGCAGCTTGGTAGAGCATGCCAACGATATTATTTTTACCCTCGATCGCAACGGTATTATTGATTATCTCTCGCCCAATCTCGAGCGTCATTTAGGCTACCAACGAACCAGCAGTTTACAAAAATCCTTTGAGCATTTTGTGCATCCAGACGATGTCGGTGCATGCCACGCCTTCATTCAGGCGCTGTTTTCTGACCATAGCCCGGTTAGTGATATTGAATTTCGAGTGCGCCATCAAAATGGTGACTGGCGCTGGTACGCTTGTCGCGCCTCGCGCATTGACGACCAAGATGGGCAACACCCGTATTTACTAGGTATCGCGCGCGACATCACTGAACAACGCGAACAGCGCGAAAAACTCGCGCGTATGGCCCGTCATGACATGTTGACCCAGTTACTCAATCGCAACCACTTTGACGAGCACTTTGCACGGGTATTGCAACACTGCGTAGCGCAACAACGCTGTCTGGCGATACTGTTCGTTGACCTCGACCACTTTAAACCGGTCAACGATGAACATGGCCACAGCATTGGCGATCAGATGCTGGTGCACGTTGCGCGACGACTCAAGTCATGTTTGCGGGATACTGATTTAGCTTGTCGCAACGGCGGCGATGAGTTTTTGGTGTTAGCGCATGACTTTACTGATTTAGCGCAGGCGGAAGAAGTTGCCCAGACCATTGCTGCGCGCATCCATGACGAGCTAGAAAAGCCCTTTGCTATCGAAAATAAGCAGCTGCAAATTTCTGCAAGTATTGGTATCGCGCTGTATCCAGCTCATGGAGCGACGGTTGATGTGTTAGTGAACTGCGCCGATAGCGCTATGTACCAAGCAAAAAAAGCGGGGCGCAAACAAACCATCATCGCGCAGCTGAAGAGCAATTAATGCATTCAGGTTTCGTTTGCGGACTTTGTTATCACCCCATGACTGAACGCTTTTGGCAACGCCAGAAAGGCAGCCTTGCCGGACGAGAATATTGGCGCTGCAACAACTGCCAATTGATTCAAGTTCCAGTCGCGCAACGGCTCGATGCCGCTGCCGAAAAAGCGATCTACGACTTCCATCAGAATGAACCCAACGACGCCGGCTATCAACGCTTTCTGAGCCGCACAGCAGAGCCGCTAGCGGCGCGTTTGAGCGCGGGAGCACAGGGACTTGATTTTGGCTGTGGTCCGCAACCAGCGCTTGCAGCTATGTTAAGCGCAGCAGGCTTTCCGACCACCACCTACGATTTGTACTACGCTAACGTGCCACAACGCTTGCAACAACAATACGATTTCATCACTTGCACGGAAGTTGTTGAGCATCTTGGCCAGCCCCGCGAGGTGTTCGAACAACTCGTGGCTTGCGTGAAGCCCCAATGCTGGCTTGCCATCATGACCAAGCGTTGGCTCAACCGCGAACGTTTCGGCAGTTGGTTCTACCTTAACGACCCAACCCATATCAGCTTTTTTCATCTCGACACCTTTCATTGGCTCGCTGGGCACTTTCACCTTGAAATCGACTATGTAGCTGCCGATGTCGTGATTTTTCGGCGGCTGGCTAGATAAACGCCAACACCAGACCACCTGCCAACCAAAGCAGCGCCAGTACCACAAGTGCACGCATCAAATAAGTCGCCAAGCCAATCGAAGTCGCCCCATGATCATGGTTATGTTCATGATGTGCATGCGCTTGCTGCTGTTGCCACCAAAACCGCGCTAATACCGCAGTTAAGACCAGCGCCGCAAGATTCAGATAGAATCCGTAATTGAGTTGAAAATGATCGCGTTCAGTGATGGCTTTGACGCTATCGCCACTGGGCAACAAATCAAATGCGGCAAAGCCATAATGCAGTATCAATGAAGTGGCGACCAAGCACACAAACAGCATCGCAACGATGTAAAGCGCCATCTTCCAACCATAATATTGGGCGTTGATACGCAGCACTGGCAACACCACTAAGTCAGAAAAGATAAACGCCATTACCCCAGCAAAGGCCACACCTTCGCCATAAAGTACCGCTGCTAAAGGAATATTGCCCATCGAGCCGATAAAGGTAAAAAACGCAGCAATGGGACCCACTACGGCCTGCTGCAACACTGCCCAAAAGTCGACGTCATTGCTTCCAGCACCAACACCTTGAAACAGCCAAGCGAAAAACTCAGACGGGACAAAAGCAGCGATGAGACCGGCAACGGTGAAACCCAACAAAATATCTTTCCATACCATTTGCCATTCCATGACAAATTTTTGTGCGACTTGTTGCCATAATTCCGGGTCGGTCAAATCGCCCCAGTGACGCAAATCATAGCCGTCATCATCGGCGCCCTCAGCATCTTCATCGCGCGCATTGTCAATCAATTGCCGCGGCCGCGTGAGCTTCACAAATAGCCAGGCCAAAACAATCAATAAAATACCGCCTAGGTACTCGCCAACGACAAACTGCCAGCTTAGAAAAACCGCAATCACAAAGCCCAGTTCAATAACTAAATTAGTTGAGGCCAGCAAAAACGCTATCGATGCGGTAAACGCAGCACCTTTATTGAAAAGTGCGCGGGTGGTCGCCAAAGCGGCGAAACTGCAGGAGCTTGAAATGAAACCGAAAAAAGCGCCTAAGGCCACCGATTTGGCGCCATCGTCACCCATAACTTCGCGCATTTGCCGACGCGTGATCAGCACTTGAATCACGCTACTAATAAAGTACCCCAACACAAAGGCCCATAGCGCCATCCAGAAAAAGCCAACACTGGTAAGGCTCGCCGACTGCCACTGCTGAAGGAATGCGTCCATCGAAAACTCCTTGGAAATTGGCAACATAGGTCAAACATAGCATACAATGACAATAACCCTCGAATGGCAGCAATTACAGGAGTTCACATGAGTGCACATTGGCAAGCACGACGTTCTGGTCCATCAGCACAACGACCTGGCGACCGTCGCACCCCGTGGCAACGCGATCGTGCTCGAGTGCTGCACTCAGCGGCGTTTCGCCGTTTGCAGTCGAAAACGCAGATTATGAACGTGGGTGAAAATGACTTTTATCGCACGCGTTTGACCCATTCGTTAGAAGCTGCACAAATTGGTACCTCGCTCATCAATCAGCTCGCCCATGTCGCTAGCGCTCAAGAGCAAGCGCTGTTACCTGACTTGAACCTGATGGAAACTCTATGCCTTGCTCATGACATTGGGCATCCCCCCTTCGGTCATGGTGGCGAGACGGCCCTGAACTACAAAATGCTCGGCTCCGGCGGTTTCGAAGGTAATGGTCAAACATTTCGCATTGTTGGCAAGCTCGAGGCGTACCACAGTGAACACGGCATGGACTTGACCCGCCGCAGCCTGCTGGGTCTATTGAAGTACCCAGTGCTGATGCCCGATCTGCCACAACCACCACAGGCCCAGCAACCGGGCAGTTTGGCCCAATGGAAACCAGCCAAAGCATTGTTTGCTTGCGATGCCGACTTGCTGGATTGGGTCCTTGAACCCTTATCAAGCATTGATCGTGCGTTATTCCAACAAGTCCAACAACTCGATAAAAGCCCGTGGCAGAAGTCGTTGCACAAAAGTTTCGATGCCTCGCTGATGGAGCTTGCCGATGACATTGCGTATGGCGTGCACGATCTTGAAGATGCCGTCGTCACCGGCACGCTATCGGAAACCCAATGGCATGCGCATCTCGACAAGGTCGTCGCCGAACTTGATGGTGAACTGGCTGATTTAGTTCCGCGACTTGGCGTGCAGCTGTTTTCGAGCTCCCATAGCGCGCGCAAAGACGCCATCGGTGCGCTGGTGAATATTTTTGTGACTGCGGTACGCGTACAAGAAGTCTTGAGCGATGCCGAAGAACCGCTGATTCGCTACAATGCTACCTTACCATCTGCCGAGCGCTTTTTACTTGATAGCCTCAAAGCTGTCGTGTTTGAGCACGTCATCAATCAACCCTCGATTCAACAATTGCGCTATCGCAGCCAGAATATGTTGCTTGATCTGTACACTGCGTTTTACAACGAACCCATGCGACTCTTGCCCCACAACACCCGTTCACGCTGGCAATTAGCTTTTGAAACCGGTGGGCAAGTCGCTGCAGACCGCATTCTCTGTGATTATATCGCCGGCATGACCGACGATTATGCACATCGCATGTACCGCAACCTATTCGTGATCTAACCAATTGGGAATAACTCTCATTTACCCTTGTTAATGCGAATAGTTTGCATTTATAATTTCCCCGACTTGATAACTAATAACATCAATTAGGGGTTTACATGCGTTATTCAAAAGTTGCTATGGCGATTGCACTCGCTGCTGTTAGCACCTCAGCTCTTGCTGAACCAACCACCAAAGCCGATGAAGTCATCGAAATTATAGGTTCGAAAGAAGATGCGAAGACCGTAGCAGGTTCCGGTTCGGTCATTGCGCCAGAGCAACTCAATGTTGAAGTACAGACCGATATCAACCAATTGATGAAGACCGTACCTGGCGTCTACGTGCGCGAGGAAGACGGCGAAGGCTTGCGCCCGAATATTGGCATTCGTGCGGCTAGCGGTGAGCGCAGCAGTAAAATTACTTTAATGGTCGACGGTGTGATGGTCGCGCCAGCACCTTACTCTAACCCTGCCGCATACTACTTCCCTGAAGCCTATCGCATGCACAGTGTTGAAGTGCTCAAAGGCGCACCGCTGTTGCGCTATGGTCCACAAACGACTGGTGGTGTCGTGAATTTAGTCACCACCCCAATTCCGCAAGAGCGGCAGGGTCAGGTGACCTTACGTTTGGGTGAAAATAGCAGTCGGGACATTCATGCTTACTATGGCGGCACCGAAGGCGCGTTTGGCTGGTTAATCGATACCGTCCAACGTGATTCAAATGGCTTCAAAACCATTGACCGCAGCAATCGTGATGCTGGTTACGATATTCAGGACTACCTGGTAAAACTGCGTTGGACTGGCGCCAACCAAAGCTTGACCGCGAAGGCTCAGTACTCTGAGCAGATTTCCAACGAAACTTATGCGGGCTTAACCGATGCAGACTTTAATCGTGACCCTAGCCGTCGTTATGGATTGACGTCGATTGACCAGATGGATAACCAGCACAATGGTTACTCACTCACCTACGAACTCGACATTAACACATTGTGGCGTTTAACCGCTGTAGCCTATCGTAACGACTACAAGCGGAACTGGTTTAAAGGCAGCCCAAGCAGCTTAATTGCCGCCGCCAACGCCGGTGATGCTGAGGCCATTGCGGTGCTGAATGGCGAGCAAGATTACGCGGGTTTGAAATACAAAAATAACAATCGTGCTTATGAATCTTACGGCGTCGAAGCGCGGTTATTTGCTGATCTTGGTGACCATGAACTGGAATTTGGTGTCCGCGATCACAGCGATACCATGGACCGCTACCAACCGGTGGACGTCTATGACCAAGTCAATGGTAGCTTGGTTTATCAATCCACTATCGCACCAACTGGCGGCGATAACCGTCTGGAAGGTGCCGACGCACAAGCGTTTTGGCTGGCAGACTTATGGCAAATGACCGATCGTCTCGCAATCAACGCAGTGTTGCGCTACGAAGATGCAGAAACTTACCGTCGGCAGTTTGCTACCCCTGAGCGCACCGATACCCCAAGCTTCCGTAGCAGCACAGCCGAAGAATGGCTGCCTGGCGTATCCTTCACCTATGCGGTCAGTAACAACTTGCAAGTCCTCGCTGGTGTACATCGTGGCTTCTCGCCGCTCGGCGGCGGTGCAACTGCCAACGACGAACCGGAAACCAGCGTCAACTTTGAAGCTGGTCTGCGTTACAGCGACAATGCGTGGTTTGCTGAAGCTATCGCCTTCCGTAGTGATTTCGATAACCAAGCTGAGCTGTGTTCAGTCGCTAGCCCATGTAGCAACGGCGCCACCTCAGGTAGCTTCGTTACTGGCGAAGCCTTGGTACAAGGTATAGAGCTGCAATTAGGTAACACTTGGCAGCGCGGTGCATTCGAAATTCCGGTAGCATTTAACTACACCTACACTAGCGCTGAAATCAGTGCCGACAATGCAGTCACCGGCGTAGCGGATGGCGATGTGTTAGCCGCCATTCCTGAGCACGTGATGAGCGCACAAATTGGCTTGTTACACGATAGTGGTTGGAATCAGCACTTGGTTATCAAGTATATGGATGAAACCTGCGTGAGCGTGGGCTGCCAAAACGATACTAGCCGATATGCCTATACCGAAGCGCTGACAACTGTTGACTTTATCAGTCGCTATCCGCTGACCAAGCAAACAACGGTGTTTTTGAAGGTGGAAAACTTGCTGGATGAGCAAGTCATTATTGGTCGCTTGCCTTACGGAGCGCGTCCAAACAAACCTCAGAATGTCTCGGTCGGTTTCGACTATCGCTTCTAAGCGTTCACCTGTTGCTCCTGCAGCCACTGCAAAGTGGCTGCCAGGGGCTGCGGCCGACAGAACAAAAAGCCCTGCATTTGACTGCACTGGTGTTGAATCAAATAATCACGCTCAGCTGCAGTTTCGACCCCTTCAGCAATCGTCTTCACGCCAAGCTCTTGGGCAATGGTTAGCACACCGCGAGCAATCGCCGAATTGCGCCGCGCCTGCTCGATATCGCGAATAAAACTCTGATCAATCTTTAAGCTATCCACCGGCAACTGATTTAAATAGCTTAAGCTGGCAAAACCAGTACCAAAGTCATCGATGGCGATTGACAAGCCTAATTTACGCAGGCGATGCAGCATTTGAATCATATGTTGGCTGTCGCGCATAAACACGTTCTCGGTGATTTCTACCACCAAAGCTTGTGGTTTCACCCGATAAGTCTTTAACGTGTTTTCGATATTCTCCAACAGGTCATCGCGATAAAATTGTAGTGGTGAGAAATTAATACTCACACTCTTAATGCCCGCTGCTAAAAGCGTCGGCGTGTCTTTACAGGCCTGTTCAAATACCCAATCGGCAATGGCAATAATTTGTCCGGTAGCTTCTGCTAAAGGAATAAAATCCCCCGGGGAAATATAGCCGCGCTGTGGATGTTTCCAGCGCACCAGCGCTTCAACTCCAACCGCATGCCCCGCAGTATCGACAATGGGTTGATAAAACAACTCAAATTGCTGTTGCTGAATCGCCTCTTGTAATTGCGTGCGCAACTCCACTTGTGATTGCATGCCAGCATCAAGGTCGCTGCTGTACCAGTGATAGGAACTACCACCGCGACGTTTTGCTTCATACATGGCGACATCAGCACGCTGAATTAACTCAAGTGGGTGCTGCAACGGTTCAGAGTTATCCGCAATGCCAATGGTTGCCGATAGCGAAATCTCAAGATCTTCAAAATGAAAAGGTGTATTAAATTGGGCAAGTAGATTGTGAGCAAGCTGCACCACTTCGTGCTCGGCCTTCTGCGTATGCACAATGGCCACAAACTCATCGCCGCCAAAGCGACCCAGTAAATCGTGCGGCGCGATCTGACTTTGCAGCCGCTCTGCTGTTTCTTCGAGAATGCGGTCGCCCACCGCGTGACCAAGACTATCGTTCACCGGCTTAAAGCCATCGAGGTCAATAAACAGCACGGCGACTTGGCTATTGGGCTGCGTCACCAAATTCGCCAAGCGTTTCTCGATCGCGTTGCGATTCGGTAGGTGGGTAAGTACGTCGTGCTGGGCCAAGAACTCAAGCTTTTCTTCGCGGAATACACGCTCAGTAACATCACTTTGTAACCCAATGAAATGGGTCACGCGCTCGCCATCACGCACCGGTGATATCAACAAATCGTTCCAAAAGGGCGAACCATCTTTACGGTAGTTGAGAATATTGACGCGCACTTCGGAGCGTTGATGTAAGGCATCACGGATTTGCTGCACTGTTTCTGGGTCGGTGTCGGCGCCTTGCAAAAAGCTACAGCTGCGCCCCATAATCTCCGCCTCACCATAGCCCGTGATTTCTTGAAAAGCTGGATTCGAATAGATGACCGGATAGTGGCTTTGGTTGGCGTCGGCAATCACCACGCCGTTGGTGCTCGATTCTACACTGCGCTGCAACAGTAACAATTGTGATTCATTGCGTCGAGCAACAGTCATATCTTTGGCAATGCCGTGCACCCCAGTAATTTCGCCATTAATGATGATCGGTATGTTAGTGATATCGAGGTCTCGCAATTCTCCACTGCGATTCATAATTTTAATTTCATAGCGTTGCGGCTTACCTTTTTTTGCCGCTTCAAAGTGTGTTCGTGTCCGCTCACGATATTCCTCAGGTACCACAACTTCATAACTTTGGCCCAAGACTTCTAATTCAGTAAAACCAATCAAGTCAGTACCGGCGCGGTTTAAGCTCTTAAAATTTCCGTCAAGATCTAAGGTAAAAACCGCATCTGGATTGTAGCTAAATAACGAGCGACTATGCTGCTCGCTACGCTCACGCTGCACCCGATCTTGATGTTGGGTAATCACCAATGCCACAAGATCACGACTGCGCTGCAACAAATCTAATTCGCGCAAACTAGGTTTGCGTTTGCTACGAAAATACACGGCAAAAGTGCCGATGACCGATTTGCTTACCGGCGAAATGACAGGAAACGACCAACATGCTTTGAGTTCGTATTCATCGATAAGTTGACGAAACGCATCAAAACGTGAATCAAGCGAAATATCTGCTGCAATCACCGGAACCTTGCGATAAGCAGCAGTACCGCAGGCTCCGACACCGTCAGCAATGGGTAAGCCTTGCAAGGCAAGGACAAAGTCTTCTGGTAAGCTGATGGCACTTGCCGCATTCAATTGTCGTTTACTGGAATCTACCAACATCACCGAGCATAGTGAGTCTTTGACTTGGCTTTCGATAAGCCCACAAATATCTTCGAGCTTTTGCTCCAGTGATTTGTTTTGTGCGAGCGAGGCGAGGGTTCTAAATTTGGCCGAAACCAATTGCGCGAGCCGCAGTCGTTCGAGATGACCTATCCACCAAGTGATGGCAAGCAAAACCAGCGCTAGAACGAGTCCTAACACTAGAATTTGGTCTTGCCAGTCAAGCTCATTCATCGACAATCCTTTACTCCATTGGAACAACGGCCTGTACGAATATTTCGCAATTTTATTGAGATTTCATCGAGTATTGACAATGTTAGCTTCAGTTTCAATCGAAACTTTTGCTTATCTGTGCTGACTCCGCCGATAACGGTGCCAAACAAGACCCGTAATCAGTAGAAGGCTACCGACAAAAATTGTGTTCACGTCGACCATAAAAGCGAGTCCTAGACAGCCGATAAGCCCCAACACAGACCAAAACTTGGCAATGAAGCGTTGTTCGGGTTTGACCCTGAGTGCAGCGAGATTGGTGATGCTGTAGTAAATCAACACGGTAAAAGCGCTAAACGTCCACGCCAATTTAATCCCACCGAATGCCGCAATTAGCATCATCACTGTTGCGGTGACGATAGTTGCCGCAGGAGCTGACGTTTGCCCTACGTTGAGGCTGGCCCAGCCTTGCGGCAAGTCATTACGACGCGCCATGGCTAACACCACGCGGGAAACACCAAGCATCAGATTCAGTGTCACGCCGAGCATGGCAAGCAAGGCGCCAATCATCACTAGATCATGATAAATGCCTGCTGGCATCAGTTTAGTAAGAATAAAATCACCACCGATTGTGAGCGGCGCCAGCTTGACTAAAGTGACGCCAATCAACGCATATAGCAGCGTCACCACAATCATGGTCGCGACAATGGCGCGTGGAATATTACGACGGGGTTCACGAATTTCCTCGCCCATGGTGGCGATGCGGCCATACCCGGTATAGGCCACAAACAGCAGTGCCGCTGCAGCGAAAACATCACTTAGCTCGGTGGGTGCACGGCTGAGTTCTGGCGCTATTGCTTGCGGCTGTTGCCACGCCCAGCCGGCAAACAACAACAAGCTTAAAATGGCACAGCTCACCAGCACCGCATTCACTTGGTTGGAACGCTTGAGTCCTGCCAGCACTAGCACGGTGATCAACAGCAACAAAACGATTGCTAGCAAGGTGACGTATAACGGCGGCCATTGCAGGTAATGGTTGAGCAACCAAGCGCTGCCAAGTGCTGCGGCAGCGGCTGATGCGCTTTTGGCGCAGACGAAAAACCAGCCGGCAATAAAGCCCAAGTCATGGTTCAGAAATTCATAACCATACTCATAGGTACCACCACTCACCGGATGCACCGCCGCCAGCTGGGCGCTGGAAAGGCCATTACATAGTGCCACAAAAGCAGCAAGCAACAAGGCATAGAGCAAGTACTCACCGGCTAGGTCATAGCCGAAGCCGATACTGACAAAGGCTCCAGTGCCGATAATAGATCCTAGGCCAAGTAGCATGGCCCCAGCCAGCGAGGTGTCGCGCTGCAATTGCTGCATGTTAAAGTCCTCGTTACTCGTTACTCGTTATTCGTTATTCGTTATTCGTTATTCAGTAATCGATAATGGGGATTGTAGCGTAATACCTGCTAGTTGTTTTAATTTGGAATCGATCGCTTTCATGATGACTTATCGTAGTGGATTAGTATGGCTGCAGGATGACATTCGCCTAGACGATAACGCCTTGGTGGAAAGAGCCGCCGCAGAGTGTCAACAGCTCCTATTTGTTTACTGTGTAAACCCTAAGTGGTTTCAACCCAATCGCTATGGCTTGCGCAGTATGGGCGCAGCACGTTGGCGCTTTCGTGCTGCGGCCTTAACCGATCTCAAGCAACAGTTGCGGCAGCTTGGGCAAGATCTATTGGTGGTGTATCAATCACCGTTACAGGCGATTCCAGAGCTGATCACGCGCTGTGGCATTGAGGTCATTTACAGCAGTCAACATGCCGGCTTTTATGAGCAAAGCTATGCGCGCTTATTGCGCCAGCGTTATCCGTTTATCCAACATCAACAGCTGACCACAGCAACGCTGTGGGAGGCTAAACAATTGCCGTTTGGCTTAAATGACTTGCCCGATACTTTTTCAAAGTTTCGCCGCCATATTGAAAAGCAGGATTTACGTGGGCAAATCCCTGATCCCGTAGCAGCGCCGCGGCAGTTGCCGCCACTGCCGGCCAGCGCTAATGCCTTATTCGATGAGCGCAAACATGCGTTGCCGCCAATTGAAGCGCCTGCCCATGAACACTTTCAGGGCGGTAGTCGTGCAGCTGAGCAACACGTCACCGATTACTTCGCCAGCGGTGCCGCTCACACCTATAAGGAAACCCGCAACGCGTTAGACGACTGGCCAGCATCGACCAAGTTTTCCCCTTGGCTGGCAGACGGCTCACTGAGTGTGCGTCGCTTGCATCAGCAACTGCTGCAATACGAAGCAGCACATGGCAGCAATGAGAGTACCTACTGGATCTTTTTTGAGTTGCTCTGGCGTGAATACTTTCATTGGTATGCACACCGTCATAGTCAGCGCTTGTATGCCTTCGCTGGGATTAAGCGCCAGCGCCCACAAACCAGTTTCTATGGTTCGCGGTGGCAACAATGGTGCAGCGGCACCACGGCACACCCCATCGTCAACGCCTGTATGAATCAGCTCAATGCGACGGGGTACATGTCCAACCGTGGGCGACAGCTGGTTGCCAGTTGCTTTGTACACGAGCTGCAATTGGACTGGCGTTACGGAGCAGCCTTTTTTGAGCAACAATTGATTGACTATGATGTCGCTTCCAACTGGGGTAACTGGCAATATTTAGCCGGGGTCGGCGCTGACCCGCGCGGCCATCGACGCTTTGATCTCGATAAACAAACCCGCCAGTACGATGCCAAGCATGAATTCATTGAGCGCTGGCACGGCAACGTCAGTACGCCTACCGATTGGGTCGATGCTGCAGACTGGCCGATTAGCGAGTAAGCAGTGACTGCGCAACCGATTGCCATCGTTTGGTTGAAGCGTGACTTGCGATTGCGCGACCATGAACCGCTGCAGCGCGCTATCGCCAGCGGCCACCGCGTGTTGCTGTGGTATTGCTTTGAGCCTGAGTTAGTCGATGATCCACACTATGACGAACGCCACTGGCGCTTCGTCTGGCAAAGCTTGATGGCCCTCGAGCAAGGGTTAAAGCATCGGGTCGAACTGCCGCTACTGATTCAATACGGTGCGCCGCTTGAGCAACTGCAGCAGTTGCGGCAACAGGCGCCTATCGCTGCGCTCTATAGCCACGAAGAAATTGGCATCAAACGTACCTTCGAGCGCGACTTACAGATTCAGCAATGGTGCCGCGCCCAGGACATCCCTTGGCACGAAACGCCAACCGGTGCGGTGCAACGCGGTAAAACTTCGCGGCAACAATGGGACGAGACCTGGCAACAGATTATGCGCGCACCTCTGGCACGTCCCAACTGGGAGCAAGCGCAAACATGGCGTGCTGACTGGCTAGCGCAACTTGATGGACGCGAGCGAGTGCCACAAACCTGGCGCACCGAGCATCCACACATGCAGGCGGGCGGACTGTTCGCCGCCCATCAGACGTTGGAGAGCTTCTTCGACGGACGCGGTAAAGACTATCGCTATGCTATCTCGAAACCGGCCGCTAGTCGCGAGGCGTGCTCGCGCATGTCACCTTATTTGGCATGGGGCAACATCAGTCTGCGTGAGTTTTACCAAAAAGTACTCAAACATTGGCAAACGCCTGGCTGGCGGATGTCACTGCGTGCTTTAGTGTCACGCCTGCACTGGCACTGCCATTTTATGCAGAAATTCGAAAGCGAACACCGCATGGAATGGCAACCTGTCAACCGCGCTTATATCGACTTCCCTTATCGCGACGACGACCAAGTAAGCGAGCACTTACATGCTTGGCAAAGCGGCGACACCGGCTACCCCTTAGTCGATGCCTGCATGCGTTGCCTGCACGAAACGGGTTATATCAACTTTCGTATGCGCGCAATGTTAGTGAGTTTTTTATGCCATCACCTGCTCATTGACTGGCGCTTGGGTGTGCACCATTTAGCACGACTGTTTTTAGACTTCGAACCAGGCATTCATTATCCACAATTTCAAATGCAGGCCGGCGTAACTGGCACCAACACCATTCGCATGTACAATCCGGTCAAGCAAAGCGAGGAGCACGACCCCGACGGCGTATTTATTCGCCAGTGGTGTCCGGAGCTAAACCAAGTCCCGAATGAGCTTATCCATCAACCTTGGCAATTAAGTGCAATGGAACAGCAACTCTATGCCTGCAAATTAGGCGTAGATTATCCCGAACCCATCGTCGACCTTACCAGTGCGGGTAAGCGCGCACGTGATTTACTTTGGAGTTACCGCAAACAAGACGCGGTCAAACAAGAGGGTAAACGCATTCTCGCTCGCCATGTACGTCCATCGGCGCGACCGCGACGATCATCGCAAAGCACGCAGAAGTAGATTGCACCTGTCACGAAAAGCTGTTTACTATCAAGACACTCGTTAGCTTTCGCAAGGAACTCGAAATGTCTTTACTGTCTCGTTTTTGCTTACTCGCTGGGCTTATCATAACTAGCACCAACGCCGCTGAATATAGCCAAGGGCGGGTATTTGCAAGTGCCGACCAGCTCGCCGTATTAGATTTTCAAGCGCGTGCCGCCACCGAGAACCGCCTATTGAACGACCGACTGGAAACCTTGCTGCCTGAATTGATGGCAGCAACTGAGCTCGACATGTGGCTGGTGATCAACCGCGAATACGCTGAAGATCCTGTCTACTTCACCTTAGTACCACAGCCAACTTTTGCCGCGCGCCGCACCACCATGCTGGTATTTGTGCGCAATGACGATGGCAAAGTTGAGCGCTTGTCGGTGAATCGCTACCCACTTGGCGAGCCCTATGATTCAGCTTGGGCCGGTGGCAATCTCGATGACCAATGGCAAGCTCTGGGCGAACTCATTGCCAATAAAGACCCGCGCAAGATTGGCATTAACGTTTCGCGCGACTGGCCGGTCGCAGACGGGCTAACTGAAGGACTCCACCAACGCCTGCTGGACGTCTTACCGGAGTCCCTTGAGCAACGTTTAGTTAGTGCCGAAGACTTAGTGATTCGTTGGGTCGAAACGCGTTCTGTCGCCGAACTCGAAGTCTATCCGCAAGTGGTAAGCTTGGCTCGTGCTGTCATTGCTGAGGCTTTTAGTAACCAAGTCATCACGCCGGGGGTAACCACCACCGATGAGGTCGCTTGGTACATTCGTAATCGCTTTGCCGAACTACAGTTGCCAATCTGGTTTATGCCTTATGTCACGCTGCAACGCCAAGGCTTTAATTGTGCCGATGAACAAGCCTTCTGTGGACAGAGCGGGCACACGATTCAACGCGGCGATGTGCTACACACGGATGTCGGAATTTGTTACTTAAAACTCTGCACCGACACGCAAGAAATGGCTTATGTATTGCCGCTGAATGCGACTGAAGTACCCGATGAACTGGTCGCTGCGCTGGGCAAAGGCAATCAATGGCAAGACCAACTCACTGGCAATTTTAGTAGTGGCCGCTCAGGCAATGAGGTGCTCGCCAATACCATTGCCGCCAGTGAAGCGTCGCAGCTCAACAGCAGTACTTACACCCACCCGCTGGGTTTTTACGGGCACGCGCCAGGTCCCACGATTGGCATGTGGGACAATCAGGGACCGACTCCGATTCGCGGTGACTGGCCGGTGTACCCGAATACCGCTTATGCAATTGAAGGTAACGTGAAAGTGCCAGTGAAATTGTGGGATAACCAAAATGTGCAAATCATGCTCGAGCAGAGCGCTTATTTTGATGGTGAGACCGTGCATTACTTGGCGGGGCGCCAAACACAATGGCACGTGATTCGCTAATTTGACTTGTGAAGGACCTGGTATGACTCAAGAATTTCAATCGTTGTGTGTCTATTGTGGCTCCAACAACGGCTTTAGTCCGGTTTACAAAGACGCTGCCATCGCCCTTGGTGACGCGCTTGCTGACGCAGGTATTACTTTAGTTTACGGTGGCTCGAGCGTCGGCCTGATGGGGGTCATTGCCGATCGAGTACTAGCCCGCGGCGGCAACGCCATTGGTGTGATTCCCCAAGCGTTGGTTGATAAAGAGTTAGCCCATAACGATTTGACCGAGTTACATGTGGTGGCCTCGATGCATGCCCGCAAAGCCAAAATGGCCGAGCTCGCCGATGGTTTTATCGCCATGCCTGGCGGTATGGGCACCCTCGAAGAGATCTTCGAAATGCTGACTTGGGCGCAACTAGGATTCCACCGCAAGAGCTGCGCGGTATTGAATGTGGACGGCTATTACGATGGCATTCTCAACTTTATTGACGGCGCTATTTCGCAAGGCTTTATCCGTGATGAGCATCGCCACTTATTGATCAGTCACGACGAGCCGGCCGCGTTGTTGCAACTTATGCGTGACTACGAAGCGCCACAGCAACCGAAATGGATTACCGCTAGCGAAACCTAGGAGAAGTTATGCGTACTTTGATACTGGCTGCCGTTTTACTGTTTTCTGCAACACTAACGGCACAAGAAGCAGTGCCCATCAGCGCCGAGCAGCGTGAGCGGGTGATCGCCGCCGTCGAGGCGTTCCTTTACGGCGCGTCAGTGAACGACGTCCAAGCACATGATAAGTTCTGGGCGCCAGAACTCACTTATACTAGCTCTAGCGGCACGCGCTTCGGCAAAGAGCAACTCATGGCAGGCATGACCGATGCCGTACGCATCGCCGATGAACAAGTCAGTGCTTGGTATACCGCTGAAGACATCGAACTCAAATCATTTGGCGACGCGGTTATCGTCAATTTCACCTTGGTCGCGACCAGCACCACAGATGGCAGTCGTGAGACCTTTCTCAACACTGGTGTGTTAGTGGAGCGGCGCGATGGTTGGCAAGCAGTCAACTGGAACGCGACGCGTACCGCAGCTACCAACCGTTAATGCGTGGCCAAAAGGCGAGTTGGTCGGCATCCGGCACCACGTAGCCGTCGAACTGACTGGCTGTAGCGCACGCATGATTAGGCAAGATCCGCACTTTGCTGCCGACTTCAAGTTTCGGCAGCTTCGCTTTACTCCCTTTGCGCAACGCCACAATGCCATGTTCTTGGCTGGTGCTGGTGACGATGAGGTCACTATAAGGAGTACCGTCCATGGCGCAGACCACGCCGTACCCCTGATCAACTTCCTGATTGGCGGTGCCGCGGTCGCGAGATAACGCCATCCACCCAGCATCGGTCATAATCCAGCCTTTTTCTGGACGATGGCCAATCACTGTCGCCACCACGCTGATAGCGATATCTTTGAGCTGGCAGACGTGAATCCCCGCCATCACTAAGTCTTGGAACACATAAACGCCGGCGCGCACCTCGGTGACACCGCTCAGATCTTGGGCAAAGTAGGCTGTGGGGGTCGAGCCCACACTGACTATCGGACACTCAAGTCCAGCTGCTTGGAGGCGATCGCGCACCGCTACGGCAGTTGCCCGTTCATGTTCAGCAGCAGCTTCTTTCGCGGCCTTCGACGGACAGTGATAGGACCCACCCGCATGCATTAAAATCCCAGAAAATAGGTCATTCTTCGCCAAAAGTTCAGCAATTTCGACGATTTTAGGGTCATTTTCTCGGAGTCCTGCGCGCTCACCATCACAATCAATTTCAATCAGCGCAGGAATTTTTACCTGTTCCCGCGCCGCCCAGGCCATTACTTGTTCAGCTTGCGTAAGGCTGTCGAGCAATACTCGCACGGTAACATCAGCGCGGTTCAAGCGCGCTACTCGCGCCAGTTTGTCGGGACTAATGCCCACGGCGTAGGTGATATCGGTGTAACCATGCTCGGCGAAGTATTCTGCCTCTTTCAAGGTCGAAACGGTAATCGGTCCGTGGTCACCGTTAAAGATCCGTTGCGCAACTTGCAACGACTTCGCGGTTTTAACGTGGGGTCGCAGTTGTACGCCAAGCTTTTCCATACGCTGTTGCAAAAAGTCGATATTGCGCTGCATCACAACGGGATCAAGTAACAAGTACGGGGTAGTGAGTTCAGAAAAACTAGCCATGACAGAATTCCGCTTTGTAAACGACTGATTTAAGACTATAAGTATAGTTAGCGCGCGCAACCATAGGGGAAGCGGCGTAATCCGAGATGACAACTATGTTAAACGAATTTAAAAAGTTTGCCATGAAAGGCAACGTGGTTGATATGGCCGTTGGTATTATCATTGGCGGCGCCTTTAGCACCATCGTCAAGAGCTTTGTCGCTGATATCATCATGCCTCCTATCGGGTTACTGCTTGGTGGCGTCGATTTCACCGACATGTTTGTGGTATTACGTGCTGGCACAGAGAAGCTCGGTCCCTATGCGACCCTTGCTGATGCCCAAGCGGCAGGTGCGGTGACCGTCAACTACGGTCTTTTTATCACCAACACGATTAGCTTTATTATTGTCGCCTTTGCCGTATTCTGGCTAGTCAAAGCCATGAATAGCCTCAAAGCCAAAGAGGAGCCGGCGCCAGTGACGACCAAAACTTGTGAATTTTGCTTCTCAGCGATTCCGCTTAAGGCCACACGTTGCCCGAGCTGCACTTCGCAGCTGCAAGTCGATCTCAAGTCCGAACCAAGTTAACGCTTAAGCACTGCAAACGCGGTTTCATGGAGGCTGCTGATATAAAGCTGATGCTCGAATTCAGCGGCCCCTGTCACAAAAGCAAACTCGCCGTTCGGTGCTTGCAAGCTTTCGATCACGTTGCCATCGATATCAATAGCAATTAAATGCCCATATGGCTTTGCTTGTGGGCGCATGAAACTGGGTAAGCGTTGCACCATTTTACGCACAAATGGATAGCTCGAAAGTGCATCCAAAGCGCCGCTGCGTGGGCTCACGAGCCCCACCCAAAAGCGACCGTCAGGCGCATCATTGACATTATCAGGAAAGCCCGGAAGATTCTGCATAATGGTCTCAATTTCGCCGTTATTCTCGGCACCTATACCGATACGCAGAATTCGGTAACTACCGGTCTCGGCTACCAGCACCCATTGCTGATCGTGGCTGACCGCCACACCGTTAGCAAAATGCACACCGCCTAGCAGAGTATAGGTTTGCCCAGTACTCGGCACATAAGCCAAGACGCGGCCATTCCCACGATGCTCCATAATATCCAGCAAGCTTGCTTCATAAGTGCCAATGCCGTCGGCTGGGAAGCGTGTGGAGGCATCGGTAAAATAAACCGTACCGTCGGCTGCTATATCAACATCGTCAGCGTAGCGCACCGTTGTGCCGTCCACCTCGGTCACCAGTAACTGCAAGCCACTGGCTGCCGACCAATGCATCAAGCCTAAATAGGCGTCGGCAATCCATAAATCACCGTTGTCATCGAATTCAAGCCCCAACGGACGGCCACCCGTGGTGGTTAAAGTGGTAAAGCTGCCATCCGGCTCTTGTCGCACGATATCGCCGCTTTTCAGTCCAAATACAGGTCGCCCTTGCGGATCAATGGCAATGTCTTCAGGTCCTGCAGAAGTCGGTACCGCAACCCGCTCAGCGGCTGCTAGCTTGCTATTCGGCTGGTAAGCTCCCACATAGCCCAAATCACGCGGTGCATTCCATGGTTGCGGCTCAATAGGCACCGGCCACCACAGCATGTAAGCGATAGCAGCAGCAATCAGTACGAGTGCTCCGCGATTCATCACGCGTCGTTTCGACATCTATTAAAGCTCCGTTTGCTGGGCTGGCAGTGACTCTACAAAGTCCCTCACCGCAGCAGCAGTTTGCTGTGGACGTTCGACCATCGGCATATGACCCACGCCTTCCATCAATAATAACTCGTTGTTCGGCACTTGAGCATGCCACACTGCAGCACTACTGACATCCAATAACTGATCGGCTCCGCCCCAAATAATGAACGTCGGTACGCTGATAGCCGCCAAACGATTATCAAGCTGGTCAAAATTGCGAAAATCTTCAGCTATCTGAATATATTCTGCTTTATGTTCTTGGTAGCGTGCCGCCATTCCCTTCAGCACAAAGGTTGGCACATAAGGCGGCTCCGCCATTGTCATCGCATAGAATTCTTGGAAATCCTGCCACGACTCAATCTCAAACGGCGATTGACCTTGGCGAAACAGCTTTTCGGCGCGACTTGCCACGGGTGCGGTGACCCCTGCTGGGTCAATCACCACCAATCCCGCGCTACGTTCAGGATAAGCGAGCGCAAAGTTCGCCGCAATCAGCCCTCCCATCGAATTTCCAGCGACCACCGCCTGTTCTACCTGCAACACGTCGAGTAGGCGTTTGATGCGCTCCGCCTGGGCTTGCGGACGGTAGCTCCACTGCGGATCAAAGCCGGTTTCGCCATGCCCTGCTAAATCGGGAATAACGAGGCGGTAGGAATCGCCCAAAGCTGCGCCAAAGCGCAGCCACAACTCTTTCGAAGCGGTATAGCCATGCAATAAGACGAGGGTCGGCGCGGCTTCGTCACTAGATCGGCGCTGATAAATGCTCATGGTCATATCACCGAGCGCTACTTGCTGCTTGTCGAAGCCATACGCCCACGCCTCAAGTGTCTGAGTGCGGTCGTACACCCACTGCCCCGTGGCTGGATGCCAAGTGGTAGCCCACAATAACGCGATGACAATGACAAAGCCCCAAATCAGTTTTCTCACGAGCGCTCTCCTTGCTGATGAGCTTGAGTGAAACGGTGATGTTGCGGTCGAAAACGCCAAGCCAGCAAACGATAAACAAAACTAAAGCCCGGAAACATGGCGGTGACCTTACCGCTTTTACTTTTATACCAACTGTCACAACCGCCACTTTGCCATACTGTTTTCGCCATTTCACGATGAATCATGGTGGTGTATTCGGCTTCTGCGGTAGCAGTCACTTCAACGCTGCTGGCATGGCGCTTTTGCAATTCCTCGAGCAACCGCATGATGTAAATCATTTGCGACTCGATCACAAAAATAGCTGAGGTATGACCGATACCGGTATTGGGTCCGGTCACCAAAAACAGATTTGGAAACCCAGGCATGGTGGTTCCCAAGTAGGCGCGCGGATAGTCTTGCCAGACCGCATCGAGCTGCACCCCATCGCGACCTGTGACTTGGAAGCCGAGGGCGCCGTCGGTCGCCTTGAAACCCGTCGAGAATATCACCGCGTCAAGCTCGAGCGTTTGCCCTTGCTGGGTCACCACTCCGTTTGGCGTAAAATGGTCAATGCCGTCGTGCCGATCATGCAAGCTAACATTGTCGCGGCTCAAGGCTGGGTAAAGTGTATTGGAGACGATAATACGCTTACAGCCAATCCGGTACTCAGGAGTCAATTTCGCCCGCAACTCCTCATCTGGAACCTGCTTGCGAAGGTGCGCCCGTGCCTCGCGCTCGGCGATCAGCTTCATCAAGGTTTTGGAATACTTAAAGGCGAGCACACGCCATTCTAGCGCCCAATAAATCAGCTTGCGCAAGATTTGGTAAAAGGGTTTCACGCCAAGTAAACGGCGGAACCAAGGCGCAAACTTGCGATCAGGACGCGGCATCACCCAATGCGGAGTGCGCTGAAACACATGCAGCTCACTTACTTTATCGGCAATGGCCGGAATCACCTGTGCCGCACTTGCACCGCTGCCGATGATGGCGACTTTTTTGCCCTGATAGGCAAAGTCATGATTCCAATGATTCGTGTGAAAACTAACACCTTGATAATCAGCAAAGTGGGGAAATTCTGGGATTGCCGGATTACTCAAGGGGCCCTGCGCGGCGATAACCGTGCGCGCTAAAAACTCTCCTTGAGTGGTCTGCACGCGCCAGTGTTGCTCACGTTCGAGCCATTCCAGTGCTTGCACGGTGCAGTTTAGCTGGGTTTTCTCAGCGAGCTTATGCTTGGCCAACACTTGCTCGGTATATGTGGCTAGTTCTGGCTGCTCGGCAAACATTTGTGACCAGGGGTAGGGTTCGCTGGCCAACGAATACAGGGGAGACTGCACATCGACTTGCGCACCGGGATAACTATTTTGCCGCCAAGTGCCGCCCATAAAATCGCGCCGCTCGAGCATAATAAAGTCGTCGATGCCACGTTTACGCAGCTGAATCGCTGCGCTTTGCCCGCCAAAGCCAGTGCCAATAATCAAAACTTGGTAAATGTGCGAAGCACTCATAGTTGCCGCTTAATATTTGTACTAGTATGTAAACATATTCTGTAACGACAAAATTACTTAAGTTTTCATATTTATTCTACACTTATCCTGTTAATTGATGTTTCACTCGAGGTCCACGCATTATTCAGCAAACCAAGACGTTTATGCCAGTAGCCAAACCTACGCAGCTCAGCGAAGCACGCTTTCGTAAACTATTTGACGAAACGCATGCCATGTCTATTCAAGGCTACCGTTCCGATGGCACGGTGGTGTACTGGAATGCTGCGTCTGAAAAAATCTATGGTTACAGCCCTGCCGAGGCGCTAGGTAAGAACCTGCTCGATCTGATTATTCCGCATGAAATGCGCGAAGAAGTGCGCAAAGCCATGGCTTGGATGTTCGCCAACAAGACCGGCATTCCTTCAGGACGTCTTAATTTAAAACACAAAAACGGTAGCAGTGTACCGGTCTATTCAAGCCATACCGTGGTCGAATTACCCGGTGAAGAGCCGATCATGTTCTGTATGGATGCCGACATGCGCGCCCTCGATTTGGCTGAGGCCGAAGTGCAGAAGCTGTCATATTTTGATGTTTTGACCGGCTTGCCGAATCGGCGTCTGTTGCTTGATCATCTCCAGGGTGCATTACAAGGTTTGCGCGTCGAGCATCAATATGGTGCTCTCCTATTACTCGATCTGGATAATTTTCACGGCATCAACGATACCCTCGGTTACGATGCTGGGGATCAAGTACTAGTTGCCTGCGCACGGCGGTTGCAGCATCACATTAGCGAACCATCGCTGGTGGCGCGTATTGCTGCCGATGAATTTGTGGTGTTACTACAACCGCTTGAGCACTCGATTGGCGCGGCTGCAACGGAAGCTGAATTAGCGGCGCAACGTTTATTACAAGCACTGCGTCGTCCAGTTGCAATCGATCAGCAGCCACATAACTTGCAAGCAAGAATCGGTATCACAGTGTTTGGCAACCGTACCGATGACCAACATGAGCTGCTGCGCCAAGTCGACATTGCTTTGAAGCATGCAAAATCACGTGAAGAGACTGCCATCGCCTTTTTCGACCGCTCGATGGAAGCCAACATTCAACGGCGCATTAAGCTCTCGCAAGCGTTGAGTACGGCGCTGGAAAAGGAACAATTCTTTTTAGAGTTTCAACCGCAAGTCGATGTACAGCAGCACGTGGTGGGTTACGAAGCCTTGCTGCGTTGGCGGCATCCGGTCTTCGGCCTGATTGCACCTGACGAGTTCATTCCGATTGCCGAGTCCAACCACAGTATTCACGCCATTGGCGATTGGGTTTTTGAGCAATGCTGCTGGCAAATTGTGCGCTGGCAGCAAGCCAACTGTTGTCGTAACTTGCATCTATCTATCAACGTTAGTGCCGTGCAGTTTCGCCGTGACGATTACGTCAAACGCACCCAATCCATCCTCCAGCGCACGGGTGCCAATCCTGCGCAATTGCGGCTGGAACTCACTGAATCCTTAATGGCTGGTAATATCGACTTTATTGTCGAACAAATGCAGGCGTTGAAGGATTTGGGACTAAGTTTGTCACTCGATGATTTCGGTACTGGCTACGCCTCGCTCGCTTATCTCACCCGCTTCCCACTTGATGAGTTAAAAATCGACCGCGCATTCGTCACCGACCTCGCCGATGATGGCAAAGGTGCCTTGCTCGCTGCAACTATTATTGGACTCGGCCGCAATATGAATTTAACTGTTATTGCCGAGGGCGTTGAAACTATCGAACAATTTGGACGTCTACGAGATATGGGCTGTGAGGTCTTCCAAGGCTATTGGTTTGGTAAACCCACCCCACACCTTCCTGAAGCGTAACATTAAGGATTTGCTATGCGAAATACTGTCGCCGCGATTTTGGGCGTGTCTCTTATTGTCGGTTTAGTTGCCGCCGCGAGCATTGCGGCAAATGGTTTTCTCGATGCACGCGCAATGGAACGCAGTGTCACGGTGAAGGGTCTGTCAGAACGTGAATATTTAGCTGACATCGTGCTTTGGCCCATCCAATACACCACCGCAAGTAACGATCTTGACGCGATTTATCAAGAAATCGAAGCCTCCAATAAGAAAATTGTGGCCTTTTTACTGCTCAAAGGGGTGAATGAAGAAGAAATATCCACTTCTGCGCCGGCGATTGTGGATAAATCTGCCCAACGCTATGGTGGTGGCGATCCAGGTCCGTTTCGCTACACCGCCACGCAAACCATCACGGTCTATTCAGAAGCCGTCGAGGATATTCGTCACATCATGAGTTCGATGGCAGAACTTGGCCAGCAAGGGATCGTACTCAACGGTGATGATTACAATTCACAACCCGACTATATATTTACCCGACTCAACGAAATTAAGCCCGAAATGATTGAGGAAGCAACGGTGAACGCCCGCGAAGTGGCGCAAAAATTTGCCGAAGATTCACAAAGCACTTTGGGTAAAATCAAGCGCGCCAGCCAAGGTCAATTCAGCATCAGCGCGCGTGATCGCCATAATCCGCAGTTAAAAACGATTCGAGTGGTGTCCACCGTCGAATATTATCTGTCGGATTAAAACAGTGAGTTAACCGCCCATACCCGGTAGTTTCATTGGCTCAGCTGGCAGGACGAAGCGTTCGGCTGCCGGCTCGGCGTCATTGATGTCGGTCAGCTCGTAGTTGTTATCTTGCTGCAGCACACCCAAGCCTTTCTCAACTGTGTTGGCGCGCATATAGGCAAACCCCTCAGGCTGCTCTTCGCCCATGGCTTCGAGCATAATCTCAACCATGTTGAGCATCGCGAGATTGAAGTCGACCACCACTTGGTTATCGGTCATCAATATTTCTTCAGTCGACTCGGTGCCGTCATTTTCTTTCGTGGTGAGTAGGTAGTACTCGCCTTCAATCCCATCAACAGTGGTGGTGCGCCCAGTCGCCTCTAACGAAACAAAACCCTCAAATTCATTATTGAGATCGTCTTGTGGCACTTCCATCGCATCGCCCATCATGCGCATGGCGTCGGCAATGTCGATGACCATGGTCATGCCACCCTGATTAGCTACAGAATAAAGCTTACCGTCACGCATCAGCATGTAGCCCTGCTCAGGATCACCAGACTCCATGCGCAGGTAATCACCATCGATAAATTCAGCGCGCACCCGCTCACCTTCAGACAACATCGTCAGTGAACCTTTTGCCGCGGTTGGTTGCGCTGCCAGTGCAACAGCACTCAACGCACAAGCAGTCAAAAAAGAAGTCAGTTTCATCATTCATTTCCTTGTAAACGCGCTGCATTTTCGGTCGGCCGCAGCGGTAATTGCCCTATAGCCAAAGTAGCACAAACCAGCAAAATTGCCGAAACCAGCAGGCAAGTGATCAACCCATAAGCTTGATACAACCAGCCGGAAAGCACCGTACCAAGCAGTCGCCCCGCTGCATTGGCCATGTAGTAAAAGCCGACATCAAGGGAAACGCCATCAGCACGTGCATAGGACACGATCAAATAGCTGTGTAACGATGAATTGACCGCGAAGCAGAAGCCAAACAGCGCCAAACCAGCAATGATGACATAGTCGAGTGGCCAGTCGGTGCCGATGCCAGCGATCAAAAGCAATGGCGTTGCCGTCAACAAAGTGCCCCAAATCATACTAAGAGTGCGTGACGACAGCACTGCACTGCGGGTAAAGCGCGGTGCCAAAGCTTGCACGATACCGTAACCGATCACCCAGAGTGCCAAAAAGCTACCGACTTGCCATTGCTGCCATTGCAACTGACTCACCAGAAACACCGGTAATGCCACTACAAACCAAACATCTCGGGCACCGAAAAGTGCAAATCGCGCTGCTGAGAGCACATTAATCGCACGGCTTTTCGATAACATATCGCGAAACTTAGGTTTGAACTTAGCTTTGCCAGTGTCTTGTTTAAGCGTGAGTAGGCTCATTATCCAAACCAGCGCCAGCATTGCTAGCATTGCCGCAACCGCGCCTTGAAAACCAATGACAGTCAATAACAAGCCACCCAAGAAAAAGCCGACGCCTTTGAGCGTATTCTTGGAACCGGTGAGCAGCGCCACCCATTTGTAAAGGGTGCCTTGCTGTTGATCCGATACCAACAGCTTAATGGTGCTTTTGGCACTCATTTTATTGAGGTCTTTAGCGATTCCAGACAGTGCTTGAGCGGCCATGACCCACACCACTGTCAACCAACTGGCGGGGACCAACAACATCGCTAACGCCACTAGTTGCAGACCAAGCCCGATGTTCATCGTGCGGTTGAGACCCCAGCGCGCGCCGAGCCAACCACCGAAGAGGTTGGTGACCACGCCAAAGAACTCGTAAAACAGAAACAGCATGGCAACTTCGAGCGCACTGTATCCCAACTGATGGAAGTGCAACACCACCAGCATGCGTAGTGCGCCATCGGTCAACGTAAATGCCCAGTAGTTGCCAGTAACAATTAAGTACTGGCGCACTGCCGGGCTCAGCGTGCTTAACATGCACCCACCTTGGCAACGAGTTCAGTGGCCCGATTCGCATAGCCCCACTCGTTGTCGTACCAAGCGTAGACCTTCACATGGGTGCCGTTAACGACGCGCGTCGAAAGCGCATCCACAATACTCGAACGTGGGTCCGTGCGATAATCAATAGACACCAACGGCCGTTCTTCGTAGCCCAAAATGCCCTTCAGTTCGTGCTCTGCAGCAGCTTTGAATAAAGCGTTCACTTCGTCCACAGTGGTGGCGCGCTCGACTTCAAAGACACAGTCGGTCAACGAAGCATTGGCCAACGGGACCCGTACCGCATGCCCATCTAAGCGCCCTTTCAATTCAGGGAAGATCTCAATAATGGCAGTGGCTGAGCCGGTTGAAGTTGGAATCAAACTCTCGCCACAAGCACGCGCGCGGCGCAAATCCTTGTGTGGCGTGTCGAGAATACTCTGAGTATTGGTAATTGAATGGATGGTGGTGATCGAACCGTGCTTGATACCAATTTGTTCGTGCAGAACTTTGACCACTGGCGCTAAACAGTTAGTGGTACAAGACGCTGCCGTGATAATGCGATGTTGAGCTGGGTCGAACAGATGATCGTTGACGCCCATAGTAATGTTCAACGCACCCGCTTCTTTGACCGGCGCCGACACCACGACACGCTTCACGCCTTGCTCTAAATAGCCCTGCAAAACCGCAACCGTTTTCATTTTCCCTGAGGCCTCGAGCACCACATCACACGCACTCCAATCGTTGTCTTCAATGGTTTTCTCGCGAGTAAACCTCATCGTTTTGCCGTTTACAGTAATACTTGCCTCATTCGCACTGATAGCTGCATCCCAATGACCATGCACCGAATCAAACTCCAGCAAGTGCGCAAAGGTTTTGGCATCACCACCTGGGTCGTTGATCTGTATTACTTCGAGATCATCGCGCGCTGCGGCAATGCGCATCGCTAAACGACCGATGCGGCCAAAGCCATTAATACCTACTTTAATTGTCATGACGTCATCCTTTTCATTGGGTTGTATTCAGCAGTGGTGGCGATAATCTTCGCCATCCAGTCGGGCATGGCTGGGTTTAAGCGATAGTAAACCCAGCGCGAATCTTTACGGTCCAGCAACAAGCCATATTCGCGTAATTGCGCCAAATGCCGCGAGACCTTTGGTTGCGACATGCCAGTAGCATCGACCAAGTCACACACGCACAGTTCACCACGTTGCAACAGCAACAACATTTGTAAGCGTAGCGGATCCGCCATCACTTTGAAGAAGTCCGTGGGCGCGTTGAACAGATGTTTGGCGGTGTCGCGTTTATCTTGAATCAGCAAAAACATGCGAATGCGTTCGCTCAGCTCATGCACCGTTTTATCAAACGCTGCGTCGGAATCTTCGGCCACCGGATCCGGGAAATCCCAACTGATAAAATTCTGTCCGCTGAACATCGGTTGGCATTCTTTGCGCGCGCGGTCACACAAGCTAATCACGTAATCAAATTGCGTATCCGCCAAACCATCAAGGGATTTCGAGCGCAGGTTATCGGTCGCGATGCCACGACGTTGCAAAGCCGCCAGCGCGCGTGGATGCGCAGTGGTGGGCTCAGTTCCAGCACTGCTGACTTGCATGCGATCACCGGCGAGTTGTCGCAGTAGGGCTTCAGCAATGAGGCTGCGGGCCGAGTTTGCGGTGCAGACAAAGAGAATGTGCATAGTCGTTAATCGTTAATCGTTAATCGTTAATCGTTAATCGTTAATCGTTAATCGTTAATCGTTAATCGTTATATATGGTAATCCATATATGTTGGATGGGGAAGTTTTTTTGGGGTTTGGTTCTCACATTTGCGAGTTTTGTTCTATTTTTGTGTATTAAAGCTTAATTTGAGCTTGGATGCGATAAGGAACTGCCATGAACCGCACGGAGCGCCGAACCACTCCTTCAGCACGCCCGCAATTTTGGCGGGTCGCCCTGCGTACTTGCGTGATTGCCGGAAGTACCAATTTGCTATTTCTGCTTATTTTCCTTGCGGTCGGCTCGCCCATATTAGCGTGGGTGAGTGTTGGTAGTATGACGGTGTATGCAATTGCTTATTGGGCGATTAGGCAACGCAAAAATAAGCTTGGGGTTGGGCTGATTTGGTCGGAAGTCGTGATTCATGCCGCGCTTGGCATTCTCTTGATTGGCTGGGGCAGCGGCTTTCATTATTACTTGCTGGTCTTCATTCCGGCGCTTGCGGTTACGCTCAAGCGGTCGAAGGCAATTGCAGCGTTGCTGGTTTTGTGGGGGCTCTACACTGGGCTCTTTGTCATGTCTGAGCTGATTTCACCGCTGCAACCGTTGGCGTCGCGAGCGGCGCTTGATGGGGTGAATTTATTCAATTTAACAGTAGTGTTTGCCATGTTTAGTTACTTGGCTTTGTTCTACATCGAAACGGTCATTGAGGGACAACGCGCGTTGCGCAAACTGGCAAGTACCGACATGTTAACCGGACTCAAAAATCGCCGTCACATGACCGAGGTGGGTGAGGCTGAAATCTCACGGGCTGAACGTTTTGACATGCCGCTCAGTGTGTTACTCATTGATGCCGACCACTTTAAACTCATCAATGATATTTTCAGCCACCAAAAAGGCGATGAAGTACTCTGTTGTTTGACCAAATTATTGCGCGCGGAACTGCGCCAACACGATGTGATTGGTCGCTGGGGTGGCGAGGAGTTCTTGGTGCTCCTGCCCAATACCGCGCTCGAGAACGCACAACTACTAGCGGAGCGCATTCGTAGCACAGTAAAAGATTTTCGTTGGCAGGAATTACTGAAAGACGAACTGGCCGTTTCCATTAGTATTGGAGTCACTCAATTGCTCCCCAACGAAACCTTAAATCGCCTGATCAATCGCGCCGACAAGGCTTTGCACAATAGCAAAGCAAACGGCCGTAACCGGGTGACTGCGGTAGCAGCCTAAACCGCCAAGTTACGCATGGAAGCGTAGCTGCACTCCTAGTTTTGCGTGCTGTTTGATTTCATTCTCCAAATCGGCCACCAGCATCGGATTACTTTGCCCTTGTTCGGTAAGCTGCAGCACCAACCAATCGCCACCTGCCTGAACGTCTTTGAGCAACTGTGATGGCTGCCGGTCGGTATTAAACAGCACGGCCAGTCGCAATAAGCCAAGTACTCGATGCAAATCTTGTTGTTGATACAAATACAACAACGGCACCCGCTCCATTTGGATTTTTTTGCGGAACTG
This sequence comes from Pseudidiomarina salilacus, assembly GCF_047323925.1. GTDB lineage: Bacteria > Pseudomonadota > Gammaproteobacteria > Enterobacterales > Alteromonadaceae > Pseudidiomarina > Pseudidiomarina salilacus. Next base: position 175,864 of record NZ_CP178752.1, read on the forward strand.
CCTCACTAAGGCGGCGAGTACGGCTTGTTCTTCTTTGTTGAAGCCAGGCATGTCAGCATTGGCCAAGATGTAGCCGGAGTGCGCTTGAATCGCGCTGGAGTTAATCTGTAAGCCAACTTCATGTAAGCGTGCTGCCCAAGTCACCAATGGCTGCCATTCTTTGGCACGGATCCCCCAGGGTTTGGCGGCCCGTTTTAACAAATGCTGCACGGTCTCAATGACACGAGCTGCTTGAATCTCATCAATCCGATAGCGCGCCGCCATACCATCGACGGTGCGTTCGCGCACATCGCGATGTTCAATGGCACGCTCTGCAAGTTCGTACAACACACCTTCGCGAAGGGCAGCATCGTGCGTCACTAGCTCGCTGAGCTCAAGCTCGTCCATAATCGCGATCAAAATAGCCAAGCCTGCCGGCAAAATAGGTAAGCGCTCACTATCGATGCCTGGTGCGGTAAAACTACTAATCAGCTGATGTTGCAGCACTTCTTGCATGCATTGCTCAAGCTGCGCACGGGTAATCCGATCGGGCGGCGATTGATCGCGCGCTTGTAACCATTGCGCAATTGCCTTCATGGTGCCTGAGGTGCCAATCACTTGCTGTGCTTGGAACTTACGAAAGCTCTGGGCAATCGGCTCAAGCTCACTGCGCGCCGCGGTCAATGCGCGGTTAAAGCGCTTAGCGCTGAGCTTGCCTTTACTAAAAAAGCGCTCGGTGTAGCTGACACAACCAATGGAGCGTGAGGTCAACAGCTCTGGCTCAAACTCATTACCAGCCACCATTTCAGTACTGCCGCCACCGATATCAATAACCAGCCGTTTGCCGACATTGGCACTGGTTTGGGCCACGCCACGGTAGATTAAACGCGCTTCTTCATGACCCGAAATAATAGTGATCGGAAAGGGTAGAATCGCCGCAGCTCGAGCTAAAAATACATCGCTGTTACGCGCTTCGCGCAAGGTGTGAGTGGCAACCACGTGGACTTGTTCGCTGGTAAAACCTTCAAGTCGCTGCGCACACAACCGCAACGCATCGAGTCCACGTTGCATCGCTTCTTCAGTCAATTTGCCGTTATTGCGGAGGCCTTCGGCTAAGCGTACCTTTTGTTTAAACCGCAACAGGGGCTGCAAATGTTGATCGATGACGCGCGCAGTAATCAGATGAAAACTGTTTGAGCCTAAATCAAGTGCGGCAAATTGCGGTCCATTACTCATTCAACGGTTCCCTTGGGGGGTTGTGCTTGGGCTTTCAAATAATCGTAAATGGCTAGCTGTGAGCGAATCTTCTTACGGTTACCGCGCGGTCGATAGGTATTCTTTTGTTCCGCATCGAGCACGCGAGCTTTGGTGGTGTCTTGCCATTGTAGCTCAAGAATCGTTTTGATTTGTTGCTGTAATTCTTGCGCTTGAATTTGGCAACCGACCTCAACCCGATCATCGAGATTACGCGCCATAAGGTCAGCTGAAGAAATAAAGATACGCTCTTGTCCGGCGTTATGAAAGCAATAGACCCGCGGATGCTCAAGAAAACGGTCAACAATACTAATGATTTCGATGTTCTCACTGACGCCGGCAACGCCAGCGCGCAGCGCACACATACCGCGGACAATGGCGCGTACGCGAACTCCAGCACGAGATGCACGATACAATCGAGTGATAATTCCTTCGTCGACCAAATTATTGACCTTGACGAAAATCTCCGCACGTTTGCCTTGTTGTGCATGCACAATTTCGGTTTCGATCAGATCATCTAAACGGTCGCGTGAATTCACCGGTGATACCAGCAAATGATTGAAGCGGAAGCGTCGATAAGGCGCCTCTAAATACTGAAACACTTGCTCAACGTCTTCACAAATGCTGCGATCAGCAGTGAACAAGCTAAAGTCAGTATAGATTTGCGCGGTTTTTTCGTTGAAATTACCAGTGCCAATATGCGCGTAACGCTTCAGTGCCTTTTGCTCCTTGCGCTTGATCAAAATTAGCTTGGAGTGCACTTTCAGCCCCTGAATACCAAATATCACGCGTATGCCCTCGTGGGTCATGCGTTTCGCCCACTCGATATTGGCTTCTTCGTCAAAACGCGCTTGTAGCTCGACCAGCACTGTTACTTTCTTGCCGTTATTCACCGCTTCAACCAGCGAGTGCACGATACGCGAATGTGGCGCGACACGATAAATACAAATTTGGATGCTCTGTACCAAGGGATCGTAAGCGGCTTGGCGAATCACTTCGGTGAGATGCGCGAACTTGTGATAGGGGTAATAAAGCAGAATGTCCTGCTCGGCAATGGCATCAAAAACGCTGCGATGTTTGACAAAATGCGGATGCTCAAGCGGCGGCATGGGCGCGTTTAACAGTGATTTGTGACCCCAATTCTGGAAACTGGCAAAGTCACGGGTATTGCGGTAGCGGCCGCCGGCCACCAATGAATCGTGGGTCGTCAGCCCCAACTGATGATGCAAAAAGTACAACATATCTTTGGGCATGCTGCTGTCGTAGACCAAGCGCACAGGTTCCGCCTCAAAACGCTGACGCAAACCCTCTTCCATGCGCTCGAGCACGCTTTGGTCGATATCGTGCGGCAAGCGATATTCGGAATCGCGCGTCATTTTAAACGAAAAGGCACGCAACGAATCGTAAGGCACGATGCCCTTGAATAGCTCGTCGATACACAAACGAATCACGTTATCGAGCATGATCACGCGCTTTTTCCGCTTCAGGCTCTTAAAGGGTAACTTTAAAAAGCGCGACAACTCGTCGGTGGGTACTTCGAGCGCCGCGTACCGCACACTCTTGCCCAGCTTAATTTCAACGCACATGTAGGTGGCGTCTTGATTAATGGCCTGGATCATATTGGTGGTGGGACCAATCAACAGTGGCACGATATAGCGCTTAATCTTTTCGTGAAAATACTGCGTCAACCATTCGCGTTCTTGGTCAGTGGTTTGGGTTTCATCGATAACGGCAATATTCTTTTTCGCAAGCGCTTTGATGACGTCTTGATAGATGGCTTCGAAGCGCTCTTGTTGGCGCACCACAGTTTGCTGAATTTGCGACATCAGCTTTTCGGCTTGTTCATGCTCGCTCGGCGTTTGTGCATAGAAGATTTTCCGCCGAACATCAGCAACGCGGACACGGAAAAACTCATCCATGTTGGCCGAGAAAATACCTAAAAAGCGCATCCGCTCAACGACCGGTACGCTTTTATCAGCAGCTTCTTGTAATACGCGTTCGTTAAAGGCTAACCAACTCAGCTCTTTGGGAAAGAATTTCATGCATCACCCTCGGTTACATCACGTTATTACTTTACGTGATGCACCGACACTTATTATGACGTTTTTATGACAGTTGTACGGATATTTACGCAACTACCTGAGGCAACAGTTTCTCGGCATTGCGACTGCGCAACCACGCTGGCACTTCAAGCAACTCTAACTCGCCATTGAGGTGCTCAACAATAGCGGTACACGAGTCTTGCCAATCGCCGGTATTCAGATAGCTGACATCGTCGATTTCGAGCATGGCGGGCACGTGAATATGACCGCAGATAATGCCATCAAAATGCTTACGGGCGGCATAATCGGCCGCTACTAGCTGATAGTCATGAATGTAACGTAGCGCGCGCGTCGAGCGCGATTTGACCGCCTTAGCAAGGCTGAAGTAGTGCTCACCGCGATGCGTGCGGCGCCGATTCCACCACCGATTGACCAGCAACAAACCGCTATAAATACTATCTGCAAGTGAACTCAGCAGTTGTGGACAACGCACCTGATTATCAAATTGGTCGCCATGTACCACAATAAAGCGCTTGCCTTGGCGAGTTTGGTGAACGTGTTGGTTACAGAGTTTGATATTAGTGATGCCGTAATCGAATGGATAATCGGCGAGGATCTTACGAAAACCTGCGTCATGATTGCCCATCACATAGACAATCTCGATGCCTTCGCGCGCCATCGCCAGCAGCTTCTTTACCACCTGCAATTGCGCGTCACAAAGGCCGCGACGTTTGGCTTTGATGGACCACAAATCAACAATGTCACCCACCAAAATAACGCGGCGACAGTGCACCATATGCAGGAACTCGAGTAAGGTTTCGGCGTGACAGGAAATCGTACCTAAGTGAATATCAGACAGAAACAGAGTATCGATGGCCAACTGATGTTTGCTGTAAGTCATAAGCGCCTCCAAGTGTGGACGCGCTTATGATCAAGTAGTTAGGTGACAGACCGGTGACGGTTTATTGACTATGTTATGACTCATTCACCAGTTGGGTGTCGAAAGTTCCGGTCACTTCTTTGCAATCGGAAGTGTCAGCCGCACTATAGAAATCGGCTTTGGCACACATACGACCACTAAAAGTGCCGACAGCCTTGGCATCTTCACCTGCACTAAATTGCTCAAAAGTGACTTTAACGGCTGTTTCTTCGGAACTATAGAACTTCTCGCCCATACCATTCGGCCAATAGCTGAATTGGGCACTCATCACCTGCGGCGAAGAGCCGCTACTCGACAACCCGATTTCGATATTAAACACATTTTTCATCATGCTATCGGCCGAGGTATCGTGCGCTTGCAAGTTCAGCATGGTCATTGACCCGAAGTTGCGCAAGGTCGCGCTGGCTTGGTGCTCACTGGTATCACCTAACGTGATACCACTATAACGAGTCCCGTCAAATTCAGCGGTCACGTTGCCAATGCCTTCGGCCGCAGCAGAACAGCCGACCAGCAGTGCAAGTAGACTTGCGCTCATCAAAGTTTGCATAAATTTCATCTGCATCATCTCCTTACCAAGTCCAGGAATCGGGTTGTAACGGCGCTTTAAAGGTTCCATTGTAGAGTTTCACACGCTCATCACCGATATCACCGCCGTTCATCGAACCGTTTTGCTTAAGTTGCACCTCGAAGGTGCCGTAGACCCAGTTATCCTCAACCCGAGTGATTTCTACATTGCCAGGATTCGCATGATCACTTTCTAATAAAACTGCTTGATATTGCTCTGCATCAGCGGGGCTGACACGCAACCGCAAGTTCGGGTCGATATTGCCGTTATAGCCGTCCTGCGCATACATACCGGCAACCGGCTTATAACGACCCAGCGGCGGCAACCCTAACTCATCAGGGCTTTTTACGATAAACTCAAGCTTGTACGAACTGTTACGTTGATGCGCGTTATCGGTAATTTGAATCATCATGTACCAACTTGACGCTTCAGTGATAAGTACCCGAGCTAGTCCTTCAAAGTCACCTTGCATGGGTCCTTCAGCAGTAAAGCTCGCACTCCCGCTGGGGCGCTCTTCTACCTCAGCCCCACGTGTCACCTCGACTTCAGTGAGCACTAGCACAACAGCAATAATGCCCAGACTGTTATAGAACCAATTTTTCATTGTTTTTTCCTTAATTAAAGAGTTTGCCGAGTACTTTATCGACTGCCTTATCCACGACTTTATCGCTGGCCCGATCGAGTGCCCGTTCAGCCTTGTTTTCTTGGCGACGTTTCTGCCGCTCGGCTTTCTGTGCTAAAAATTCCTCCATTGCATTTGCCTCGCCATTGCCTTGTCCAGCAGTTGGCAAAGCCATAGGCTCGGCAGGTAACTCAAACCGATTGGCGGGCGGAGCATCGGCAGTGATCATGGCGATTTGAAAATCGTCGCCTTGCTTGAGCACGCCCCAACCTTGGTCAAGGATGCGCTGTTCCATTTCAGCCACGCTTTGTGGCAGCTCACCACCATTAACACTTAACAAGATTTTGCTCATTTCGTGCATGGTACGAGTGAGTGCGACCACTTTCGCATCGCGACTCAGCACCATAGTGTCAGTTTGGGTTTCGCCTTTACCATCGATGTAAGTCATTTTGAATTCTTCACCCTCGATGCCGGCAATATAGTGACTCTTGCCGGTGGCTGAGAAATCTTTAACCTCGCGGATTTCTTCATCCAACACCCCTTCTTGCTTGAAAGCATCACCATAGGCTGACATGGCCGCAACGACATCGACTACCATCACTTGCTCAGCATCGTTGACGACCGTGTAGAGCTTGCCATCACGCATCAGCATGTAACCCTGACCCGAGCTCTCACCGACACGCAGCAGGTGTGGTCCGCGAAACTCCACATGCACCTGCTCACCTTCTTCAACTAAAAATGCCTGGCCGCCGTCGCTGGCCTGAGCAAGTGAAGTCAAAACCATAACTGTGACGGCAAAAAGCATCATTTGTACGTGTTTCATTGTTGTTCTCCTAGTTCTTCTCGCTTAGCGTTACCGCTTCGCGATGATTTTCACTCACACCTTGGTAGTGCAGAGTGAATTCGTGGGTGTCTTTGGGCAGTGCGTAGAGCAACTGCACCTGACGTTTATCGTTAGGGGGTAAGTAAAATGGCTCTGCTAAGCGCTGACCATTCTGAAAAATCTGTTGCGGGCGTAGCTTAGTGCCATCCGCTGTGGCGAGTTGCAGCCGACCCAACAAGTGCATCATGCCACCCTCGGGACTGGTGTTCGCCATGGTAAGTTGCAATAGCGCAAGTTGCTGGGTTGCGTCGATCTCAATATCAGCAAAGTCTTCGACCACGGTAAAACGGTGCACGGTGACCGGCGTTGGCGTATCACTTAACGCCAACAAGCTCGGTGCTGGAGGTACTGCATCGGCACTCCCAGCGATAGCAAAACGCAATCCGGCACGAGGATTGGTAGCGATACCTTTCGCTAAGAAATCGCCAAAATAAGCTACCAGTTCAAGCTGGGCAAACTGCTCTGGGACTTGATAAACCAAAGTTCCACCAAGCCATTGCTCTGGCAGCCAAGCTGGCGTGAGTGGCAGCGTTGATAATTCTAGGTTAGGTGCAAAGCCATGGTGACCATCCACCACCGCCTGCCACATAAAGTCTGCGCCAATGTATTCCATCACCCGCGGTTGCACCATAGTTGCCTCAAGTGCGGCATCTGCGCGGTAGGATCGCGCAGGGATTTCGGTCGACCATCGGCTCGTACCTTGCACCTCAACGATGAGCCATTGCCAACCGGGGGGCGCGGCTTGCCCTTGCAACTCGGCCTGCAAGCGATGATTAACCAATGCTAACGCCATAACGTCATTTTCATGGACTTGTGCGGCGGGATCGGGCTCAGTTTGCGGTCGGTACTCGCCCCTTAGAACCAGCTCAACCGGGGCATAAAGCTCGTGATAGTAAGACAATACCAAGCTCTCTGCGGTGCTGGGGGTCAAATAGCCGACTTCAATATGCTGACTGGCACCCATATGGGGCAGCACAAAACTATCCGTACTCGGCGCGGTGTCCAAAACTTTGGCACGCACAACGCGTTGGTTATCGACCGTGAGATACAACTGGCGATGCAGCGAACCTACCAATAGCGTCTCTTCTTGCTCGAGCTGGAACACCAAATCGGCCGCAATCCAATTATCAAATTTGGCTGTAATCACCTGCCACTCATAGCCGGCAGGCGCAACTTCGCCGCCGTAGCTTTGCCGTTGCTCATGGCTGAGCACGTGAATACTAAAGGCACGATTACAGGCCGAAAGTGGTAGTTCAACCGCTGCCCAAGTCGCGAACGGTGAACTTAGCAACAGGATGAGAAGCAGTTTCAGCATTAAACTTTGCATAGTTTGTTCATCCCGTAGTTGCCAAGGTCTTTAACCACTGGATCCACCAACGCGCCGATATCCGTGCTAACAATATTGTCAAAAAAGAACATCAGCGTTTTGTCTTCATACTGAAACAGCTGGATCCACCGCGCCTGAGCTCTCGCCAGCGCGGTATCCTTGAGAAAACCACCGCCAAAACTCTTCGCCGCTTCAATACCGATACAACATACTGGGTCATAATTACTGTAATTCATCAAACACCCGACCACGGTTTGTACCATCTCAACCGCACCAGAGGCATTGCTCAATGAGCTCATGACATTGACCAAGGCTTCACTGATCTGCGCGCCACGTGCGGTGCGGTCATAACCCAAGAGCTGCCCGCGAACAGGGTCATAGGACCACCAACTCGGCGCTTCACCCGCTCGCAGTTGTTGCGGCGCCATAATAATCTTGCCAGCAGCAAGTTGCTCTTGGAGGTGCGACTTTAGCGCCGAATCTGGTAGCCAACTAAGTTGTGCGAGTTGTGCAGAGTCATTTACTGTCAACCAGGGTCGGTGGTGTACACGGTCGTATGCGAAGCTACGTGAGGTATTATTAGCGAGCGGTAGCGCTTGCTCCGGGTCGAGTAACTCCACTTCTAACAACGTATCGACGACGCCTTGCGCGACTTGTACCTGCGCCCGTCGGGTGGAATCCGCAATGAGCGCGGTAACCGGATTGCTAATAATGTCAAAGCCGGTCTGTACCGCGATGCCGCGGTCGTAGTTTGATAACTGCACGTAGCTCAGCAAGTTCAGTTCTGTAAGCACCACATCACTCGCGTAAGGGCTGACTAAAAAGCGATAGAAGGTCAGTAGATCAAGTAAACTGTTACGCGTTGTGGCTCCGGCAACTATTGGTTCAACTAAATCCACATTGCCGTGCTCGATAACGCTCGCAAGCCCTTGAATTTCAGCACGATGAACTAGGATGTCACGCAGCCGTTGGGCGGTATTCTCAGCCTCATTCGAGTGACTGTTTTGTGCCAGGAGGACGACATCAGACAACAGCTGGGCGCCACGTTGCTGGTAGCGCTCGGTAGTAAAATCGGGGATAGCAGCAAGTTGCTGTCGTTCGGTAGCGCTAAGCACATCCATTAGCGGTCGCTGATACACCCGTTTTTCCTGCCCAGGTGCGGTAATTTCATAGCGAATATACACCGCACTGAGTTCCGCTGGCTGCTCGGTTTTGGGCGCTTCATTCATGCTGCTGAGTTCATCCAACGCCGAACTAAGCGCGGCTGTAGTTGAGGTCGACACTTGCCCCGTCAAGGGATCTTCGAGCGAGCCATCCGCAGCGATGGCTTGCTGAATGATAGAATCATCACCCAGTTTGATCGCCGGTAACCACTGCTTTTGGTCTAACAACTGTTGTTCTGCAGCGCGTGCCGACAGGCTTCCCTCGAGTAATTCTCCGACAGTTGGAAAATTCACCGGGGTAACCGATAACTTGAGTTGTTGCTGGGTTAACTCGATTGCATCGAAGGTATGATCTAGGGCCACGTGTTCGTGCAACTTGGCACCATACAACTGCTCAGCAACTACTTGAATTCGCAGTTGATGCTTCGCTTCTGGCGGCAGTTGCTCAGCAGCGATGATTGTCAGATCATTGGGATTTGACGTGAGCCACGACCGACCGAAAGCTTGCTCGCGCAAGACCGGATCCAAGTCACGCCAGCCCTCGCTACCTTGCCACTGCACCCACCAATAGTGCTGTACTGGCGCTGCGGCAACGGGTTGCACCTGAGTTAACTGCTGCAATTGTGCAACTTGCTGCTGCACTTGTGTGGCAACGGTTTCCAAATAGCTTGTGGCTTGCTCACGTTGACGGGTCACTAGCTGTTGCAACTCTGCCACCGGGCGGTCCAATTCCGCCGCCCAAGCAGTAAATTGTTGCTGACTCGGCGCCGCGGCAAGTTGCGGTTGTGGCCGCGCATGCTCCAACCAATAAGCACTTAGCTCTTGCTGTTGTGCCGCCGTCAACGGCGCTTGCACTAAACGAACATTTTCACCGGCTTCGCGCAATAGCTCTGCCAGTAACAACGCACGGTCGAGACTTGAGCCAGCCCGGTCGAGTAAGGTTCCGCGCGCGCCACGCAAAGCGCCATCGTAAGGCAGCCAATGGGTGTTGTCGCGCACCCAGCGATAGAGCTCGACTGGATCATCTCCCAATTGCTGCTGCAGCGCTGCCACTTCGCGTTGCTCATGCGGAATCGCCTGCCAAGCCTGCAGTACCAACTGATCAACTTGGTGCACCTGCTGCCGCAGCTGCATATCGGCAAACTGCCGCTCGACGCCGTCGGCAACCGGAACGCCCAAACACTGTTGGCGTTCAGTTTGGCTATGGGCGGGAGCGGCGAGCAACAATACAGCGCAGCAAAGCAAGGTTTTAGGGAGTTGCTTCATCGTTTACCTCGAACATTAGGTTTTCACCCGCAGCGACAGATACTTGATGGGTTTGCGGTTGAGGGTAGCCGTCGATGACTAAGGTATAGTCACCTGCAGCAATAGGTTGAGCGGGATCCCCGACGCGCCCGTTCGCCACTTCACGCTGTTGTGCGTCCACTAAGCGCCACTGCGGCGCAATAGCCAACGCCAGAGCAGACTGCAATTGCACCGCATCTTGGCTAGCAAAGTATTGCCCTGCACTTAGTTCAGCAACACGCGCGAATTCGCCCTCAAGCGCATCATCATCGAGTTGAAAACCGACGATGTTGAGTTGCAACGCAATGCCTTTTGCTTGCAGCTGTGCGAGCGCGGCGGGAATATCGCCATCACAAGTCTCTTCGCCATCGGTCAGCAACACCACCAGCTGCTTACCGCCAGCATAGTCAGCTAAATCGTCAGCAACTGCTGCGAGCGAAGCCGCAAGCGGCGTGCGAGCTAAGTTCACGGCTTGAATTTGCTGCAGCGCTGACTGCACTTGTGGATGATTATTCTGTTCAGCCGCCACCAATAATTCGCTGGCACAGCTGTGCGGCTCGGTATGCCCAAAGGCGCGCAACGCCACTGGCAAATGCGCTGGCAACTCGGTGGTCAAAACATTCTCCGCGACACGCTTTGCAACATCGATACGCCGGCCGCCGGCCATTGCTTTGAGCATTGAGCCCGAGGCGTCAAAAATAAATTGCAGCGCACTGGCCGCAGCAACGGGCTGTGGTCCTTGGCGCGTGGTGAAGCTGCCTGGCGGCAGTGGTGCTTGATAGTCGGTAGCGAGTTCGGCGGTGAAATGTGTACCGCTGCGTAATTTGCGCATCCCACTAAAGAGTGCGCGGGCAATCTCTAACTGATCATCAGCGAAGCTGTGGTGACCGCCGTTAACCTGGCTCCACGCTCGCATAAAACGCTCATTTTCCGCTTCTTGCGCAGCGCTAATCGCCATGCCGACCGGCAACTGAATGCTGAAAATACGCGGTTGCACCGCAGCCAAGCTGCGCCAATCAACTTCATCATGATTTTCACTAAAGCCGTCCGTGATTAAGAACAACGCCTTCTCGCCGTCTACTTTCGCCAATGTTTTACTCGCGGTCGATAGCGCTTGCGCAATGTTAGAACTGGTGTAGCGGTTATCGTAGTGTGCGAGCGCGCGCAACACTTGTTCATTGCTATCCGCCCATTCTTGCAGCAATAGGTCACCGCCAATCGGCAACAGCTGCATGACTTCTACGCCGTTTTTAAGCTCTGTCGCGACACGCCGTAACGCTTGGTACAACGGTGCTTGGAAATGTTCGACACTCAAACTGCCATCCCACACCACCATGACATGGCGCGGCGGCTCAATTAGCTGCAATTGATAAGACCCTGGCGCAAGTTCAGTGGCGACCGCTTCACGCCCCCTTGAAGATTGTTGCCAGCTAAGCGGTATCGCCTCACCCTGAGCGTCCGTCAAGAGCGCCTGCAAACGTCCTTGTATTGATTCGCTCAGGGTAAGGCGAATACGGTTATGACCATCAGGAACCGTCACGCTGAAGTTTTGTTGTTGTCCTGGTTCGGCCAAATAGTGATCCCATTGCGCAGCATCAAGATCGGCACTTGTTGGGACTGCTGCAGTGTTCGACAAGGTAGTCGCTGCGCGTTGGGCGATGATTTGTTTGGGCAGTTGCCAAGCATTCGAACCTTCTTCCGCTGCGGTTGCCGTGCGCTCAACCACAAGGCGCAGATAACGCACGGTTGGCGGCTCGGTGAACGCAAAAGTAGCAGTACCTGCAGCATCACGTTGTAAGTTCCAGTGCCCGATAAACTCCCAAGGACCGGCACTTTGCTCACTGCCAAAGAGCGCGACTTCAGCAACCGCAGTCCCCGCTAATTGTTGATGATCAAGCCATTGCAGGTTACTCAGTGTGACCCGCTGCTGCTCAGCAAAGTACAACACCAGTTCGGCGCGTTCTAACGCAGTGGTCTGTGCTGATTCACGCGCAAAAGGGTGCTGTAAATCTTGCTGATTCGGCACGCTGTACAACCATTGTGCGACGAGCTCGCTAGGTAAATCGGCAGGTGCTTCTGTGGCGATGCGATAAGGTTGTTGCAGCGGTGCCGCAATACTTGGGAATAAGCTAAGGATATCGCTCACCGCGAACTTTTCTGCCCCGACGAATAGGGCGATTGCCGCATCTGCTTCTAATTGCGCCGGAAGTTTCAACTCACCGGTCAGGGTTTGCGCAGCATTCGCTGCAAGCTCAAGTTGCTCCGATAAACCATGAATCGATGCTTGGGCATGCGTCACATTGGCCTCCAGCGGGGCGACGAGCGTTTCTGCCGTAAGGTTTTCGACAGTGATGCTGAACGCAACGCGCTGACCTTCATCGGCCCAAGCGGCAACAGCTTGATTGGGAACCTTGATACGATAGTCGAGTTGTGGCGTGAATGCAGGACTCGGAATAGTGTCACTAAAAGTGATGGGCTTGGCATTCGGACCAAACGTCACTTTAATACTCACCTGCTCGTTGGCTGGAATTTCAATACTGCCGCTGTTAAAGCCGTAATCGCGAGTGTACAAGGACTCCCCATTGGGACGAATGAACTCGAGCCCGGTGTAGTAGGCGTAACCGGATTTGTGTACCGCGCCCTGCCAACTAAAGGTGCGTTCCTCGGTGTGCACAGGGAGCACATACCAGCCCTCGAACTCGTCTAAGTCACCATCGGGTAGCGCCAGCACGCCATCAGGGGGTAGAGGTCCAGCAAACTCGCGTGTGCGCGCTGGTTGATAAGTACTGCCCGCGGCCCATGGTACCGTAGGGTCAAGCCGAATTTGATAGGATTCAGTGGTGGCTAAGTCGCCCTCCACGGTGAGAAAGTAATTCCCCTCAGCCAATCGCATGCGTTGGCTTGTTTCACCTTCAACCTGCCAGCGTTGAAACGCTGAGCCTTCGATCGGCGATATCGCCACCGTTAACCGAGTGGGTGCAGGTGCCGTTATGCTGAGTTGAAAGTCACTTGGACCCGGATTTTGGAACACGTAATAGTCATAATCATCGGAGTGATGCAGCTGACCCTTTGCCGTCTGCCCCAAGGGTAAAAGCGTGGCGTGCTCGCGCGTGTTATTCGGTTCGCGCTCTTCGCCTAGCTCAGCGTCGGCGTAACTTTCGCTGAAGCTTCGCGCGGCTGCCTGTGGTGCTGCGGCAATTTGCTCAGGTGTTGTTGGGGGCGCTTGTTGGTCGACTTCTGCTAATTGCAGCCAAATACGCTTCGACTGCTGTTTAGTTTCAGTTTGTAAGGTCAGTGTCGCAGCCGTGGTTAACGCTTCGGCCGCCAACCACGGCTGTTGTTGTGCGCTAATCGCAGCGCCAGCGGCGGTAGTAAGCGTTATCTCAAGGTCGTCGCCAACCTCGGTGAACCCCTGCAATGACCATGCTTTATTGGCCGGGGGCTCAGGAATCTCGAAAGTCAGTTGCGGCAGGGTGCTACTATACATAAGGTTGGTGTTGGCACTGAGTGCAACGACTTCATTTTTCACATACTGCAGCGAACGCTTCTGTTGAGCTTGTTCTAATAACAGCTGGAATTCTGTTGCACTATCAGTATTTTTTATCCGCAGTAAATAGGTGCCATCGCTTAACAACCAGTGTTCGGGTAATTCGGTGCCTTGCCAGAGCAACTCTGGCTCAGTTGTTGTCGCTGCGGCACCGAATGACTTCACCGCTGGCGCTGTGCTTGCTTCCGCTGCGGTCGGTCGCAACATGCTAAATTCTAGTGGCGCTTCCGCTTCACTCTGTAATGCCAGTTGCCAAACCGCTGCCGCATCATGCTCAGGAACCTGCCAGCGGATATACAATACTTGCTCGGCAGCGAGCTTCCCGACCACCCGTGCGGCATCATCTACTGCTAATGCATTATCTGCATCCGTATAAGGCTGTTTCACAAACACCAGTTTGGGGTAGCTCTGCGCGCTCGCTGGGGCCGCCCACAACAGAGTTAGCACACACAGCAAGTTAAGCAGCAGACGGCTCACGCGCATCAAAGATGACTCCTAAAAAAAGTTCATCACAGCATAGCGAGCCTTGATACAGGCTTTTATCCTACATTTGCACTACAATTGGTTAACCAAGCATTTTCAAGTAACAGGGAATTTACCGACATGACCATGCAAAATCAGCAGGTGGAGCAATTCATTCTCGATCTGCATGACGCCAGTATGTTTCTGTCAACACAGGAATTTCAGCAGTGGACACTGAAAGAAATCAGACGCTTTATCGACTTTGACTTTGCCATATGGGGAGCGGGTGATGGGCGCCATCGCCAACTACATCATGCGACAATATTAGATCAAGTGGATACGCTGTTTAGCACTTGGGAGGCGGTAAAACACGTCGACCCATTTGCCAACTTGGTGATCGGTAACACCGGCAAAACTTGGACCACTGACCCTTTGCCTGATTTCAAAAAATCACAAGCTTTTCGTGAGCACTGGGGGCTCTATCGTGCACAGCAGATGATGTCGACGATGGAAGTCGATCAGCAAACGGGGCTACATATTTTTGTCACCTTAGTACGTGACCAAGAAAAACAACGCTACAACCAACATGAGCTAGCGCTTAAGAATATGATCACGCAGCATATTTTTCTTGCCGCGCGACACAATGACTTACACCACTTACGCTCGTTGCGCTCACCCGCAGCCTTCATGGATCGAGGCGGGGTGCTCAATGCTGCCTTACCCGAGTTTCGCGCGTTGATTGTACAAGAGTGGGGACGCCGCGCCGAACAGAAACTGCCTGAAGAAGTGAATCAAGCGCTCTGGCGCACCGGCGGGTTTCGTGCACGAAATATCGTGCTACAAGCACAACAAATTAATAATCGCCTGCTGGTGCGAGCGGGAATTGCACCTAGTGTTGATTTAAGTGCGCGTGAGCACGAAGTTGCTTGGGCTTATGTAAGTGGTCACACCCACAAAGAAGTGGCCAAACTGCTTGGTATTTCTCCCACCACGGTACGTACGCACCTAGCCAGGGTCTACCAAAAGCTAGAAGTGACCGACAAAGCTTCACTGGCATTTTGGCTGCGCGAAAACAGCATGAACTAACAAAAAAGGCGCCCGCAGGCGCCTTTTGCTTCAAGTTGTTAAGTCTTAGCTGTCGAGGTCAAAGCGATCTAAACGCATCACTTTTACCCAAGCTGCAACGAAGTCGTTGACGAACTTCTCGTTCGAGTCACTCAGAGCATACACTTCAGAAATTGCACGTAATTCTGAGTTCGAGCCGAAGATCAAATCAACTGGTGTTGCGGTCCACTTCAGTTCACCGCTCGCACGGTCGTAACCTTCGTAAACACCTTCGCTGTCGCCCTGCTTCCACTCGTTATCCATGCTTAGCAAGTTAACGAAGAAGTCGTTGGTCAATTGACCTGGGCGGTCGGTGAAGACACCATGCTGGGCATCGTCGTAGTTGGCTCCCAAGGCACGCATACCACCAACGAGTACGGTCAGTTCTGGTACAGTCAGGGTCATCAAGTCAGCTTTATCAACCAGCATTTCAGCAGGCGACATGCGGCTATCAGCACTGTAGTAGTTACGGAAACCATCAGCAGTTGGCTCCAAGAAGCTGAACGACTGTACGTCGGTCATCTCTTGTGTTGCATCGGTACGACCTGGCGCAAATGGAACAGTCACTTCGTAACCGGCATCAGCAGCTGCTTTTTCAATCGCTGCAGCACCGCCAAGCACGATAACGTCTGCCAATGACACGCGTTTGTCACCGCGTTGACCGTCGTTAAAGTCCGCTTGCACGTCTTTTAACACGCCCAGCACGCGATTGAGCTCTTCTGGGTCGTTCGCTGTCCACTCATTTTGTGGGGCCAGTGCGATACGTGCACCATTCACACCACCACGCATGTCGGTACCGCGGAAGGTTGATGCAGCGGCCCAAGCAGTACGTACCAATTCAGCAACGGTCAGGTCAGTGTCAAGAATCGACGCTTTAATGTCGGCTGCATCACTGTCGTTGATCAAAGTGAAATCAACTTCAGGAATTGGATCTTGCCACAGCAAAGGTTCCGCTGGTGAGGTGTCCACGATGTAACGTGCACGTGGTCCCATGTCACGGTGTGTCAGTTTGAACCAAGCTTTGGCAAAGGCTAACTCAAACTCTTCCGGATTTTCTTGGAAGCGTTTCGCGATTTTGCGGTACTCAGGGTCAAATTTCAGCGACAAGTCGGTAGTGAACATAATTGGCGCGTGACGCTTGCCTTCGATATGCGCGTCAGGTACCAAGTTCGACGCTTGACCGTCGACGGGGATCCACTGAATAGCACCAGCAGGGCTACGGGTTTGCTCCCATTCGAAACCGAATAGGTTATCAAGGTACTGGGTAGTCCAAGCAATCGGATTCACTGACCATGCACCTTCTAAACCTGAAGTGATGGTGTCTTCCGAGTGGCCTTTACCACACTTGTTTTTCCAACCTAAACCTTGCTCTTCAATCGGAGCTGCTGCAGGCTCAGCGCCTAAGCATTCGTCAGGTTTGTGTGCACCGTGCGCTTTACCGAAGGTGTGACCACCGGCGATAAGTGCCACTGTTTCTTCATCGTTCATCGCCATGCGCGCGAAGGTTTCGCGAATATCATCGGCTGCTAACAGCGGATCAGGGTTGCCGTTTGGACCTTCCGGGTTTACGTAAATCAAGCCCATTTGCACTGCGGCAAGTGGCTTCTCAAGTTCACGATCGCCGCTATAACGCTTGTCTTCAAGCCATTGCTTTTCTGGGCCCCAATACACATTGTCAGGTTCCCATTCGTCTTCACGACCACCAGCGAAGCCATAGGTTTTAAAGCCCATCGACTCTAGCGCAACGTTACCGGTGAGTACCATAAGGTCAGCCCAAGAAACGCTACGACCATACTTTTGTTTGATTGGCCACAACAAACGACGGGCTTTATCGAGACTGACGTTATCTGGCCAGCTGTTGAGCGGTTCAAAACGCTGTTGACCACCGCCTGCACCACCGCGACCATCATTCACCCGATAGGTACCAGCGCCATGCCAAGCCATACGGATAAAGAATGGACCATAGTGACCGTAGTCAGCAGGCCACCAGTCTTGCGAACTCGTCATCAACTCTTCGATGTCAGCTTTTAGCTGCTCGAGGTCGACTTGTTTAAAGGCTTCGGCGTAGTCAAAGTCATCGTAAGGATTAGAGGCTTCGTTGTGATCACGGAGCGGGGTCAAATCGAGTTGATCTGGCCACCAAAACATTTTGCTTTTAGCTTCCTGAGCAGTTGCACCAACAGATGCAGCTCCCATGGATACCGCTAGTGCCAAAGCAGACACGAGGGGTAAAGTTTTTTTCATCATTATTATCACCTTTGCTATGTAGTTTAGGAGATGTCGATATAGCAAAACTACTATAGACCAGTTTTGACAGATTAGGAGTGGCAAAGGTGATTGAAAAATCAGATTACGTTAATCGGAAACTTCACTTGGCAACCTCAGCAAATTCCAAATAACGCAGCAAAGCCACTTGCTGCGTGGGGTTGCGTAAGCCCAGGAAAGGCAAACGAATATCGATTTCGACACTACCGGTCCCAGCCGATTTAAAACGCGCTTAAACATCTATTTTTTCAACTAAAAACGTGCCTCGCTGTGAGGCTTTCGCCTTGTACATTAACTTATCAGCACGGCGGATGAGCTCTTCTGGGACCATTGGCACATGCCCATAATAAATGACGATGCCAATAGTCGCGCCGGCTTGTAAGACTACATCATGCATCGTCATCGGCTGACTGGCGGCTTCAATTAAACGTTTTGCCACTGTTTCAATATGAATAAACTCGTTTGACTTAATGACTGCGATAAATTCATCGCCACCCCAACGACAGAGTACGTCATTATTGCGCAGTACCTGTTTAAAACGCGCAGCAAGCTCTATGAGCATGGCATCACCATAGTCATGACCGTATTCATCGTTAACGAATTTAAATTGGTCTAAGTCTATAAAAAATAATGCAATAAATTCTTCTTTATCGACTACTTCCGATATCAACCTCGGTAATTTATGATGCAAGTAGAGACGATTCGGTAAACCGGTTAACTTGTCGGTCGCTGCAGCATTACGTAGTTGTTTTAGTTGCCGCTTTTCCTCGGTAATATCCTCTACGGTTCCGATGATGCGCGCAGGCCGCCCGTTATCATCGCGTTCTACCACGCGCCCGCGGTCCAGTATCCACACAATATCGCCCTTACCGTTGTACATGCGATATTCGTTCTCAAAGTGATCATCACCTGGTTGAGAATGTGCGATAATTGACGCTAATGTCTGTTTGAGTTGATCGTGGTCGTCCTTATAAATTCGATCTGACCAAGTCGAATATTCACGCTCGTTAGGATTCGGTTGATGACCGAGCAACTCATACCACCCCTTCGATAAATAGACATCTCCGGTGGTAATGTTCCAGTCCCATACACCAGCTTTTGAAGCTTGTAGGGCATAACGCCAGCGCGCTTCTAAGTCTTCCATTTCAAGTTGCTTGCGGTTCAGTTCCGCGGTGAGTTGCGCTGCCATTTTTTCTGCTCGTACGCGCAATCTCGTGGCGACTTGTAAGTAAGCGGCAATAGCTATCGACAAAAGGATACCAAGTACAGCAAAGAGTAGTGGGCGCTGAATACCAATGGCTTTCAGCTCGTGCTTATGATGAAAAGCGAGTAACCACTCCCGACTCGCAAACTCAAAGTGTTGATTCGCCGATAAATGATGCGGGAGCGGATGATTTTCTACGGCAGATTGGTAGAGCAACTTCGCAGGGTCAGATGAGGTACCGTCATAGATTTGCAAATGAATCGATGCGCCGTCGTCCTGTTCCCAACCACGGATGATATCGTCAATTAAGTCGGTCATTCGAAACGGACTATAGGCCCAGCCCAAAAGTGCCCCATAGTATCCGGCGTCGGAATCATCGGTGACCTCAGAGCGATAGACAGGAACGTACATTAAGGTTCCCGCTTGCTGCACAATCTCGCCCTCTTGCAACAACTCCACGCGCCCGCTCAACGCCGCAGCACCGGTTATCGCCGCGCGATGCATGGCCTCACGGCGGGTGACTTCAGAGTACATATCATAGCCAAACGCACGTTGATTGCGCTCATCAAAGGGCTCAAGGTAGAGAATCGAGGAGTACTGCTCACGTGGCGTTGTTGGGTGGACGTGAAACGCCGGGAATCCAGTGGCACGAACTTTAGCCTCGAAAGCCGTGACCTCGCTCGGGGTAAGATATTGAGCAAAGCCAATCCCCTGTATTTCGGTAATGAAGCCATCACGCCGCAGTTTGGTTGTGTAGCTTGCCCATTCCTTGCGGGTAACTTCTTCACTTTGTTCATAAAAGCCAGCAGCACCGCGCAACACGAGTTCATAGGCTCGTAACCGTTCCGACAGCGCTATCTGAACTTGCTCAATATTGAATAAGAAGCTTTCTTTAGCACGCTTTAATTCAAGGGTATAACTCACATAGGTCGCTACAGCGCTGAGTAGTATGCCTATCAAAAGTGCTATCGTTGGTACCGTATCAAGCTTTTTCAATCGTATTGTTCCTGCTTATTTCCCAAGCTTAAATTTACGAGCAGGCTAAGTGCTACTTTGGGTTAATTGTTTCAACTTGTTCTAAACTTTAGCATAATCTATACAAATGCCTATTGCTACGACACAGAAGTCATCTTATGAGCTTACATGTTATTACTCACCCTTTAATCCAACACAAACTCGGGCTCATGCGCGAGGCCGGTATTTCGACCAAAAGCTTCCGTGAGCTTGCGAATGAGTTAGGTAACTTACTAACTTATGAAGCAACCAAAGATTTTGCTTTGGTCGAGCAGGAAATTGAAGGCTGGGACGGTGCGCGCATCAAAGTGCAGCGCATTAAAGGCAAGAAAGTCACTGTGGTGCCTATTTTACGCGCGGGCCTGGGTATGTTGGACGGTGTTTTGAGTTCACTGCCGGCGGCAAAGGTCAGTGTGGTTGGCCTTTATCGTAATGAAGAAACCCTTGAACCTGTGGCCTATTTTGAAAAGTTAGCCGGTGAAATCGACAACCGTACCGCATTGGTCATCGACCCCATGCTTGCCACTGGCGGCACCATGATCGCAACCCTCGACATGCTCAAGGCCAAGGGTTGCACCGACATTCGCGTGCTGGTGCTGGTTGCCGCCCCTGAAGGCGTTGAAAAAGTAACGGCTGTCCACCCCGAAGTACCGATTTATACTGCTGCGCTCGACGATCATCTGAACGAGCATGGCTACATCGTGCCAGGGCTGGGCGATGCGGGAGATAAGATATTCGGCACCCGCTAACTTGATCTTTAGCCGGGGGTAGCGACTACACTGTAGGTACACTTTTAAAAAGGAGGTACTTATGAAACGCACTGCATCTGCTCATTGGCAAGGTGGTTTGAAAGACGGTAAAGGTACTGTTTCAACACAAAGTGGTGTGCTCGACGAGCAGCAGTATTCGTTTGGTACTCGCTTTGAAGATGGTAAAGGCACCAACCCTGAAGAGCTTATTGGTGCTGCACACGCGGGCTGTTTTTCAATGGCCTTGTCGATGGTCCTGGGCGAGCACGACATGGTCGCCGACAGCATCGATACTAAAGCTACGGTGCACCTCGAAGAACAAGACGATGGCTTTGCCGTACCGAAAATTCACTTAGAGCTACGCGCCAAAATTCCTGGTGCTGACGTTGATAAATTCCTGGAAGCGGCCGAAGCTGCCAAAGAAAACTGTCCGATTTCCAAGCTATTCAAAGCCGAAATCACCCTTGACGCAAAACTCGAATCTTAAGTTTGTGCGCTGCGCGCCATAAAGGTGCGCAGCATTTCTGTTAAATCCCGTTGTTCCTGCTCGGTCAGCACACTTAATAGCCTTTTCTGTGTCTCCACGTGTGCCTTAATCGCCTGCTCGATAGTTGTTTTTCCTTTAGGGGTTAGCTGTACTTGGCGCTGACGTTTGTCGTTTATGCCTATAGTGCGCGCAATAAGGCCCTGCTTTTCAAGCGAGTCTATGCGGCTGGTCATTGAACCTGAAGTGACGAGCAGCTGTTCAAGCAACTGTTTGGGCGTTAGCGCGTGCGGTGGGCCACTGCGTAGCAAAGTCGCTAACACATCGAAACCCGCATCAGTAAGCTGGAACTGACGAAAGGTTTGCGACATTGCTTGGGTTAATTGCTTGTGCAAAATCTGTAATCGGCCAATGAGCGCCATGCTCGATGTATCAAGCTCTGGCATTTGCTTAGCCCAAAGTTGTTGAATGTGATCTAAAGCGTCCATTGGCGGGTAATCCCTCACAAGGTTTATTTATCTTGAATTCAAACTACTATTCATTTATCTTGATTTCAAGATTTTATTGGAGTGATTGATCATGGCACAAGCAGTCAGCTGGTGGCGATATGCTTTGGTTGGGGTGCTGGTTGGCGCGCTGGCCCTAGCGTTTTACTTTGCCGCAACAGGATTTCCGTCAAATAAAGTCGATGCGCAGGACTTTGTCGACTTACAACAAGGGGCCAACCCGCATGAAGGCTTTCGTCGTGCCCATGCGAAAGGCTTCTGTGTCGCGGGTGACTTTATCAGTAGTGGCGCGTTAGCTGATTATTCAGTCGCAGAGGTGTTTGCCGCTGGATCAACACCGTTACAAGGACGCATCTCGATTGCCGGCAATAACCCGCTGGCTCCGGATTTAAAAGCACCAGTACGCAGCTTAGCGCTCAGTATCGAGACTGCGGCAGGTGACGTCTGGCGCACCGCCATGAACACCCCACCGGTAATGGCGGTGCGTCATCCGCAAGATTTTTATCAGCAATTAGTGGCGCTTGGTAATGGCACCATTCAGCAGTTTTTTGCTGAACACCCTGAAAGTGCAACCTTTCGTGAATGGGCGGCTGGATATCGCGCCAGCGGCAGCTTTGCCACCGAGGTGTATCACAGCATCAATGCGTTTTATCTGGTTGCTGCCAACGGCGAACGCCAAGCCGTGCGTTGGCGCGCGGTGCCGCGTGCCGAACGGATAGATGCTGTGCCTGCTGAGTTCGCTGACAGTGACGATGCACTACAACAGGAATTCACTGCGCGGCTGCGCGAGCAACCGGTAGTGTTTGATTTAGTGTTTACCTTGGCGGAAGCCAATGACGATGAAACCGACCCTACGGTACTGTGGCCTTCGGCGCGTACCGAAATTGTGGCAGGACAAATTGTGTTGCGCAGCGCCTCGGCGCAACTCGAAGGTGACTGTAACGCCATTAATTTTGATCCGTTGGTGTTGCCAGACGGCATGGCAGCTACCGCAGATAAAATTTTGCGCGCACGATCAGCAGCCTATGCCGAGTCGTATCGCCGCCGCGCACGGGAGCAATAACATGAGTAAGGTACAGCAATTTAGCCGCGCTGCGCGGTGGTTACACTGGTCGATGGCCTTGCTTCTGCTGTCATTGTTGTTTGCGGGACTGACCATGGTGCGCGCGCTAGAGCCGTGGCAGTTAACCTTATTGCAGTTGCACAAGTCATTTGGTTTGGTCGCCTTGGTGCTGGTGCTGATTCGGCTTTGGGTACGCATGCGCACCCAGGCGCCCGCGTTGCCTGCAGACCTGGCTGCATGGCAACGCGTAAGTGCACGGTTGAGCCACATCGGCCTCTACGCCTGTATGCTTGCCATGCCAGTAAGCGGCTACCTGATGCAAAACGCAGCCGGTCGCCCGCTTGAGGTGTTTGGCTGGTTTACGCTGCCGGCGTTGCTCGAGGTGGATTTAGCACTGTACGGGATATTGCGAGAGGTGCATGGCTGGGTGGCATTGGCCTTTATTTTGCTAATTCTAGTGCACTTGGGTGCTGCATTACAGCATGCTCTAATTCGCCGCGATGGCGTGTTGCAGACGATGACGGGGCGCCGTCGCCCGTAACGGGTTGCGCTGTTTAGCGCACCCGTCGTTTACCGGTGATCATCGGTCGTATAAGCTCGATGCGGCCGCGCCAACCGGTAATGACGATAGCCACTACATGGACAATCGCCGCAGCATAAAGAATATCTGCCAGCCACATGTGAACTTCTTCAAGCGTTGAATTGCCAAACAGTGCGTCGATTTCTTCCATCATAAAGCCGGTCACACCCAGCCCTGTGAACAAAGCAATAACCGCAAAAACCATGAGCCAACCAAGTGGATTGTGTCCCGACTTGATCGGCATGTGACGCTGCTTGAGGTGCGCGAAATGGGTTTTGACTGCTGCTGGACTGAGATGTAGCGTTTTGAAATTGCCGAAACCTGGGTCGATAAAGCCCCAAACAATGCGTACCGCGATAAGGGTTACGGCAGCGTAGCCCAGCCATTGATGCCAGTCGCTGCCAGCTTCTAAAACAAAATAGTTGGCGATAAAAATCGCCACTAAACTCCAATGAATGATGCGGATCAGCGGATGCCAGATCCTCACCATCAGGGCAGTGCGCTGCTTAGTGCTCTTCACGTTTTATGATTTCACCGTTCACAGGGTTAAAGTAGATTTCAACTTTCTTGCCATCAGCATCGGTACCGTAAATTTCGTAACAGTTACCTTCGGTGACTTTAAATTCGTTGATATCGTAGCCTTGATTCACCAATTCCAATTGGAATTGCGCTTGGTCCTGCCATTCGCTCATAGGCGCTGCTGTACATTGGGTGACTTCTTTGGCGCCACTGCAAGCTGCGAGTGTAGCTGCTGCGGCGACAACGAATGCGATTTTACGTAAATGCATAATAGACTCCTTGGTCTGTTTTGTAGGTTAAGAGTAGACGAGTTTTCTTACAGTTTCCTTAAGGTTAGCTGAACTTTCGCTTTGTTGCCGAAAAGCTTGATGTGGATCAATTTGTTGGGCTTGGTGCGCAGCAGAATTGTTCACTTGCAGCACATAGGTTTATAGTTAAGGCATCGCTAAATTATGTAGCAGAGGTAGCACTGATGACAGAAGCCACACAAGTTCGCTTGCTCAAAATTGCCATGATTCTTGGCGTCACCTTGCTGATCTGTGGACACATCGTGCTAGCGGTGACCTTCGCCAGCGATACCATTGGCCATCGCGGCTTTATATTGGGTGCAGCGATGAGTGCAATCGGTATCGTGCTGTCGCTTCCTACCAAAATTTACCTTACGATACTGCTGATGGATTACACCGAACGCACCGATAAGCGGTTCACTCGCTCGGCCGATGGTCAGGCACGGGCAAGTTCGACCGAATTCAAAGACTAAGCATTTAAGTTGAGGAGTTGTTGTGGTCCCTCTTTCGGTTTTAGATTTAGCACCAATTACTGCTGGTTCAACAGCAGGAGAATCATTGCGCCGCTGGGGTTTAGCTTAACCATTGGTTAAACGTGCTGGTGCGGCTTTGACTAGTTTTGAGTTGTGCGCCATTTTTGAGTAACACCAAGTACGAGTTTTTGCAGTAGCGCTCGAGTTTGTCGATAGCGTCGACATTAACAATTTCACTGCGATTGATGCGAAAAAATTGGCGTGAATCGAGGTGCTTCTCCAACGCTTGTAGCGATGGGAATGGCAAATAGTGACGACGGTTTTGCTGGTCAAAGCCCATGATGAGATTGCCATCGGCTTTGATGTAAGCGAATTCACCGGTACGCATAAAGTACACTTGTTGCGCAGTTCTAATGGCGATGCGCTGCAGGGGCTCGTTTGCGGATTGCGTGGGCGCGCTCGGTGCGACGGCTTTTTGCGTCAATTGCTTAAATTTTTGCCATGCCTGCGCCAGCTTTGCGCCGCTATAAGGTTTCAGTAAATAGGCGATGCCCTGTGATTCGAACGCCTCGAGCATAAAAGCGTCGTAAGCGGTGACGAAAATCAACGGTGCCGGCGGCATGTCGTGTTCATACGCCGCAAAAACATTACCGTCGCTGAGCTCGATATCAGAGAAAATCACATCAACAGCTTGGGAGTTAGTTGCGAGCCAGTGTTTCACCTCTGCAACACTACCGAGTTCGGCGACAACTTCGATGGGCTCGCCAAGGTTTTGTAGCATGCGACGTAATTTGTCGCGCGCCAAAGGCTCGTCTTCAATGATCACGACGTTCGTCATGGCTGCGTGACCTGTGTTGTGAGTAACGGAATGCGCACGCTAAATTCCGTTGCTGTTGACGTAATTTCGAGCGGCTGTTGCGTCAGCACCGCAAATTGCTTGGTAAGACTTGTTAAGCCGACTTGGTGTGACGGTTTCGCGTGTTGCCGAGGGTGACGGTTGTTATGCACGGTAACGTTAGTGTCCGAGATGGTGATCGTAATGACGATCGGTTGAGCGGCACTTGCTTGGTTGTGCTGCAAGGCGTTTTCAATCAGTACTTGCAGGCTGTACGGCGGTAGATAGAACTGTGCCGACGGCTCACCATGTAATTGCAGCGTATAGCCTTCGCCGTAGCGTACCTGCATAAGCTTGAAGTAATTGCGGGCGAAATTGAGTTCGTGCACAAGGCTGACGAGGCGTTCGCCGCTGGCTTCTAAAACCGCGCGATAAAGCTCCGCAAATTCATTCAAATAGTCACTCGCCCTCTGTGCGTCGGCGTAAATCAACTCGTCGAGCACGTTTAAGGCGTTGAAAACAAAGTGTGGATTCAACTGCTGTTTAAGTTGCTGTAACTGTAATTCAGCCACTTGTTGGCGATAGTTGGCCAACTGGGTGCGCTCATGATTGAGGTCCTGCGCGTAGCTGTACGCCAAATAAAGTCCACCAAACAGCACGAATTGCACGACCAGATTGACGTTGTTGAGCAGCAGCGTATAGCTGTTGAAATTGCGTTCGATGGTATCGAAGCTCAGCGCGATGAGCAGACTTAGAGCGTTGGCGACTGCAAGATAGACGAGGAACGCTGCGACGCCGGCTTTGACATAGCTTTTACGCGCGCTGATGGCGAACCGATTGAGTAATAGGCGCAGTAAAGTGAAAATCAGCAGTGCCTGGATAAATTGCGCGAGCGGCCCTTCAGGCGTGAAGACATACCAAGACCACTGGCCAGACGTCAGTCGCACGCTGATCACAAAAATATAGGCAAACACAAAGACCGCACCTAAAAAGGCGCGGTCGATGTGAAGGAACTGCATAAAACGTTGCAGCATTACTGTTCTGGCCATGAGTGGGTCACTTCACCTTTGTCATTCATAAACTGTAACTGAACTTGGTCATTGGCGTCGACATAAAACATTGCCCGTGGTGAACCGTCTTTCGCGAACAAAAACAAGCCGTTATTTTGTGAGCCGGTTTTACCGAGCAGTAAGCGCGTTGAACCACCGATAATCCCTTGCTCTTGATACTCTTGAATTTTCGCGCGCCGCACTGCGGGATCCTCTATTTGCTCAATCTCGCGCATCACCTCGCGTACTTTATCTTGGGTTTCGTGCTCCGGACGGTCATTAAAGACCAATGCCGAGCTCACCCGGCGCTGGTCACCGCGTTGCTGATCGGTCGTCAACAGCTGCATGACTTGGTCGCCATTGTATTGGTCAAAGGTGAGCGACAAACCAGAACTATGACCTTGCTCATTTTTACTGCCGTCAAAAATCAAGCCGCCCGCTTCCATACCTTCTTCGTTAAAGAACAACATGCCCGAGCGCTTTTTACGGGTTTCGTTCAGCACGCGACCGTTGACTTCTTCGGTGGTCGGAAAACGTTCGGTGTTGGTGATCAGCAGTTTAACTGTGCCGTCGGCTTCAACAATGTTTAAGCGCTCAACACTCAAAGTTTCGAAGTGATTCGGTTGCTCTGCGGTAGTGTTGTAGAGCGCGGTACCTGCCATTGCTAAGCTTGCCACCACACCTAAACGAAGGACGTTTTTTTCGAATGCGTTCATGTTTTTGCTCCAATAGTTTTGTGTTGTTGTTTTGCACTGGAGCCAGTATTGCGCAGGCTGCGGGCCGCCCGCCACGCTTAAGTGACGAGCTAAGGAATAGTTTGGATGAACGCAGGAAAAGCCCTAGGGAGGGCAGCCCTTTTTACTGTGTTTCGGGGGTGAATTCGATGCCGGAGATGCTGCCGTTGCTGCCTTTGTAGTTACTGAACCAATTGCGCAGAATCGATTTTGTGCCGGGGAATTGTTGCTCAAGATCGGCAAGCGATTGCAGTTTGCCAAAGATCGGATCTTCAGGAACGACCGCGATAAGCTTGTCGTCGATTTCACCATTATCGCGCATCTTCATGCGCGCAATCACACGCACATCCAGTTGGCTGCCGCGCGGTAGCGCATCGCCGAGTATCAATACATCATAAGGATCGCCATCGCCACCCGTCGCACGATCGGACAAGGTATCCGGTAGCGCACCGTAATTCACCGGATAGGGCAAGTACTGCACCACCCGAGGTTGCCCCTCTTCGAGCTCCCATTCCAATTGTTTGCCATCCTTGGTGAGCTGCCATTTTTGCGTTGTCCCAGCCGGAATTTCCACAACGGCTCGAACAAGTTTTCCGTCGTAAATATAAGCACTTGTTCGCCAGATCGGAGCTAAAAAGGGCAGCCCTCTTTGGCTCGGATCTGACACTAAAGAGGGCTGCCCTCTTTGCGGTTTTAGCTGGCCCATGGCGGCGGCTGTTTCGCCATTGGGGCCGACCGGTGTCGACGCTGGCAAAGCAGCAATGAACTCTCCGAGTGCACTGATCCAGCGTAAGTCATTGACTGGCGAGCGCTCCAGCGGCGGCTGCGCAAGGTCTGTATGTTCACGTAGGTACTGCGCCCAGTGGAACTCAAGGAATGGGATGGCGGGTTCAGGCTTCTCAAGAACACGCTTGCGTAACCAGTACATTGCGCCGCGCAGAGGGTCATCTCTCAACAAAGCGCGGCCCACGCCCGACGGGAGATCAGCCACAAATAAGGGCTGCCCTTTCTCATCGGAGAGCCAGGCCATGTCGTGGGCGATAAGGTGGTCCCAGAAGGCGGCGGTGTCGAGGTGCGAAAGGTCGTCGGTAAGCTCAACAGTGATGGGTTGCTCAGCGCCAGCTGGGCTGTATTCGAGCATGGCACTAAACGTATGATGGCCATCGGTTAAGAAATACTGTTGTTGTGGTCCGAGGACGACTGTTTTGCGCGGCAATTCGTTCAGATCGTCGACAAAAGCCGACGGATCACGTTGATACTTTGCGATTTTATAGGCGACTTGCTCGTGTGAAATGACCGCTTGCGTCGGATGTAAATCACTAATGGTCAATTGAATTTCTTTGGTGATGGCAGCGCTGGCAACACTCACCAACAAAGTCCAACTCACCAATACCCAACTCAAAACATGAAGCAAACGTCGCATGTAATCCTCCTTCACCGAATACCCCCACACTAACGCGGCAAAGTGACAAATAGATGTCAGCGTCACACCAGCTTCACCAAAGGGACATCTTGGTGTCACTTGAGCGTCATAAAAATGCCTTAAGGTTGTCGCACATTTTTCAACAAAGGCTGTAACTATGCGCTTTTCGACAACTAAACGCCGCTCCTTGCTAACTGCTAGCATTCTCGCGGCACTTGCTGCTCCTATGAGTACGATTGTGTACGCTGCCACCAGCGTACAAGGGGTCGTCACCGATGCCAACGGTTCACCACTTGAAGGTGTGCGCGTGAGTGTACAAGGCACCAACCAAACCGTCTTCACCGACAGCACCGGCCGCTATACCCTACGCCAAGTTGCCGATGGCTCACAAACTCTAGTTTTCGAATACATTGGTATGCCAGCCAAAGAGCAACAAGTTTCAGCGAACAGTGATACTACACAGTTGAACGTGCGCTTAGGTAGCGACGATGCGATTGAGCGAATCCAAATTACCAGCCAACGCGATGCAAGCAACCGGGCATTAAACGAATATCGCGCTTCAGACGCGGTCGCTAACTTCATCGCCGCCGACGATATGGGTCAGTTTGTCGACCAAAACGTTGCTGAATCGCTGCAACGCTTGCCCGGCACCACTATTGCTCGTGACCAAGGTGAAGGCCGCTTCGTGAGCGTTCGTGGTATCTCACCTGGCTTGAACACCGTGACCTTGAATGGTGTGCGCATCGGTACCCCAGAAGATAGCTCACGCGCGGTCACCCTTGACGTTATCCCGACCGGTTCGGTTGAAAGCATTTCTTTGGTCAAAGCGCCTACCGCAGACATGCCGGGCGATGCGCTTGGTGGCTCAATTGATATCAAGTCGCCGTCACCATTTGATCGCCAAGGCCGCAGCATTCGCTATCGCGCCGAAGGATCGTACAACGAGCTGAGCGGCACGACCTCGCCAAAATTCGTCTTTAACATGAGCGATGTGGTGAATGACCAATTCGGTTATGCCTTCGGTATCAACTACCAAGATCGCGAACTCGAATCAGATAACGTTGAAGCAGAGTACGACGAAGTCGATTTTGGCAGCGAAGAAGTGTTCTCAATGATCGAGCTGCAGCAGCGGAAATATTGGGTGCAACGTGAACGTTTGGGCGCCAATTTGAACTTGGAGTTCCGCCCATCAGACGAGAGTCGTTTGTATTTAAACACCATTTACAGCGAATTCACTGACGGCGAAAAACGCCAACGCAGCATTTTCAGCTTTGAAGATGGCGACTTAACTGCCTTCAACGGCACCTCGGCGCGCGCCGATTTGCCAGCAGACAGCATCAAACGCCGCATCCGCTATCGCACCAAAAACCAAGACACTCTGGCAATTGATGCTGGCGGCGAACAGCGTTTTGACGATTGGACCTTGAACTATCGTGCGGGATATTCGAAAACTCGTGAACGTGTTTTGGATGAAAATGAAGGACGTTTTGAATACAACGCGGACGACTTGAGCGCGGAATTTGCGTTCGGAAATGGTTTACCGTCGTTTGAGCTATTCGAAGGTGCGCAACCTACAAGTCGCCACTTGGACAATGCCAACTTCTTCCTTGATCGCACGATTCTTGAACCCATCCTTGTTGATGACAACGAGTTCAGTGCCGGATTCGATGCAGAATTTCCGTATGCATTCGGCATGACTGAATTGACGCTAAAAACTGGTTTCGACATGCGTCAAAAAGAGAAAGATGCCGACGTTACCGAAGTGGAATTGCGCGACGTACCTGACTTGATGTTGAGCCAGTTCACCATTGGCTCGCCAAGCTACTCTCTTGGTAACTTGGGCGACGGCATCAGCGCTTCTGAATACTTGGATTACTATGCGCGTAACGCTGCGGACTTCCGCGAACGTCCAAAAGATGTGGCTGAAAATACCGCGTTGCGTGAAGCCGAAGACTATCAAGCCGACGAAGATGTGTACGCTGGTTACTTGATGGCAACTGTGGATCTTGAGCGCACACGTATCATTGCTGGGGTACGCGTTGAGCAAACGGACTTCAGTGCCACCGGTACCGAACTCACTTTTGATGAGAACGGTGACTTGAGTGTGGGTACGCGCTCAGCTTCTAGTGACTACACCAATGTGTTACCGAGCTTACATGTGATTCACGATTTGGCTGACGACATGCGCTTACGCGCCGCTTGGACCAACACCATTGCGCGTCCGAGTTTTGGTGATATTTCACCACGTGCGGAAATCAACTTAGAAGATGGTGAAGTCGAACTGGGCAACCCAGCACTTGACCCTTATGAAGCGATGAACTGGGACCTAATGTACGACTGGTTCTACGCTGATGGCAGCGTGTTCTCAGCTGGCGTTTTCTATAAAGATATCGACAACTACATTGTTGACGTTGTGACCAACAATGATGCGGAATTCCCGGGCTTTGAAGTGGAACGTCCGACCAACGCCATCGGTGCTTCGGTACTTGGCTTTGAAGCAAACTGGTTGCATAGCTTTGCGGCGAGTGAGTTGGAAGGCTTGCTGATTGGTGCCAACTTGACCTTGCTGGATACCGAATTAGAATTGCTCGAGCGTCAAGGCGAAGACTTCTCGATTCCGGAGTCGGCTGATACCACCGGGAACGTGTTTGTCGGTTACGAGAAAGGCGCATTCAGTACGCGTTTAAGCGTCACTTATCGTGATAGTTCGTTGAACGAAGTCGGCGATGACACGCGCTACGACATCTACACAGCAGCGCACACCCAGGTCGATTTGACCGCATCTTATCGCTTCTCAAAAGGCATGGAGCTGGTATTCGAAGGCGCTAACTTGAACGATGAGCCGTTAGAGTTGTATCAAGGTTCAGAAAACTTCACGTTGCAGCATGAACTCTATGGACCGACCTTCTCACTAGGTCTGCGCGGTAGTTTCTAAGCCACCGCTGCAAAGTCCTTTTCTCACAACGCCCAGCCCTTACCAGCTGGGCGTTTCACTACTAAAAAGGGCAGCCCTCCCTCGCGGTCGTAGCCGACCGCAGGGAGGGCTGCCCTTTCTGCTTAGTGCTGGTGGGTGAAATCGCAGAAGCGCTGGGCGTCGAGAGGGCGGCTGTAGAGGTAACCTTGGGCTTCGTCACAACCAAGTTCGAGCAGCAATTGCCATTGCTCTTCGGTTTCGACACCTTCGGCCAGTGCAATCATGTTGAGACTCTTCGCTAAGGCGATAATCCCACGCACAATAGCGATATCGATTTGACTAGCAGAGCTAAGATCGTCAATAAACGACTTATCGATTTTGAGCTTATCGAGGCCAAAACGCTTCAAGTAGCTTATCGATGAATAACCGGTACCGAAATCGTCCAACGATACGTGGAAACCCTCGGCTCTTAATGCTGCGATAGTCGTAAGGGCTTGCTCGGGATTCTGCAGCGCCACCACTTCGGTGAGCTCGAGTTCGAATAATTCCGGCGCGACCTGTTCCTCCTCGACGATGCGCTTGAGACTTCGCACCAGATCGGGGTCTTCGAAACGACTGGCTGACACATTCACCGCTACGACAAGATCAGGGCAACCGTTTTGTTGCCATTGCTTTATTTGCTTCGCCACTTGGCGGAACACCCAACGATCAATACTAGCGATTAAACCACTGCGTTCAGCTAGCGGAATAAAACGTCCTGGCGGGATCTCTCCCAGTTCTGCTGAACGCCATCTCAGCAAGGCCTCAGCACCAATCACTTCGCGCGTGCGCATGTTGACTTGGGGCTGATAAACCAAGGAAAACTCGTTTCGTTCCAGAGCGAAGTTCAAGGCATTGAGCAGCTGCAATTGCTCGGCAGCATCGGCATGCATGTTGTCGCTGTAGATTTGGAAAGTATTGCGACCCTTTTTCTTGGCTTCGTACATGGCCACTTCGGCGTGCTGAAGCACCTCGTCAGCACACGTTTCGTGGGTCATAAAAGTCGTCACACCAATAGACGCCGTCACCACCGACATTTGCCCGTTGATGCGCATTGGCGCACGCACTGTATTGAGTACCCGCAGTGCAGTTTCAGCTGCAGCATTGAGTTCACTAGTCGTAAGCAACATCGCAAACACATCGCCGGACAGGCGATATACGATTCTTTGTGCATTCGCTAAGCCCTGCAAGCGATGGCTCACAGTACTCAACACCTTGTTGCCAGCCTCCAACCCCACCGCATCGTTTATTAGCTTAAAATTATCGAGGTTGATGTAAAGCAGTGCAGCACTTTTCCGTTCGGATGACGCCGCCATTTTCTTAAAGTCAGTTTGGTAAGCCACACGATTGGGCAAGCCAGTAAGTTGGTCAAAATACGAGAGCTGATGAATTTTCTCTTCGTTTTCGATGGCTTTGGTAACATCGTTTTTGAACGAGATGTACTTGACCGTACGACCTTGCGCATCTTTGATAGGGAATATAGTCGTCAGCTCTACAAACTCATCGCCTGCTTTGTTGCGATTAATCAACTCTCCGGACCAGGAATCGCCGTTAAGTAGGTGTCGCCACATGTCTGCGAAAACTTCTTTAGGCGTGCGTCCTGAGCCTGATATTTTGGGGTCTTGACCCATAAGTTCGTCACGTTCATAACCACTGCTATCGACATAAGCCTTATTCACATATTCAATACGCGCATCGGTGTCGGTAATAAAAATGGGATTCGGATTTTGTTCCACAGCAAGACTCAGCATCGTTACCTGCTCTTCTTGCTCAATCCGCGTGCACCAAGACAACAACGACTCTAACCATAGCGTGAGCGCCTGCAGATCGCGCGCTGAGTAACTACGGTCATGATCGCTCAACATCAGATAAGTGGTGTTGCCATTACGCGGCTTAATTTTGACGGCAAGCACGTGCAGGTCGCCGTCGTTTTTGATGAAATTGTACTGGACGTCGAGCTGCTGCCATTCCATCGGATTGAGCAGTGCTTGCGGACCACCATCGGCAGCTATCAATTGCGCTTGCTCACTTTCTGCTGTGGCACTTTCATACAGGGCTGCACAGGCACTGGGAATCACAATACGTGCGTATTTAACGCCATGTTCGATCAGTGCCCGCTTGTCGTGCTTTGCGGCTTGTTCTGACAGCTGTAATAAACTTTCGTTGAGCCGCGCTTCATGGGCGAGTTCGGCGGCCTGCTGTTGGGTCGTTGTGACTTCTTTTGCGAGTTGCAGATAGGGGCGTGTGACCGTCTCGATAAAAATCGCTCGATAGAGGTATACGTACGCGATGATCTTATAAACATGACCGAAGAAATTATAAGTATCAGTCACATCTTGATACAGCGTAAAAAAGAACTCACTTACCACCATCAGTAACGAAGCAGCGATAAGTGCACTGGTATTCGCATTGGTTTTGGGGCGTTTGAGATTCAGTGCGAATAAAACTGCAGCACTCAAAAACAGCGCAATGAGCACATATTCGCTGATGATTTTAAATCTTGTGAGCCCGGTAGCAGGGTCAAAGGTTTGTGGGAGTTGGTCCTGATAAAATATCAAGACATAGCTCAACGCAACCGTAATGATCAGTGTCAGGGCAATGGTTGGATAGGCCTTTATACGATTCAGCGGCAGCCACGGCGTGAGTGCCAGTGCAATAAGCGCAAGTGCAGAGAAAAGTCGCGCAACCAACCAGAAGTTGATCGCTTTTTCGGGACTCGCTGGCGTGATAAACGGTGGCATGCCAGCGTAGGACACCACATGACTGAAATCAAAGAGCGCAACGGCGAGCATTAAGCACGAAAGCAGCAGCAAATTACCATTTTGCGCGTATTGGCGTGTGCTCCAGCCGACCGAAAATATAAGCACCGCCACCGAAATTGCCGCAACTTCAAGGAAGTTATGCAACGACAAAAAGTGTTCAGATGCTTCGAACCACCCTTTTTGCTTCACCAACACCACCAGCGCAACCAGAAAAATAGCCCACAGGAGGCTAGTTGTAGCCTCCTTGAGGTCGTTTCGGTGACTCGGATGAATCAGTTCTGCCATAGTTAGTTTAGCTGTTCATAATTTAGACATTTATACATCATGCGCTTGATTGCTTTTTGGCGCAATACCGAAGAAAGGGCAGCCCTCCCTGCGGTCGGGCACCCCGCGCAGGAGGGGCTGCCCTTTTTTCAGGGTTTTCCGTTGTAGATCATGGGTTTCCTGTTGCGCGGATCAGGGGGTGCAACACGGCTAGATCGCCATCGATGGGCGTCATCAGCTCAAGGTTTAGCAGCTCGGCCATGAACGGATAAATATGGATATTTTGGAAGCGCGGCAATGGCTGTTGTTGCTTGATAGCAGGGCCCGCAGCGATGAAAATACCGTCCATGTCACGACGCGAGTGATAGCCATGCGTACCACCGTCGCGCCATTGCTCTTTCGGGCGCGAGGCAAAACTAGCTGGAGCATCAACACCCAAAATTATCGCAGGTTTGCGTGGGCCTGGACTCACGTTTAAGGCTTGGAGCTGCTGCTCCGACTCGATGGTAAACGTTTTGTCTTGAATGGCGGCGAGTTGCTCACGCAACGCTTCGGTCTGCGCTTCCGTAGTATCTTGGTTTGGATAAATCAACAACCGCGTCTGCGCATTGACGACGGTAAACAAGGCTTCATCAATCGGTAGCTGCGCTGTGTCTATCATCTCAGCAGCGGTAATTTGCGTCATGCCGTGGTCGGACACCAGAATTAAATTGACCGGCTCGTCGACATCATTTTGTATACGCTGCCAGAGGTCACCGATGAGCTCGTCGAGATAGCTGACTGCCTCTTTAACTTCCTCAGACTCAGGCCCGAAGCGGTGCCCCATGGTATCGACCAGCGAGAAATAACCGGTGACAAGACGCGGCCGCGCCGCCTTTGGCAATTGCAGCCACTGCACAATTTGATCGATGCGCTGCTCGTAAGGAGCAGGTTTGCTGTAGTTGAAGTAGTAGCTCGGCGTGCGACCATTGATACGCGCCTCAGACTCAGGCCAGAAAAATGTTGCCGCTTTTACCCCCTGAAATTCGGCAAGGTTCCAAATTGGCAGCGTTGTCAGCCAAGTGCTGTCTTTGACGCCATCGCCCATTTGGTATTTCTGCTGCCGCTCGGTATCAAAAAAGCGATTATCAACAATGCCATGATTCGACGGATACTGCCCCGTCACAATCGAAATATGATTCGGGAAGGTCTTGGCCGGGTAAACCGGAATCAAGCCCTCAGCACGCGTGCCCTGCGCAGCAATCGCGGCGATGTTTTTGGCATCGTACATTTCAATATAGTCGTGACGAAAACCGTCGATAGAAATCATCACCACTGTTTGTGCTTGTTGTTCTTGCTGCTCTTGCGCGCTGCTTGTTGTAACACCCGCTACTAACATTAGCGCCAAAAAAAGGGTCCGCATTCGTTACTCTCGCTCATCAAAAATTATTGCGAACATAGTATCGAACTTTTCCGTGACAATGTAGTGACATCAGGACCTACCGCGCGATTCCCGCGACAGAGTGGGCAGCCCTTTCTACGGGGTTTGGGCAAATTAAATTTGCGTAATATACCTAATAAGATATATTTGAGGTCATAACGGTATATCGGAATAGGTATAAAACAATTATGCGGCTCGAAACAGCAAAAGAAATAGGGGAAGGTATCAAAAAGGCGCGGCTAGCATTGGGCTGGTCGCAGACCGAACTAGCGGCGAAGATTGGCTCTACACAGGCCGTAGTATCTAGGTTTGAAGCCTCGGGCGACGGCCGCATCGAGACACTACTGAAAATAACCGAAGCGCTCGAATTGCAGTTAGTACTGCTGCAGCGCAACAACAGCCAGCTCTGGTCCCGCCTGCAAAACAGCTAGAAAAAGGGCAGCCCTTCCTGCGGTTGCGCCCGACCGCGAGGGAGGGCTGCCCTCTCTACTCGTCATCAGTGCGGGCGATGACCTCGAAGTCGCCGGCAGCAAGCTCAACGATGACCACTTCAATCGGCTGGCAGCAGATTTGGCAATCGACAATTTGCTGCTGGCCAATATCGTACAGCGGGTCCACTTCAATGCTGTTCGGTGCCATGCAATACGGGCAACTGAATTCTGATTCGTAGGTTAGCGACATACAGGTCTCCCCGACTACTCTGCAGGAAAGTAATACACGCGCGCAATCAAGTCTCCGGCAAATTCATACACGGCGATGCTCGATTGCGAACGCTCCTCATCATTAACGCGCCACGACGCCTGTTCGATCACCGACACCCGCGAACCATAAGCTTGTGCGTCGAGCAGTTCACTGCGGCACGATGCACAAGCCGCAAAATAGCCATCCATAGCGGCAACAAGCTCTGAGCGCCCGGCCACCTCAACCGAAATTTCAGCCGAGTCACTCACCGACAGCCACTGCACGTCGTCTGTCACCAATACGCCCATCGCCGCCGAGTCCTGCGCATTAAACGCCGCCACGAAGCGCTCCACATGTGCAACGCGTTCGGCAGAACCAGACTCAGACGTAGAAGCGGCAACCGCACAAGACAAAGAAAGCCCCAAACAAACACACAACAGGAATAACTTGCGCATCACCCTAACCACCCCGCACATACTGAAAACGCGGCACCTCAACACCATCGACCAGCACCGTTTCAACAAACATCGGATAGGGTCGCACCCATAGCTTGCGCTCGCCATATAGCGGCCGATAGAGCACCAATAACTCCTCGGTCTCCGAGTGCCTAACCACGTCTAACACCTCGTATTCGGGCCCTTTGTAGTGCTTGTAAATACCTGGCTGCAACGAATCCATCGAATACCTTCTTTTGATTAAGCGCAAAAAGCCATTATAGTAAGTCCTATTCGTACAAGCTATTCAGTTCAATCGACACGGGCGCAACCCAAGAGCACATGGACGACACGATTCAGTATTACACCAAGCACGCCGAGCAGCTAGCCACCCAATACGATAGCCTCGATTTTGAGCAAGTGCATCAGGACTGGCTCGAAGAGTTGCCGCGCGACGGCATTGCACTTGACGTCGGTGCCGGCTCGGGCCGCGATGCCCGTTACCTCGCCAGTAAAGGCCTAACCGTGTATGCCGTCGAGCCCGCGCAAGGCATTCGCGAACAAGCGCAACGCTACGCCACCAGCCCGAACATTCATTGGATTGACGACAGCCTGCCCGAACTCGCCCATGTACAACGCCAAGCCACCAAATTCGACCTCATTCTACTGAGCGCAGTGTGGATGCACATCGCGCCCAGCCAACGCCAACGCGCGTTTCGCAAACTCAGCTCGCTGCTAAAGCCGAACGGCAAAATGGTCGTTTCGTTACGCCACGGCGCCAGCCCCGACGAGCGGACGATGCACCCGGTTGATGCCAATGAGCTCAAGCAATACGCGCAGCAGCAGGGGTTGAGCTTTCGCATACTCAGCCGTCGCGACGACTCGCTTGGTAGAGCTGATGTTCAGTGGGAGACTGTTCTGATGACAAATACGAACTGGAACTAAATTTATGTATCGCTTGAACTCATACATCGAACAATTTAAGGATGTCCGTCCTAATCAATCCCATGGTTCAAAAAGTCCTCACAAAGCCAGTCTACTTTTTGCCGTCATGGATTTGATTCAAGACGGTATTATTGTACAAAATCAAATTTTCTTCGATGATGGACTCAAAGATCGCTTTGCTTGGTATTTTAATCGGTTCAAGAAGAAAAGAGATCAACTCGATGCAACTAAGCCTTTCTTCTACTTGAGAACGTCGGACTTTTGGCATCATCAAATTAGACCCAATGCCGCAGAGCAATACAGGAAAATTAAGACACCTTCAGAAAAGTCTATTCTCGAGACAATTGAATTTGCCTACCTTGATCAAGCTCTGTTTGATCTCATTCAGAATCCCAAACATGCAGATCAGCTGAGAGCAGCTCTCGTTGCTAATCTCGATTCTAATCAAGAAGGTTTTAAAGACTGGGCTAAGGCTATCGGACAAGGTGAAGCACAAGTTTCGCAGTTCATTGAAGTTCTGAGCAACGAATTTCCTAAAACATCTGCATCGCATGGTGCTTTGAACTCAAGTATCTTTGAGATAAAGGACTATTTTGAAATATCAAAGTTGATCACCACTATTTCCGAAATGAAGGAGCCTGCGCCATTTGGATACCTTAAAAAAGACCAAGTGGTCTCTGCTCTTTCACTTTATCGTGCCTATTTGGATCAGTTAACTGACGCCTCGGCTCAATCAGATATTGACACCATAGTAAATGATCCAACAATTCCTGAAACCTCGAAACCAACCTTAATACATGCGCGTCGCGGACAAGGAAAATTCAGAGAGCGGTTGATAAAACAGTGGAACGGGTGCGCTGTGACGGGATATGGGAATATTTCCATGTTAATGGCTTCTCATATTAAGCCATGGGCAACCTGCGATAACAGTGAACGACTCGACCCCTACAATGGACTGTTGCTAAGTCCCAACTTGGATAAAGCATTTGATCTTCACTTTATTTCGTTCACGGACAAGGGACGAATTTTGATTTCTGAGCAATTAGGTGACTTCAAAAAGCTCGGTATTCATACTGATATGGAAGTAAAACTGAGTAAACAACACCAAAAATTTATGGACGAACATCGCGATGTATTTCACTCTACCTTGTAGCTGGAGGTGTATTTTTGTCGCTATCGATCTTTTGCAATAGGATTATTCCTTACATAACCACCTTTTGGGAGACGTAGACCATGGCCCGCGCCCACGCCTTACACATTCTAGTTAAAACCGAATCCGAGGCCGCAGAGCTGAAAAAGCAGCTCGCCGCTGGCAAGAAATTTGGTGATTTAGCGCGCAAGCACTCACTTTGTCCGTCAGGCAAAAAGGGCGGCGACCTTGGCGAATTTCGTCGCGGTCAAATGGTGCCAGCCTTCGATAAAGTCGTCTTCGGAAAGCCCACGCTCGAGGTGCATGGGCCGGTGAAAACTCAATTTGGCTGGCACTTGATAAAGGTGCTGTCGCGAGGGTGAAATTGGACCACTTTCTCTGTAATCCCCCCCATTTTAAGCAGCAGTTATTTATAGAATTAATGAACCGCTTGCGTTAATTGTTTCGGCGGATTACAACCTGTCCGCGTATTTATCAAGCAGTTTCACAAGAACTGCAGACTGTTTTTCAGTTGGTATTTTCATAGGGTTCTTTGCAACGCTGAGTATCCCCACAATAGAAGGCGTTAGGGCATCATCTTCATGCAGACAGCGCTCGACGTCTAACCATACATTTTTCCCAGTTTTTATAACTCTAGCCTGCGCCTCTATACCATTATCTGTTTTTTGAACTTTTCTAGCATCGGTAACTCGCCTTTTAGCCTCATCGACACTTATTAATAAGTTTTTTAACGAAGATATATCGCAAGCCAATTTTTGCACTCGCTCCCAGAACATTGCTTTTTTAGCATATTCACTCGGATTACCTACCGGCCTGTCGTCCGCTAACAAGAGCGCACTAATCTTTCGTCCCAATTCGAGCAACAGTGACAACAGAGCCTCTGACGGAGACTGAGTCCGCCATAAAACATCATTGTTCCATTCAAGCCTATTATTCAGGACCTCATAAGAGATTCGGGCAATCGCATAGGTTACTATGTTTGCTCTATAGCCCGAGTACCATGACTCTTTCATAATTTCCTTTTCAAATGCTCTGAAGATCCATGCGCGATTCACCAACTTCCTGAAATATTCTTCGTTGAAAAAGTCTTTATCTTTTTCCCACTGCAAATCTACCTGTTCAGCAAATTTTGCAAAGTTTTTCTGTGCACCTTTGCTTACTTCATGAGGCAAGCAGTCCCATGAGTTCATTATCTTGGCAACATCCGTTTTCGTGAGGAGCTGTGAACGCGGGTGAAGCAACTGAAACTGTTTTTTCTTTGAGGGTGAGAGATATGCCTGCGCATCAAGATACTGTCCTCTTGCTCGTTCATAAAACCAATGTGTTTGCGCACGCTGTCCAACTCTGACAGGCACCCATATTCTTCGTGAGAACTCTTCGAGCCTCACATGATAAGGGTGGTTCGAAAACAGATCAGCATCAGACACTTTATTCTGCGAATTGGCAAATCGTGAAATTTTTGGCACAAGTTCTGAGGAAGCTTCGTTAGATAGCACCGTGAGTTTCATCTGCACAGAAATAGAGGATAGGTCAGCCTTATCTTTTACATAAGCGCTGTAAATTGAAGCTGTTGTCTGTCCCCCGTTTACGATCTGCAGATTTTTGAGCTCAACGATCATTGGCCCTTTGTCAGTTTGCTCAATTTTGATGCCTTCAGCTGTCGTTGTCAGGCCATTGTTATAAGCAAAAAAATGGGAAGGGTCCCCTAGAATTGTAGCGCGGATGCCTTTATTTATTTTTCCACGATGCTGAAGAAAGCTCCGCACGTTCTGTTCCAGCAGCCTAGCTCCCCACTCTCCATACAGAGATACCAGCCTATCTCCCGAGATGACTGCTAAAACAGACTGACCATCCTCGTTGCTGTGAGCGACGAGACAAGGGAGAGGATTATCTCTCAGGTCGATGAGCATTTCTTCTCGTTCATTGCGGGAGGATTCTAATTTATATATACGACTCAGGTCCCAAATATTGACACGGCATACTTTACTATCAATATCTTCAACTTTTACCTCTCTCATTTTTTCAGAAGCTGGACGATTAGAAACCAGAATCAACTTCACCCCTGATATTTCTGTCCAACTATCTTTTATGAACTTAGCAGCCTGAAAACTACTGCTAGTTGCTTCAAATGCTTCGGTCAGATGATTTGTTTTTAATGTTGTCATCAAAAATCTGACCAGACGATTCAAAACAGGCTCAATATCTTTTTTCGTAAACGTTTCTGGTAAGTCGTTTGATGTGAGAAATGTGACAATCAGAGATAACGTAAAATTGCTTGAGTCATATGAATATCCATCAATAGACCATCGACCGGCTCCATCTCTGCCATCTTCTATGATTGTAAAATCTTCAAATTCTCCAGCATCGGAAAGTAGGTCCAATATGTAATTCAGGAACTCAAATTCGATTAAGTTACCCTCAACATCTGAAGAGGCCTTAATATGCTCGATGAGAGATGTGTAGTAGTCGAGTATTTCGTCCATAAAACGCTATCCTTTATTCTTTATTTCCGTCATAGAACAATTCCATTCAGCAATAGAAGATAGACTCAGGTCATACCGAATACTTCTAATCGCACTCGGAAGAGTCTCAGATGTTAGTTTTGGAAATTCCTCGCCTACGCGGTATACAGTGGGTTCGCCTAAAATAAAGCGCAATTCATCATAGTAAGTGTCATAAATATAACCCGCCTCCATTATCCTTTCTTCAAATAAAGGATAGTGATTCGGGGGAACTTTTGCTTTTGCTTCTTCAACATATTGATTAAGAGTCAAGGCAGCTTCATCAGATGATAAAGCGCCGGGATAAGCGACAAGAAATAGCTGTCCGTCATAGTCCAGTTGTTCTTTTGAGGCAATTTTTATGACATCTGATTGAACACCGTGAGACTTGA
The DNA here is from genome assembly GCF_047323925.1 of Pseudidiomarina salilacus. Lineage (GTDB taxonomy): Bacteria > Pseudomonadota > Gammaproteobacteria > Enterobacterales > Alteromonadaceae > Pseudidiomarina > Pseudidiomarina salilacus. The sequence continues at coordinate 217,723 of NZ_CP178752.1, forward strand.
TCTCAACAGCTATATTTTTAGTAACATCTTTGAAGTCCTGCGCGCCACCAGTTGGGCCGAACCACCCTATAACTCCACTAGCGGAAAGCCGAGGAATCCAATGCTCTGTGAGAAACTTCATTTCACTTATTAACCCCAGACACTTTTCTGGGCTGAGTCTCTGACCACCTTTTTCAAACAATCTTTGCCAAGCCGCTACACGGCGCTTCAGTATGCCAAGAATCTGGTTTGTTGTGTCGGCATAATTACAAGCCTGAACTAAGTCCAGACAAAGGCGATGAAATACGGTCGCTAGCTCAGAGGAATTAATCACAACGCCTAAGTAATGATCTTCATTTGAGTCATCTACTCTAATTATTTGTATTTTTTTTGTTCCTCGGATATTTACTGCTACTCCACCCTCATTGGCATTAAGCTGTATTGCTACCCCGTAGTAGCCTCCCTCACTCTTAATCCAATACCATGGTTTTACAGAGTCAACTGGAACCCGAAGAGTAGAAAGCCTTCCCGAGGCAGGTGTGCGCATACCGCTCCATGGTGTATCAATACTGTTCATAATTCTTCTTCTACTGTTATTTGCGTACCATACCTCTCAAACCAATCGCGATTCGCTTCCCAATGAACATCAGGATGAGGTGAGTACATGGCTGGTATCGAGATAGCCCATCCCAATACAGTAGTCTCAGAGCAAAGTATATTCTTCTCTTTATCAGCATAGTCGTTAGCTTTTATCACGTGAAAAATCAAAGAAGGATTACGACGATTTTCAGAACGATACCTTCTTGCTTCTCTGTTTGTAACTCGCCCATGGTGCTTTTCAATAATTGCAAGATCTTGATCAGACAGCCCCAAGTCTTCAATTACCTTATCGGAGATTGTTTGCTTGGCATTGAGTCTCATTTCATGATCATTAAGCGAATTTTTGCGCTTTTTCACTATTGTTCTATTCATTCTCCCGTATGTATCACCATCTTTAGACTGCCACGTTCCAGCGCTATCCCCTTTGAGCTGAAACACGAAAACATCCCAATTTGCGAGCTCTTCTTCCGCTCCATGTTGCAAAAATTGTAAAAACAGATCACTTTCAGCCCAAAGGCCACAACTGGGATGATTAGTTAGATCTTTTAAGCAAGTAATGATTCGATCAGCCTCGATATTGGAAAAATGGATATGCTGCCGATGCCGCTCCGGTATCGATATTACAGGTTTACGTTTACTTTCAATTTTCGCGATAAATGCTGCAAATACCTCCAAATTTTTTTCTATAATCTCAGGTCGTGAATCGACACAATCTGTTTCAAGCAAGCGATCATCAAACCTTAATCTGGTCGTTATTGAAATTGCATTTCGCATCTTGTTTGCAGCAGTTACCATTAGAGCATCTGGTGATGCCTTAACCCGTAACCCAAATTCGCGAGGAGTTTTGTTTCGCCGTTGCATTTCAGCAACTTGTTCTCTCAGATCGTCAGACGCTTCTGATATATGGGCATACCAGTCTTTTGACTCAGATGTAATCCAAAGCCTCAAAAGATCTTGGTAACCATCACGGTAACCATACCACCTCCCCATCTGCATCAAGCTATCGTACATAATTGAACGTCGATAAAAATAGCTGACAACGAGGCCCTCAAGAGTCAGACCTCGGCTTAGCTTCAACCCACCAATTGCGATTTGCTTCTTAGGTCCATTGTCCTCATAAACCAGAGCCTCACCTGAGCGACTGTGCACAGTAACAGGCGTCGGCTTTTCCATCTTCTGCCAAGAAGAACAAATTTCTTCCCATTGCTCATCACTCGTATCCTTAAAATGTTTACACCACAGCTCATACAAGCGGCGCATTTCTGAAGACCTTCTCTCAGGTTCAGTCATTCCCGCATACACTGTTATAGCTCCCCAAAATTCATCAAGGCACCGAGCTACATGGGGTGCAATATCAGACTGGACAGACGTTAAACGAGACATATTAATCAGCATAGAGTCGTGTTTATGTCTTATTAGATGCTTTCCTCGGCGAATATCTTTTATTGAACAGGTAATCAGAAAGACCCCGATAGCCTCCTCTAGAGAGGGCGGAATTGACTCAATGGCAACTCCCGGTCTGTGAATTATTGGCAAATGTTCGTCAGCATCTTCAATTTGAATGCAGGCACGATCAGAAACATCATCGGTTCTAAAGAAGAATTTTGCACCACAATAATTGTTAGGCGGCTCTAGTGAGACAATAAAGTCTTTGGGAAATAAGTCATCAGTATTCGCACGGTCTCCCCCTGAATCGGGATCGATAAAAATATTAGCGAACGGTGTGGCGGTGTAAGCTACGTAGCTTGAACGCCGACAGGCCGATACGATCTCACGAATTAGCCGATTAATCGTTCTTGGATCCTCGTCCTCACTTCCAGTATTCACGGAAGCATTATCAGCCTCGTCATCAATGACTAATACAGGCTGTTCCATAGCACCACTCTTCGCATTCACTTCTGAAGTGAGCCAGTTTAATAATCTTTGAAGTGGTGATTTATTCTTTTTGGTCACGACCAGGATCGGTTCGTTAATCGTATCTATTCTGTAGCGTGGATTATGCTTAATATCGCTATCCCTGTCAGTTAGACAGAACGGCAAACGTGAATCGTTTGTTCGACCTACCCCTATTATTTTTGTTTCAGAATCAGCGCCAGAACGGCCGGCAATTGAGACACTCCCCACAAAGTCTGAGTCCAGACGTTCCTGAGTCTGCTGTCTAAGGTCCTCCATTATTCCAGTCAGGACAATTATAAGTTTGTAACCCGCATCAGCTGCCTTATTGATTAACGCTGAGTAATTATTCGTTTTTCCGGCCTGAACATCACCAATAACCATACCCTTGCAGGAAAAACCATTTTGAGACATAGGGTCGCCAAGAAGAGATAATATAAGGTTTGTATCTGTGTCCGTTCGCCTTAAAACACTTTCTGGTATGTCCTTGGAGTGAAAATGACTTTTAAATCTATTCCAAAAATACCAGTCGATACTCTGTCTTCTTTCCTCAGTCAGCCATTTAACCCTAGGTTTATCATCCACAAGAACAGCGGCTTCCCCAACTGTAACTTCAACTTTAGTCCTGAGAATTTCAATTATGGTCTTTTCGTCATCTTCATTGAGTTGCATGCCGGAACAAATTTCATGAACTCTCTCCCTTAACCAAGCTAAAGAAGGCAAGCGCTCAAGACGATGAACTTCTCTCTCAATCTGGCCAACAACCATTTCAAAAATAGTTTCCTTAATCAGCATTATTTTTCCCTATTTTTTTGATCAGGTTTTTTAATTGTTCTGGAGGTAAACCTATGTTGCTATCGCTTAAGAGTCCCTGTTCTATGATATCTATATCGAGTCCTGCATTGAGCAGACTCGCTATGATATCCATGTACTTTTCATTCAACTGCTCGGGCTCAGAGGTTAACTGAATATTTGATGCTGCAATGTCGTTTTTAATAAGCTCTATCGGCAGTGTGGATTCCACGAGTTTTAGAAATGCTGACTTCCATGATGCATTCCGCACTTCTGATAGAAGGTGCTTGAGAACTGTGTGCTCCTTATTTAAAACATAACTAACCCGATTAAGCTCTCGGTTATACTCTCTTTGCCAAATTGGCTCTGCGTCTGTAGAAGGCATTTTCGCTCGGTTCGTAAAAGTACGTGAAGATTTCTGCACAGAGTTACCGATGACTCTGCGTAACTGCTCCCTTAACGCTGAAGGAAGTTCTACTCTTGACTTTAATACATCGATTTTCCAGAGTGAATCGGCATCGTTGGAGAAGTCCACACGAATTCTTGCTAGCTTATTTGTTTCCGAGACCTTTGCGAGCCTTTGCCAACCGCCATTGACGAGCAATCTTCCCGCTCGGTATATATAAACGCCTTGGCCAGCGTAATGGTCTCCCATAGGTGAAACCTTACGAGCGAAGGAGTGGCTAAAGCTTGACGGATGAGGGAGTAAATATGCTTTTATTCCGACACTACAACCACCAATCTGCATTGTCTCACTGGATAGTTGCACTGACGCCTGTCTTCCTTGTTCTGGCCTAGTAGCAAATGGATCTTTTGCCTCAATTTCATTATTATTCAGTGTTAACTTCACTCGTCGAGTCACATCATCTTCGGCAATAAACCTATGAAAGGTTAGTGCCAGATGCGCTATTAATATTTCTATGCGCCGACCATAATCGGCTTCGGCATTGGCTGCTGTCGGGTCGATCGCTCTGTCAAAGTCACTCCAAACCACCGCAGTGCCATGAGATGGTTTAAAACCAACACTTTCCATAATATTCAAACAATCGTCCGAACTAACCTCTCTAGCAAGCCATTCATTCTTCTGCTCAATAAGATTTAGATCCCACTTCAATCCGTACCATGGGTCATTTTCACTACGTCGGCTGATCAGAGTGAGTACCTTGCACTGAGAAAATGAAGCTGTTTTTAGCCCCATCCCAAAACGTCCAAGGTCGTCAGGCTCACGTAGGTGTTGAGGACCGACAGCCCCTAATGTCATTGCCGATCGCACTTCTCTAGGCGACATACCAATACCATCATCAAGGATTGTAAGAACAGGCTTTCCTCCCCGCCATTCAGTGAAAATTTCAATATTTTCAGCCTTTGCAGAAATAGAATTGTCTACGACATCAGCCACCGCAGATTCAAGGGAGTAGCCAATGCTTCTTAAGCTCTGCACAAAAGGGCCGGCCATTGGCGGCAGAGGAATAGTACTCATATGTTTGTAATTTGCCTTAACATTGAAGAATCAACTTGGCAAAAAACTTTAGGGAAATCTGATTGTAAAAATGGCACGAACATTTATTACTCCTTTAAAACAAAAACAAGCTAGTAGCCAAATCGCAACTGGCTAAGATCCATTGTTTTCTTACCACATAGCCTATGTTTAACGAAAACCATTGTCGATGGGAAGACTTACAGATAAAAACTATAACAGAAGCGCAATCATCAGGCTGTCCAGACATCTATCAGCGTCAAAAAATCTTCGAGATCTTCGTCACAGTCTGGAGACAGTCAAGCCTGTAAAAAAAACCGAAATCTCATTGAAAATGCGGCGTTATTTAAGGGGAAAGGTCAAACATCTCATTTGTTACGCTATAAAAACACATTAGTATCGAAGAAAAACTTTACCTGATCATTTATACAGTGCTATATTCCAGGAATAAAACCGGATAAGTGGGGGTGGTATGGGACAATCTGAGTGTATTAAGACTAAAATCCGCGACTTACGCGAGGAGTATCAACTCGGCCGCACAGAATTCGCCAACTTACTAGGATTGGGATCGTCTGGAGAAAGGACAATACGTGGTTGGGAAGAGGGAGAGCATGTCCCATCGAAGAAAAAAATTGATGATGTTAACCGATTGCTAAACGAGTTGAGAAGCATTCGGAACAAAGCTCCGTTTGCAGATAATAGAGCGGATCATCGTTTTAAATTCATCGATCTGTTCGCTGGTATTGGAGGAATCAGGCTTCCCTTCCAAGAATTAGGTGGCCAATGTGTCTTCACATCAGAGTGGGATAAATTTGCGCAAAAGACCTATTTAGCCAACTTTGGTGAAGTTCCAAACGGAGACATCACTCAAATTGCAGCCCATGAAATTCCGAAGCACGACGTGCTTCTTGCAGGTTTTCCATGTCAAGCGTTTTCGCAAGCCGGTTTAAAAAAAGGTTTCGAAGATACTCGGGGGACTATGTTTTTCGAGATTCAACGAATTCTTGCCGAGCATAGACCTCGTGCGTTCCTGCTAGAAAATGTAAAACAATTAAAAGGACACGATAAAGGACGTACCCTCAATACAATCCTCTCGATCTTACGAGGTACCAGCGACTCAACAATTGATAGCTCGTTAAACCTGAGCCCAGAGGCAAGGATCGCGTTGTCGCAGAAATTGAATTACTGGGTCGATGTCAGGATACTAAGAGCCGCCGATTTTGGCGCACCTCAAAATCGAGAGCGTATTTTCATTGTCGGGTTTAACAAAGACCTTTATCCGAAAGGGACCGACTTTGAAGAGTTATTTCAGTGGCCATCTCCTCCCAAGAGCGTCACCAGAGTAGGTGATATACTTGAACCAGACTCGAAAATTTCCGATGACGACAAGTACACTATTTCAGATCGTCTGTGGAGAGGTCACCAAGAACGAAAAATTAAACACAGGAAAAATGGGAATGGTTTCGGTTTCTCCCTATTCACTGGTGATTCGCCCTATACCAATACGATAAGTGCCCGCTATTATAAGGATGGCTCTGAAATCCTTATAGACCAAAGCCATTTAGGTAAGAACCCAAGGAAACTGACACCGCGAGAGTGCGCAAGGTTGCAGGGGTTTCCGGAAGAGTTCAATGTAGATGCCGTTTCTCACGTTCAAATCTATAAACAATTTGGAAATTCTGTTTGCATTAATGTTATAAGGGCTATCGCAGAACAAATGATTAAGGCACTATAACAATAGAGCATTTTCAAGCACTAACAGGATGAACGCATGCTGAAGGACCTCCGACAGTTTAAACCTATCGAAGCAATCGTGAATGATTCGAATCTCGGGGATTTTAGAATTCCTCAAGATCTGAAGGTAAAGCTAAATCAATTATTTGGACCCTCAAATTTCTCATTTAACGACTACACATCTTTCACGGTTACTGATAAGGAAAGTTCGAATGAGCCGGCAAACTATGCCTTGATTCCTAATCAATACCTAATTTACGCAAGTCGATTGTTTGATTTGGCAACAGAGCTTTTCAAATATATCAAGCTCTTCGAGAAGCTCAGGCACAAGAGAATGCTCCTTCTTGGCACTAGCCTTGAACTTGAACAAAACTTCCGCTCTCCAGAATTTGAAGGCGTTTTTGAGCATGAAGATGACATAGCTCTTTTCGCAAGATTTATGGATAAGGACGACACCAACTATAGGTTGGGAGCAAAGCGATTAATTAACGATAATGGCGTTCCTCGAGGTGGTAAAGACTGTTTCGGTTCGGTTGTTTTGAAAGTGGCTAATCTCCCAGATTCCTCATCTTCCATTTTCGGCGCTCTGGTTTACGAATTGTGCTCGAACATGCCCGTATATGAAACTCTGCACTCAGAACTTGGGAAGCAAGAATTTGCTCCTGTATTGGGTGACTTGCCTATTAAAAATCGAATCATACGAGATTTTGTGTATGCGGCTATTAAACACTTAGTCAAAGTTAATAAATTTGCTCGGCTTGCAAATCATTTAGAACCGAGTGGCCGAGGAGAACGGCTCCAACTGGCGAGCTCAACGGCTCATATTAGTTCTTTCTTTAGGGTTTCCGACATTGAATTAACGGACGAAGTTCTCTCGACGGGAGGAACTCGTCGTTGGTTTAACGAACCGTTCACTTATAACGGTACGTTCCATTACCTAACAAACCAATGGACCGACACTCCTGAAGAGAGTAATCACAGGGATATCAATAACTTTAAAGTTATTTTTGAAGAAATTTTCCCAGAGTATGAAATAGTAAGAGGAGAGCAAAGTTATACACTCAAACTTCGAGTGGGGGTAGAAACAAATTCCTACCGGATACCTAAACCATTCCTCTTACTAGCAGGCATTTCCGGCACAGGAAAAACTAGGTTCGTTCGGAAACAAGCCTCAGAAGACAATGCACTCTCAGATAATTATCAGTTGGTGGCTGTAAGACCAGATTGGCATGAGCCAAGCGACTTATTGGGGTATGTCTCAAGATTAGGTCACTCAAAACATTATGTTGTTACTGACGTTCTGAAGTTCATCAGTAAAACTTGGAAAGCATTAACTGATTCGGGGTTAAAATATGACCACATCGATGGCAGAGCAAGAGCAACTCTCACCGGTTCGCTACAGGAAATCATCAACGTAAAACCTCATTGGCTATGTCTTGATGAAATGAACTTAGCTCCAGTAGAACAGTATTTTGCAGATTATCTTTCAGTTCTGGAGACGAGAAACTGGGAATGGGATAACGATACTTTTCTATATGAGACCGACGCTTTACTCAGTCCGACTTTAATCAATCAACTGAACGATGACCAACAAGAATCTTTGCGCGAAGATTTAGGGTTAAAAGGCGAACGCTATAACGAGTTGTGGGAGGTATTCACGAAGTGCGGTATTGGTATTCCGCCAAACCTCATAGTCGCAGGTACAGTGAATATGGATGAGACGACTCATGGATTCTCACGTAAGGTGATCGATCGAGCTCTAACCTTTGATTTTGGTGAATTTTATCCAAACGACTTCAATGAATTTTTTCATTCTTCAAGCACAAATGTACCGCTCAGTTTTCCTCTATTTTCTCAGATTGAAATAGGCCAACTACCGGAAGTCGATAGCTCTGGTTATGAGTGCATTAGGTTTCTCAGTGCTATTAACCAAGCACTTGATAACACGCCTTTTCAACTTGCGTACAGAGCATTGAATGAACTGCTATTGTCCGTTGTATGCTTTAACCCACAGAATAAAACCGAGCTAAGAGCCGTTTGGGACGATTTTCTAATGATGAAGGTACTCCCACGCATTGAAGGCGACGCTGACAAACTCAATTCTGACGAGAACGGCAATTCTATTTTGACCCGACTTTCAGCTTTTCTTGCCGAGGAGTTTTCGGAGTTTTGGAATGCGATGCCATCAGAAGGTAAAGCGCGTCCGGACTTACTTCGTAAAAAGTTAACTAGTGATGGCGAGTCAGACGTCATTAAGATTGCTTGCCGAAGTAAGAGAAAGCTGGAATGGATGCAAAGTCGATTGAATTCATCGGGCTTTACGAGCTTCTGGCCGTAATCCACTAAATCGCCTGAAATGAGCACTTACAATGACTGACGTCTTACGATTCTCGACACCGGATCTAGAAATGCTGATTTGGACCAATAGTATCGACAGACAGCAAAGGACTCTCACGTCAGCACTGCAAAAGCGACGTTCAGGAACCACATCCATAAACGACACTTATCCGCTAAAATTTAAGCCTGCACAAACACTTCAACAGCTTGAAATATTGGAGGCAGTTCCTTCTGACTTTAAGTCAGAAAAACTATTTAGCACTATACAATCATCTGTACCCATCTTTTTTGAAAATACCAATTATCTTATCGAGATTAACTTCCAGAACTCGATAAGTGACGCCAAGATTAATCATAAAAACAACAGAATTAATAGTAACTTTAGGTTCGTGAAAGCAAGTTCAAAACGAGCTGCGCATCTTGCTGGTGCACTCAACACAGGAAATGATATCGGTTGGTTTACGCTTCCTCTTGAATACGAGCAAAGCGGAAAATTGAAAAAGCTCTCAATCAGCATTGAAGTTTTACCAATAAAGTTGGATTTACAACGCGATCTTCCTGTTATGTATCAAGCGATAGATAATGAATTTCCGTTGTGGAGATTTAGCTTACTCAATCCAACAGAACAAGCCGTATCTCAGAGTGCTCAGCGTGGTTACTTCCCAATCCTCTGGCTTGCCAATTTTAAGCGCCTTCGAGAAAAGTTTGAGCATGGTCTTAGAGTCATAATCCAGGCTCCTCATGCCCGACTACAAACCTTCGCAATGCATAAACGCGCTGATCGTCTCAAAGGTCGAATCAGCAGTAGATTGGAAGAACGAGTGCAAGAAGATTTACGCTATGGGCTCACAGATAAACGATATCGAGTTGAACAGAAGCGGCTAAGCGTTGACACGCCCGAGAATAGATTTATTAAGTCGATAGTCAAAGCCACTCATCGACGTTTATTGTCAATTGAGACAAAACTCCGTAACGCTCACGAAAAGGGAGAGTTACAGGATTTGTCTGAGAGCTTCCTAAACGAAATTCGCACGTGGCGAGAACCACTTATAACGGCTGAAAGACAAAGCTTTTTGAAAGATGTGGGTGACGTTGCAGCACTGCAAAGAGAGTCATTGGTACTCCAGCAAAAAACTGGATACAACCTAATATACTCTGTTTGGCAGGAGTTAAAGTTCTATTTGGATGCGTTTGATAGCCAAACAACAGTATCCATGAAGTCGATTGCCGAAATCTATGAAGTATGGTGCTTTCTTGAACTGCGCCGAATTCTTGTTGAAGACCTTGGTTTTGTCGAAGTTTACAAAAAGAAAGCGGTACTCAAGCTCAACAATGGTATCGAGCATTCGCTCACCGATGGCTTTGCAGGTTCCTTCGAGTTTAAAAGAGTTGCCGATGGCCTCGTTGCGCGACTTGCTCATGAACCCTCCATTCGAACAAACGGTGTAAATCTTCGCTCGTATTTGGTAGAGCAACGGCCTGATATTGTGTTGCAAGTTGAGTTCCCGAACTCTAAGAAACACTTAATTTGGGTTTTCGATGCTAAATATCGTCTGAAAAACAAAAGCACTCAAGTTGCATGGTCTGCCGACGAAGTAGATGAAGATGATTTGGTTCCTGATGATGCAATCAATCAAATGCATAGGTACCGTGACTCTATTATTAGACTTACAAAATCGGAGTACCTCCAGTCAGAGAGCAAGTCTCGTCCTGTTGTCGGTGCCTTCGCCTTATATCCCGGTTACTTTGAGCAATCTCAGCGTCAAAATCCCTACCAAGAATCCATCAGCGAAATTGGCATCGGAGCATTTGCGCTTTTGCCCTCAGCGCCCAACAGTGGATTACAAAACGCTTGGCTTAGTGACTTTCTGAAAGAGCAATTAAGTCCTTCTGCAGTGTCTTCGCCAGAGAACTCTCACTCGCTACTTGAAGAAGAAATTCATACGAGAGAGCCTACACGAATTCCGTTGCACGGTATGCAGCAGGTCTTGTATCCAGATTTAGTACTTACAGCAGCATTGGGTTCCGACAGCGACAGAGCCAACAACTACTATGAGAGCTTCGCTGCTGGCACGGCTCGTCACTACCACATTCCTGTAAGAACATTTGGACTCGTCTTCCAGCAGCACATCATCGCTGAGCTTCGCTTTCTCGCAATAATGGCTTCACATCTTGAATATTGTTCAATCCATCATGTTTGGCCGATAAGAAGAGTACAAAAGATGAAGCGTTGCGATATTCCATTCGAGAAAACCGGAAAAATTAGTGACTCAGATGAGTTGTATTATGTGTTTACCTTGGGCTTTCCGTTGACGTTGCCTTCGGCAATTAGTAACACTCCGAGTAACTCATTCAGAGCCTCTTTAAAACTAACAACCTTGGAATTGATTGAAGGTGCAACAACCATGTCGGAGCTGAAAACTGTGTACCCTGAAGCTTTAGCATAGGCTCGAATCGTTTTTGATGATTCTCGGACAAATTGAGCAAGCAACCTACCGATGCTGGTCCAACAAAATTGCATTGCCATCCGGGTCCCGAATCATCAGGCTACCACGGCTGTCGGGACCATCAAGATTCGCATTAAAAACTTCGATGCCAGCAGCTTCTAGCTGCGCGCGCAACTCGCGAATGTCGGTAAAGGGCTCAACGTTCTTACCACTCTGATCCCAACCTGGGTTAAAGGTGAGAATGTTTTCGTCGATATACTTGCCGAAGAGGCCGATCACGTGGTCGCCGTTCTTTAAAATGGCCCAACCTTGTTCGCTCATATCGGCAAGGGGTTCAAAGCCTAGTTTTTTGTAAAAAGCTAAGGATGCGGTCAAATCTTTGACTGCCAAACTCACTGAAAATGCGCCTAAGTTCATTATCTAGCTCCTAATCACAGTTCTCCGACACCCAAATCGCGACGCCTTCAGCTGTTTTGTCCATCAGCCCGAACGATTTGCCAATGTTGATGCCGAAGCCAACATTGCCGCCATAGTTGCGGACACCAGTGCCGACATACACAGAGTTATCACGTTGTTCGCCGGTGCGTTTTAACAACACGCCGTTAGCACCTACTCGGGCGGCGGCTTCGCGCAAGCGCCGCAACACGGCGTCCATTTGCGCTTGTTCGCTAAAGGTGAAGGAGGCATCGCTGGTGGCGGTCAACAGAGCGATGGCTTCAAAGCATGGTGGGTCTTGCAAGTAAACGGTCACTTGCTCGGCACTCAGCGGCGCGCGGGCGGTGCCAATCATATTGGTGGTGCTGGGCGACGCGCAGCCAACCAGCGCACTCATCGCGAATAACACTATCAAAGCTCGCCACATGATTGCCTCCTAAAAGCGCTAAAGCCCTGCGTTCTCAGGGCTATTCAACGACCAGTCATAGTCAGTGTAGCGAATGCGAATGTCGCCCGCCAATGCTTCTTCCTGCTCGTGAGTATCAGCCAACGCGTCGCTATACTGCCGCATATAGACACGAAGATCGTCGAAATCGTCTTCATACCAGTCGAAAATCCGCGAAAGATACAAACCTTGGTCATCGATACCGTTTTTCGAACGATCGTGTAAAAAGGTCTGCATTTGGTCGTCGAGTTGGGCGTCCAAACGTTCGGCTACGAACGCTTCGGCGCGCAGTTTCGGGCAGCTCATGGCGGCGCAAACGAGTGCGGCGTGAATGCGCGGTTCGTCAAAGTCTATCCGAATGGTTTCATGCTCGAGCCAGTCTAGTGAGCGTTCGGCACCCAACAACGTGAAGAACTCACGCTCCCAAGGAGAAGTAAAGAAACTTCCTAAATCACGAATCGACGCAGCGTCACCATCAGCAAAATCAGCGTAGTTTGCATTAATCAGCTCAAGCGTAAAAGCGTTATAAGCATTGATCAGAAATGCCAGTTGTTGCTCCGCAGTCCAGTCACGATAAGCGCTCATCGAAACGGCTGACAACTGCTGCAAATAATCTTGCAATAACGTTTCGTCGGACTGCAAAGCGGCATAATCGACCACAGAACGCTGACCCTCGTCATACACCACCACGTGCGCTTGCAGTACCTCAGTGAAGTCAGCATGGCTGTGGTCAAAAGCATCTTGCGCCTGTACCGCGCTCACGCCTACAACGAACAAAGCAAACCAACACAGTAATTTATTTTTCATAGTGATAACGGCATTGCAGTATCGTCAAATGCCCCTCTTCGTAGTGATAGACTAAACGGTGTTCACGGTCGATACGGCGTGACCAGAAGCCCGTGAGGCTGCCCTTCAGAGGTTCGGGTTTGCCCAAACCGGAAAAAGGGGTGCGCATGCATTCTTTGATCAGCTTGTTGATCGCTTTGCGCTTTTGCGGCTGCTTTTCCCAAGACAGGTAATCTGCCCAAGCATGTGGCGTCCAACTTAATAAACACTCAGTCTTCTTGGTCATCGATAAGGCCCCGCTGCGAGGCCTTACCTTGCTTAAATTGCTCGATGGATTCTGCCAAACGGCTAGCGTTGGCAGGCGAGCTAAGCAGGTGGATGGTCTCTTCCATGCTGGTATAGTCTTCCAATGAGAGCATCACTACTGGACGCCCTCGCTGACTGGTAATCACCGTTGGAATATGGTCTTCGGCAACGGCCTCCATGTGACCTTTAAGCGCTGCTCGCGCTTCGCTGTAGGTGATAACTTTAACGGTCATAAACATGCCTTCTGCTAGCGAATAACACAATCATTGTACTCAACATTGTACAATTAGGCAATGTGAACAGTCGTTGACCTCTTGTTGCAAAGGCGTTGATAATGAATGACTACTTGTTACTCAATAAATGGAACTTATATGTCTGCTCGACCCAGTATTTTTATTTCAGGAGCAGCGGCCGGAATTGGCCGCGCAACGGCGTTACGCTTTTTACAGGAAGGCTGGCGAGTGGGAGCTTTCGATATCGACAGCGCCGCGCTCGAGCAGCTCGCTGGTGATGTGCCCGTGAACTTTTATGGCAACTTTATGCGCGGTGAACTCGATGTCACTGACAACGATTCGTGGCGCGCGGCGCTGACACGCTTCGCCGAAACCACCGAAGGCGGCGGCATTAATGTGGTGTTTAACAACGCTGGAGTGCTGTGCTCGGGGGATTTCACTGCGACCGCTATCGAAGACCATGAACGCCTGTTGCGGGTGAATGTGCAGGGCGTACTCGCCGGCTGCTATCACGCCTTACCGCATCTTGAAGCCGCGGCTGATAGCCGCGTTGGTGCGCGGGTGATCAATATGAGCTCGGCCAGCGCAATTTACGGTCAGCCAGCCCTTGCCAGTTACTCCACTAGCAAGTTTGCCGTACGCGGCCTCACTGAAGCATTGAACATCGAATGGCAAAGCAAAGGCATCAACGCTTTAGACGTAATGCCGTTATTTGTACAAACACGCATGGTTGAAGGTGAAGCAACACCAACCATGCGGCGTTTGGGTGTGCGCTTAACCCCAGAAGATGTCGCCGAGACAGTGGTGCGCATGGCCTATTATCGCGGCAATCGAGTGCATTGGCCCGTCGGCGGCCAAACCAAACGGATGATGTTGGCCAGCAAGCTCGTGCCGAGCTCACTGGTACGTGCAATCAACCGCTGGTTGGCGCGCGCTTAAGCAGGCGCTCGGGTAGGCAATTAACCCTGCTTTTCAGCAATGTAGTCGTCAACGAATTGCTCGAGTACATTTAAAGGTACTGGGCCGTTCGCTAACACCACGTCGTGGAATTCGCGGATATCGAAGTCATCACCGAGGGCGGTTTTGGCTTTCTCACGCAGTTCCAAGATCTTGTTCATGCCAATTTTGTAAGCTGTTGCTTGGCTTGGCATGACAATGTGGCGTTCGACCATTTTGCGTGCGTCTGCTTCGGCGTTTGGCGTGTTGTTCACGTAAAAGTCGATGCTTTCTTCACGGGTCCACTGTTTGGCGTGAATACCGGTGTCGACCACCAAACGTACCGCGCGCCACAGTTCCATCGCCAAGCGGCCAAAATCAGAATATGGGTCTTCATAGAAGCCAATTTCTTTAGGGAGCAACTCGGTATACAAGCCCCAACCTTCAGAATACGCGGTCACGCCACCGAATTTACGGAAGCTTGGAATGTCTTCCAACTCCTGCTGAATGGCGATTTGCATGTGGTGCCCTGGGATCCCTTCGTGGTAAGCCAAAGCTTCCATTTGGTAGGTTGGCATCGAAGCCATATCGTACAAGTTCGCGTAGTAGATACCTGGGCGCGTACCATCGGCTGATGGCCGTTGATAGAACGCCTTACCTGCTGACTTTTCACGGAAGGGTTCAACCGCTTTAACGATCATGTCGGATTTTGGCTTGGTGATGAACAATTCATCGAGGCGCGTACGCATGGTATCAATCAGCGCTGTCGCCTCTTTCAGGTAACGCTCGCGGCCTTCTTCCGTGTCCGGATAGATAAAGTCTTGGTTATTACGCATGTGTACGAAGAACTCTTGCAAGGTGCCTTCGTATCCCACTTTCGCCATGATTTCGCGCATTTCGTTGTGAATGCGGTCGACTTCGCTCAAACCGATTTGATGAATTTCTTCAGCGGTGAGGTCAGTGGTGGTAGTGCGCTGCAACGCATTGTTGTAAAACGCTTCACCGTCTGGGAATTTCCAGGCGCCGTCTTTGGTATCGGCTTGCTGTTCCAGCTCTTCAACCGCAGCAATCAGGCTTTCATAGGCCGGTTTAACCGACTCCAGCATTGCTGTGCGTGCTTGCGACTGTAGCTCTTGGAATTGCGCTTCTTCAATATCGAGGTTGCCGATTTTATTGTTGAAATCTTCCCACAAGGCACTGGCTTCGCCGTCATCGAATGGCGCGCCGGTGATGATGTTTTTGCTGTCGCTGATCACATACGGATAAACAAACTTAGGTGCGATAATACCCTTTTCTGCACGTAACTTGAGGGCATCTTCGAGCTGTGTGAATAATTCAGGTAAGCCGTTCAAGCGCGCAATGTAGTCTTGTGCGTCGTCGACATCTTGAATGCGGTGCTGGTTGATCAGCAGCGACGCGACACCCGAGTGCATACCAAACATTTGGTTGACTGGATAGTTATAGTGACGCCACTGGTGATCAGCGATTTCTTCTTCGAGCTCTTGCTTCATCAACTGCCAGCTCAAGCGCGTTTGCTCGTTCAGGTTCGCCGGGTCAATCGCATTGATTTGAGCCAAATGTTGCTTAGTGAGTTCTATATCTTCCGCCGCACGTGCTTCCGAAATGTCGTCCCATTTGTCTTGGTCATCTTCGATGCCGAGGCGGGTTTGGAACATCGGGCTACGCATGACATTTTCCATGAAAATGTCTTCAAATAGCTGATTGGCTTTTTCCGATTCAGCGGCGATAACTTCGGCTGAAGGCCCGGCTGGTGCAGTTTGTTGGGTTTGCTGATTCTGCGTTTGCGTTTGCGCGTCGTCATTGCTTGGTGCTTCTGAGCAGGCGCTTACGAGTAACGCCAACGAAATCGCAGCAGCTAATTTAGCTTTGTTCACGGTTCTCTCCTGTTGTAGTTGTAGTTGTAGTCCCCCTAATCTACACAACTTCTCGCGCACAAAGTAGCCCGTACCAAACAAAATCATTTACAACAGAATAAGTTTTGACCTATCTTTGCAAATAGCCCTGCGCTGAATAAAAGACACCGAGAGAATGTGACGATGACATCAAAACTTTCCTGTATCTGGCAACAACGATTTGCTCGCTTGCATTCCAAGCTGTTCCCTAAGCTTATTCACTTTTTGAGTATGCAAGTACCGAAACAAGAAGCAGAAGAGATTGCACAAGAAGCCTTACTTAAAGTTTATCAGCGCTTGCAGGACGCACATGCCAACAACGAACAATGGTCAGATGAAAACTTAGCAGCACTGACCTACACTATCGCCAAGAATTTGATCGTTTCCCGCGCGCGGCATCTCAAAATCCGCTGGCAGTATCATGAAGAGCAGCGCATGCAACTGAGTATGGCAGCTACGCACAACGCCGAACAAAGTGTGATTAATGAAGACATGAACCGCCACTTACTGGCCGCTATCAATCGTCTACCGGCTATTTGCCGGAACGTGTTTATCTTGCGAAAAATTCATAACAAGCGCTATCAAGATATCGCCACTGAGCTTAATATATCGGTCAAGACCGTTGAGAACCACCTCGCGAAAGGCATGAAGCTATGTCGCCAGTACATGATTGAGTCGGCAAGCGAGGAGTCTAAGCAAAGCAGTATGGATTCAACCGTATGCAAATAGAAGATTGGATTGTTCACGACATTCCCGATGACATCATCGAGCAAGCATCTGACTGGATTGTGCAGTTAGACAAGCTTGAGCACGACGACGCTTTCGCCGCGGCTTGTCCATCAGCAACACTGTTGCGCCAAGATTTCTATGACTGGCTGAATCGTGACCAGCTGCATCAACTTGCCTTCTTACAATTGTCTGAGATGTGGGCGAAGTCATCAATGCTGCGGCACATGGAACATCTGATCGACAAATCTGAAGTTATCCAATTTCCAAACCTGCAGGCGACATCTCATCTTGACGTTGAACCCGGCCCTATTCTCATCGACCATCACGACACGCTTTCAGCGCCAGCTTGGATGTACAACGTGGTGATTGGCTTGGTTGTGGTAGGCACCTTCATCCCGTTCTTGCTGTAGGTTTTTCACCCTCCGAAAGAGCCGTCGAAAAGTCCCCCATAAAAAAAGTTTCATCTGCGATAGGGGGATTTCTGATCTCGTGCGTTTATTACTTGAACTACAGAAGTCAGTTAATAAACATACGAGAGACTGCTCATGAATAAATACAATAAATCAGTATCGACTCAGGCGAAGTTAACCAAAGTCGCAGCCGCTGTGGCATTGGTCTTGTCGTCACAAGCTTTTGCACAACAAGTTGAAAACGACGCCGAAGCAACCCAAGAAGACAAATCTGTTGAACGCATTACGGTAGTGGGTTCTAACATCAAGAACGCGCAAGTGTCAGAAGCACTCGCAGTTTCAGTGATTGGCGCCGAAGAAATCGGTGAGTTAGGCGTTGAGTCACTAGATGATTTACTCCAGCTCATTCCAGAAAACGGTCAGAACTTTATGAGTGAAGCCGAGAATATTTCTGGTGGCGTTAACTCAGCCCGTGGCGATGTCGGTTCCTACAATTTACGTAACCTAGGTACCGGTAACACGCTGATTTTATTAAACGGTCGCCGCATGGTGAACTCCGCAACCTATCAAACCGAAGAAGTCGGCGGCAGTTTCGTGCCAGTCAACTCAGCCAACGTTAATATGATTCCTGTGTTTGGCCTCGACCAAGTTGAAGTCTTACGTGACGGCGCCTCGGCAATTTACGGTGCCGATGCCGTGGCCGGTGTCGTAAACCATGTGGTGAAGAGTGATTTCGTTGGTTTCAATGTGTCAGCCCGCTACTCAGATTTCGAGAATTTCTCGAGTCCCGCACAACGCTTACAAATCGAGTGGGGCCAAGATTTCAACGACGGCCGCACCAACGTTAGCTTCTTTGGTGGTTTCTACAAGCGTGACCGCATCAACTCACAAGATGATGAGCGTTGGGCTGATTCAGATTTCCGCTGGCGCATTCCAGAGGGCTCACCTTGGGCCGGTGACACGCGCTTCCGTAACGACAGCGCCAACTCACTCTACGGCCAGTTTGACCTCATCACGCGGGCATCAGGCGTTGGCGTAAATGGCACCATTACCGATAACGCTGGGGAATTTGAGACCTACCCGGTCGGCGACCCACGCTGTCAGTATGATATTAACGAATACATTTGCGGTGCGGTCGATGGCCAAGGTCTGTATCGTTACAACTTAAACGCAGACCGTGATTTACGTTCGAAAATGGATCGCACCAACTTGTTCCTGTTCGTGAATCATGAGTTTCGCAATGGTGTCGAGAGTTTCACCGAAGTCTCTTATTATGAATCAAACACCAATTTACGCCGCCATCCGACAGCCCCGTTTAGCGCCGTTAAACTGCGGGTCGGTGCCGAGAACTATTACAACCCATTGGGTCCGTGTGGTTCGCCGAACCGTCTCCCTGACGAGCTGATTCCAGGCGTACCTTGCAGCGGCCTTGAACTCGAAATCGATAACTACCGCTTCGCGGAAATTCCACGTATCGTCAACAACGACGGTGACTCGTATCGCTTCTTGCAAGGCTTCCGTGGCGTGTGGGGCATGTGGGATTGGGAGGGTGCATTTACCCACTCGAAAGCCACCAAAGACGACCTCACCTCTAACCGAGTCTCGAATAACCTGATGGCCGAAGCGCTGTTTGACCCAACACCGGACGCCTATAACCCGTTCAGCGGCGGCGTGAATAGCAACATTGAACGCGCGTTAATCGATGTTTATCGCAAAAGCGAAACTGAACTGACCATGTTCGATTTCAAAATGGCGAATCCAGCGATTTATGAGCTGCCTGCAGGGCCAGTTGGCTTCGTTGCCGGTGTCGAATATCGTGAAGAATCGTTTAAAGATGACCGTGATCCGCGCTTAGACGGCACCATTGTCTTTACCGACTATCAAGGTGATACCTACCCGTTCGTGTCCGACGTGGTGAACTCGAGCCCAACGCCTGACAGCAGCGGTGAGCGTGATGTCACCTCGTTGTTCACCGAGTTCCAAATCCCAGTGTTAGAAACCCTTGATGTGCAAGCGGCTATCCGCTACGAAGACTTTTCAGACACTATCAGTACGACGGTTGGGAAAGTCGCCTTTGGTTGGTCGCCAACCGATATGTTCATGTTACGTGGTTCGTGGTCAGAAGCCTTCCGTGCACCGAACCTGGTCACTATCAACGAGAGCATCGTTGCCCGTAACAACACGCGCACTGATTATGCGTGTTTGTACGCAGCAGAGTTCGGTGGTGATCCAAACCAAGATGAATTGGATTGCCGTAACTCGATTCAGCGGGTCGCCCAAGGTAGCGATCAGTTGGTTCCTGAGGAATCCACCAACACTAACCTCGGTATCGTGTTCAATCCAATCGATGACCTGACGCTCACCGTTGACTATTGGACCATCGAGAAGGAAAACACCATCGGCTTGTTCGGTGAAGAAAACCACACCTTACTCGACTTAGTGATGCGTTTAGAAAATGGCCTGAACAACTGTGACAGCGCAACCTTCAACGCCGCCGTTGAGCGTGGTGAAATTGACGCGGGTACCGCTGGCTTTTACGAGGCTGCAGGTATCTGTCCGGCAGGCACGATCTCGCAAATCACCGACCAGTATGCCAACCTCGATACCCGTGAGTTAGCAGGTTTTGATATTGGCATTTACTACACACTTGATTCTGAAATTGGCCGTTTTAGCTTCAAATACAACGGTTCATTCTTAGAAAAATTTGAGCAAAGCGCCGGTGGTGATGCCGCAGTGTTAGTTGAAGCCCAAGAGAGTGGCTTACTGCCAGCATCCTTCCCAGTCACTGGCTTCGCCGATTTGATTGGTCGCGATGGCAACCAAGAGCAACGTCATTCTGCCCGCGTATCTTGGCGCAAAGGGGAGTATGCCGCATCACTGACCGGCAACCGTATCGGTAGCTTCTATCAAAGCAGCTTGACCCTCGACGATGGCACGCTCTACGTGATTCCGGCCATGACCACGTACAATGCGACCTTTGATTACACGACGCTGATTAATGAAGTCGATACACGCTTCCGCTTTGGTATTGTGAATCTATTTGATGAGCGCGCGCCACTTGCTGATGGTTACTTTGGCTTCTTCTCAGATGCCCACCGTGACTATGGCCGCCAGTTCTATCTAGACGTAAGTGCACGATTTTAATTAACCTTTTTAATTAGGATGTAATCATGCACGCAACTGAAGCACGCGCCCCAGAGCGGGCGCGTTATCAAAATATTGGCCTGTTACTCGGGCCCATCTTATTCTTCGTAATGATGCTGTTCGATCGCAGCCAAACCACCATGGACCCAGCGGCGTGGCGGGTTGCGGCGGTAGGGCTATGGATGGCGGCGTGGTGGGCGACCGAGGCGGTCTCGGTGCCGGTCACCGCATTCTTGCCGATGATCATGTTCCCGTTTTTGGACGTGACCACCATCGCCGACGCGAGCCGACACTACGCGAACCCCACTATCTACTTGTATTTGGGTGGCTTTATTCTGGCCATTGCCATCGAAAAGTGGCAGTTACATAAACGCATTGCGTTGTCGATCTTGTCGGTTACCGGTACCGACGGTAAGTTCCTCATCGCCGGTTTTATGGGGGTCGCAGCGCTGTTGTCGATGTGGATGACCAACACCTCAACGACCATGATGCTAATGCCGATTGCCTTGTCGGTAGCCAATATGATCGCTGAGGAGAATAATCATCTTAACGCGGATGAGCTCAAATCGTTTCAAAAGGCGATGTTATTGGGTCTCGCGTACGCAGCTACCATCGGCGGCCTCGCGACCTTGATCGGTACGCCGCCGAACGCTTTGTTAGCGGCGTTTTTGATCGAAAACTATGATATTCATATCACTTTCGCCAGCTGGATGTTGGTGGGTGTGCCGGTAATGTTACTGATGCTACCACTGGCGTGGTATTCGCTGACGCACTTTACCTATAAGGTGAATATTCCGGCCAACCCTGAGGTCAACGATCACATCAAAAAAATGGTGACTGATTTAGGGCCTATGAGCAAAGCCGAAGCACGCGTAGGTGCGGTGTTTTTACTGGTGATCACCTTCTGGATTTTGCGCCGTCCGATTTCCGCGTGGCTCGGTATCGATTTTCTGACCGACACCGGTATCGTCATGGCTGCAGCGCTGTTGCTGTTTTTGCTACCAAGTGGCTCGCAAAAACAAGCGCAACTGTTGACCTGGGAAAACGTGCAAGGACTGCCATGGGGCGTGTTGGTGCTGTTTGGTGGTGGTTTGAGTCTGGCAGCTTCTGTTTCAGACTCGGGTCTGGCGGCATGGCTTGGCGGTAACTTGATGCCGCTCGGCGCCTTTGGTGTGATTGCGTTGGTTTTAGCGGCCACAGGCTTGGTGATCTTCCTTACTGAACTCACCAGTAATGTTGCTACCGCGGCAACCTTCTTACCGGTTGTCGGTGCGGTTGCGCTGGAACTTGGCGTATCACCGCTGCTGCTGTGTATTCCAGTTACCTTGGCGGCAAGCTGTGCCTTTATGCTACCGGTAGCAACGCCACCCAACGCGATTGTGTTTGCCTCGGGTAAGCTGAGTATTCCCGACATGGTTCGAGCAGGACTGGTGCTCAACATTATTGGTATGGCATTGCTGACTGTCGTCTCGATTTGGCTAGCACCCATGGTGTTTCTCGACTAACAAGGAGTCTTGTCATGGTAAGTAAACTGTTAGCAGCTTGGCTCTGTGTACTGGTGCTGGTTGCACCAGCCCTGGCCGAAGAGGAACCCAAGCGCGTGTTGTTTGTTGGTAATAGTTTCAGCTTTTACAGCAATGGGATACACAATCACTTCGCCAACTTGCTGCGCGCTGAGGGAGCGTGGCAAGTCGGTGAAAATCGCGTACGGCTGCTGACCTTATCGGGTGGCCACATTCACGAAACGGGCCGCTTGCTCAATAGTTACTTGAGTAGCGGTGACGACAACTGGCACGCGGTGGTGTTACAAGGCCACAGCAACGAACCTATCGACGAGAAAAAGTCGGCACGGTTTGAAAAAGCCATGGAGCTGATGATTAAAGAATTGCGCAAACGCGACATACAACCGCTGCTGTTGATGACTTGGGGCTATCAGAATGAGCCGTCGATGAGTCGCAAACTGCAAGCGGCCTATGAGCGTGTAGGTAAGCGCCACGATGCATTGGTGGTGCCGGTTGGCGTCGCCTTTGCCGCCGCGGCCAAACAGCACCCCGACATTAACTTGTTTGTGAAAGATGTGCGCGGCGCAGCGGACGAGCAGTTACTTTATCGCCGCGATATCAAACATCCAAGCATGGCAGGCACCTATTTGGCCGCTTGCGTCATGTATGCAAGTTTGTATCAGCGTAGCCCAGAGGGTAACCTGTTTACCGCCGACTTAGACGCCGACACCGCGCTCGCACTGCAGCGCTTGAGTTGGCAGGTGGTGGCGGATTATTTTGCGTTGCCGACAACGGCACAGGAGTGAGGACAATGATGGCACGTTGGTGGTTTGTTCTGGGGTTGTGTTTACCAACCTTGGCCAGTGCTTGCGATTTCGAGGACGTTAACTTTAGCGCGGAATTTGAGGGCGGTAAGCTCAGTCAATGTGAACAACTCGGTGATAAACATTATCGCCTGACGACTGTCGCTGAAAACTACCCGATTAATCCTAGCCCTTGGTATGCCTTCAAGGTGGAATCGAAAGCCGGCGCGCAAGAAATTGCGATTGAACTGGTGGCTGAGCAAGGCCGCGCCCGCTACATGCCGAAAATCAGCTTAGATGGCGACACCTGGCAAACCCTGCCTTTTACTGTGGTTGACCAGCAATTTCAATTCTCTTTGGCGCTTGGCGAACAACCACTTTATGTTGCTGGCCAAGAGTTATGGACCGGCGCTGATTATCAACAGTGGATGACCACTGACGCGCGCGCTGAACGCTTCACCACTCAGGTCATTGGCACCTCTGTGCAGGGGCGCGATATCGTCGCCATGCAAGCCGTTGCCGAAGACAACAAAGAATGGTTGTTGGTGATTGGGCGTCAGCATCCACCTGAATTAACCGGCGCAATTGGCTTACTGTCGTTCGTTGATTACTTGGCGGCCGACGGCGCGTTACAGAATGGCTTTTTTGACCGCTACAACGTGTTAGTCGTACCCATGGTCAACCCCGATGGGGTTGCCAACGGCCATTGGCGTCACAACGTCGGTGGCAAAGACCTTAATCGTGATTGGGGCGTCTTCAGCCAACCCGAAACCAAGGCAGTGATTGATTATTTGAATCAACAGCTTGGTGACGATGAACGCCTCGCCTTCGCGTTAGATTTTCACTCCACCCAACAAGATATTTTCTACACCCTAGCGCCTGATTCGGGTGCCGAACCCGTTGATTTTGTCACTCAGTGGCTCGACGCCTTGAAGGAAAGTCGCCTGAGCTCGTTTACGGTGCGCGAGCGCGCCAGCTATCGAGAAGACTCGGATGTGTTTACGCACTTTATTGGCCGCACCTACGGCGTGCATGCGGTGACCTTCGAGTTCGGTGACAACACGCCGCGCGAGCTGGTGCGCCACATCGGCCAACAAAGTGCGCACGAACTAATGCTGCTGATGAAATGACAGCAGGTATACACCCTTTTGAGCAGCTTTGCTGCCCACTCGATCAGTCGCCGTTAACTCTGGAGGGCAACGCTTGGCGCTGTTCTCAGGGACACAGCTTTGACGTCGCCAAGCAAGGCTACGTGAACCTGCTGCCGGTGCAGAACAAACGCTCGAAAGACCCCGGTGATAGTAAAGCCATGGTGCAAGCGCGCGCGGAGTTTCTGGCGCAGGGCTTTTACGCACCGATCGCCGATGCTCTAGCGACGCTTGTGCTCAATGACGATACGCAGGCGTTACTCGACGCTGGTTGTGGCGAGGGCTATTATTTGCGGCACTTGCTCGACCGCGCCGCCGACGGCGAGCGTTCGCTGCACGTAGCCGCGTTAGATATTTCGAAGTGGGCGGTGTTGGCGGCCGCGAAGCAGGACTCGCGCGTGCAATGGCTGGTCGCTTCGAATAGCCACATTCCATTACCAAGCGCCAGCATCGATACTTTGTTATGCGTGTTTGGTTTCCCCGTCGAAAGCGAGTTTGCACGGGTGCTAAAGCCTGACGGGCGCCTGCTGATGGTCGACCCTGGCAGCGAACACCTCGCTGAACTCAAGCACGTCATCTATGAGCAAGTGCACAGCAAGCCCGAGCGCCTGCCCGTAGCTGCCGACCAGTGGCGCTTAGCGTCCGAGCAGCACCTGACCTACACCTTTGACTTGCCCTCACACCAAGCCATTCAAGCTTTACTACTAATGACACCGCATTTGCATCGCGCCAGCGCGCAAGGCCGCGCCCGCGCTGAAGCTTTACAGTCACTAAGCGTAACCGTCGATGTTTGGTTGCGCGAATTCGTGCCCGCGTCGAACACCTAGTCAATAGTTGTTGCAATATAGTTAAGGGTTGCTGATAATTCTTTATAACAAATTGATAAGTTATCTATACCTCAGCTATGAGCGAGCGAAAGACGATGAACAAACTTAATGGTTTCACCCTGATAGAACTGATTGTTGTGATCGTGGTTCTAGGTATTTTGGCTGTTACCGCAGCGCCGTCATTTTTGAATTTCCGTACCGACGCGAACCGCGCGTTATTAGAGGGATTCGTCGCCTCCAGTAAAGGCGCGGTAAGCCTTGTTTATGCGAAAGCCTTGATTCAGGGTGAAGCGGAAAAAGCAAACGGCAATGTTGATCTCGACGGTGACGGTGTGGGCGACATTGACACCGTTTATGGCTACCCCACAGCCGACCGCAACACCGGCTTATCGAACGCCCTGACACTTGGCGAGGATTGGGCATGGGGCAATACTTTTGGCGGCACTGAAATGTTCTTTTCGCCCAGCCAAATTGTTGGCTTCAACGGCCCCACCAATAACAACATCCCGTTGCGCAGCCCAAATTGCTATGTCGGCTATCGCCCACCAACCACCGCTAACGAAGGGCCGGAATATACGTATTATGATTCGGGGTGTTAAGCGCGGTTAAACATTACTGCGAAGACGATGAGGACAGCAAATGACCCATAAAGCTTTCAAGATTAAAACCATGACACGATCCGAGCTGGATCTTGCCGTAGCGTGGGCGGCACAAGAAGGCTGGAACCCCGGATTGCATGATGCCGATAGTTACTACAAAGCGGACCCAAATGGATTTTTAATGGGCTATCTCGGAGACGAACCGATCGCCTGTATTTCGGTCATAAAATACGATAGTTCCTTTGGCTTTCTGGGCTTTTATATTGTGAAACCAGCGTACCGAGGTCAAGGTTATGGCATGCAAATGTGGCAGGCTGGATTGCATTATCTTGAGGGGTGTAACATCGGGCTAGATGGTGTCGTTGAGCAACAACAGAACTATAAAAAATCTGGGTTTAAATTGGCCTATGGTAATATTCGATTTACTAGCAATACCTCAGACTTTGTGCACGCCAATAAGACTTTAGACGTTGCTGAAGCGATTCATTTCGTGCCTTTAGCTGAGATTCCTTTCGCTACACTCGACGCCTATGATCGGGCCTTTTTCCCAGCAGCCCGCAGCGAATTTACCCAGCAATGGATCACCCAAAAGGACAGTCACGCGGTGGGCGTGCTACAAGAGGGGGTCTTGTCCGGTTATGGGGTGATTCGATCCACGCAAGACGGTTACAAGATCGCGCCATTGTTTGCCGATACGCCAGAGTTGGCGGAGCCATTATTTTTGCATCTAATTTCTCTGGTAGAGGATAATGCCGCCGTCTTCCTTGACGTGCCGAACGTCAATGAGGCGGCCCTCGATCTGGTGAAGCGCTTTGCGATGACGCCCTGTTTTGAAACGGCCCGCATGTATACCGGCGATGCGCCGAATTTGCCCTTGTCTAAGACCTTTGGCGTTACCTCGTTCGAAATTGGCTAAGCCTAGCCTTCCCCGTATGGTTTACTCCATGGGGTGGTAGTGCTGTGTTGCAAGCTAATTAGCTGCCGTGTCGTTGAACCAATCTAAAAAGCGATTTAATTCGCTTTCGACATGTGCTCAAAATATCTAAATGTAGGATATTAATCCTATTTATAGGATAAAAATGGGAACATAGTTCCTATGGTTGGTGTTATGTCTAAGCGTAATTTGCACAATGTTCTGTTTCCGAAGCAGCGAAAAATCCTTGCCCATTTCGGTGAAGACTTATTGTTAGCTATGAAGCGGCGTGGTTTTACTAAGAAACTAGTGTGTGAACGAACGGGCTTTGATCATAAAACCGTGAACAAAGTTTTCGCGGGAGATCCGGGTGTTGCCATAGGCACTTACTTGAAGATCATGGCTGTGCTTGGGATGGAGAGAAACTTTGCAGAGATGGCCGCTCACGACGAAGTAGGTATCAAGCTGCAAAACATGAAATTGCTGGAAGGTTCAAAATGAGCCGTGAAACCGTCGAAGTTTATGCTCACTGGTGCCCCATAGAGACTCCACTGCTTATAGGGCAACTCGCTTACAGTGAATCAAGCAGAGGCGGCGTGTTTAGTTTTGCGTACGATGAAGCATTGTTGCTGACAGACTCAGCTGCACTACTATGATGGTGAACAATCTCAGGGTGCCAGCTACTTAGAGATTGCGGAGTTTCTTTCCATCACCTGAATATTACGGATAATGATAACGCCTTAGACTACGACTTAGCCTTTGAAGTAAAGGACTTCTTTCGGCTTTCTCAAACCCAAGCCACACAAATTTACGATGAAGTGCTGAATGCGGTTAAGCAATGGCAAGCCGTTGCTAAGCGATTAGGGATCAGCCGAGCAGAGCAAGCCATGAAAGAGTCTGCGTTTAATGTTTAATGAGCTTGAAGAAGCTCTGGGGCCAACACTAGACTAATTATTAATTGATGCTGTGTTCGCGGCGGGCCTCGATTTGTGCCGCGGGTAACTCACCGTCAACAATAGGCTCAAGCGCAAACTGCACCTGAGAAATCAGCGCTTTGAATTCGGCAAGCATGGTTTTTTCGTTCACCGTTTCATTAAATACCAGCGTCACCCGCAAACTTTCAGGAAACTTCGCATAATCGACGGTGTGAGTGAGCCATTCAAAACCGCTGCAGGTGAGTTTCGCCGCTTCGCAGACCGCGGTCAGCTCACGGACGATATCACGCTCGAGTTTTTTGTCAGTTTTGAGCATTGGTGTGGCCCTTGGTGCATTACTCGATGTTCTGGATCTGAATGGATGGTGTGTACATTATTTTCTTTTAAAACAAATACTTGCTGTTTTTTAGGCTGGTCAATTTCGCATTTAGGATCCATTTTTGGATCCAGTTGGTGATGGTTAAGCGCATTCTCTTCTTCGCCTTACCTCGGGTAGTTTCTGAAAACGTGCATCATAATATTGAAAATGAGGATGACCATTTTTGAAGGTCAGCTCGAAAACAGCCAGCAAATTTGAGTAGAACGCATCTACGGATAAACTGACTGATTTATCGAAATTTTTAGAAGCAACTTTAACGAAACGCATTGCTGCAGAAAAAATAAAATGTCCTCTAACTAGCTCAAAATATGGTCGGCCAAGCTCGTTTATTTGCTGTTCCCACTGAGCGATACATTCCGGGGACACACCTAAACCCAAGTTTTCTATATGGCCGGCAATTTTTTCTTCACACAGCTCTGCGCACTTCGTTGTCTTAAAAAATCGATCGGAGTTGTCTAGTCCTACTCTCACACCAATCTCTTCAGCTTGATTTACAACATCAGTAATTAGGAGAGGCTTTAATAAATTACTTGTATCTTCAATCCATGCTCTAGTCATTTCTGTGGGCTGCTGAGCAGAAGTTAAGCGACATAAGTTTTTTATCAACCTAGTTAAGGACTCATCGGTCACTAATGAGTTTTCAATAGAATATCCTACTGTAGTGATTACATGATCTGGAAAATTCTCGTCATTTATTAAATAGTCGTAGTCAACATCCATGGCGACTAAATAGTCAGCCTCGCCCTCTGCAATTTTGTTTACATAATTTCTAAGTTGGGGCTTGCTGCCAACAGGCTCGACTTTAACTTTGTATGGATAAAGTTTCGCGAAGATAATTTCCCAAAACCCTACATCGTCCTTGCCTTCAACAAAAACCATTTTATCAACTCGATAAAATCGATTTAGCACGTTATGTGCTTGCGTCGAATATTCGAGCTCAGCCATGAATAAGGTCCTCCATGTCAAGGATCGAGCTCGAATAATATGATGCTACTTCGGGAGAATGAGTTGCGACTAACACTTGAGCATTAGGATTAATATCTCTCACTGCTGGTATGATCTTTCGCTGCCAATCTATATGAAGTGACAGTTCCGGCTCGTCAGTTAAAAAGACATGCTGCGCTTTCTTCTGCAACAACGCCTCAATAAGCAAAATGATCAACTGCTTTTCTCCAGACGACATCTTCTTGTGGTCAATTAGACCATGTTTATTCTCAATCGCCAGGCGGCCAGATACGAAGCTAAAACTCTTATCACTAATAAAATCAGAAAGCTTTTTAAGAAAAAGATCTATCGGCTTATATATCTCTTTATTATCATTCTCAGCATCTAACGACAGATCAATTATTTTTCTTGTTTTCCTCAAGGCTTCAAGAGGTTTGACATCAAGCGCTGTTCTAGCGCTATTTTTTCCTTCTCGAATACTTTTCACTGCATTATCTATAGCTTCAACATGGAACCTAATTTTTTTTCTAATTTCACTATCTACGGAGTTAAGTTGCCCATAGGCTAAAACAAGCTTTGATTGTTCCTCATCACGATCAAAGTCAATTTGCCACCCTTTCGCATTTAAATCCTCTTCACTATAAAGTACTGATGCTAAAACACTTCGTTGAAGCTTTTTAGAAACTTGTTGCGCCTTCTCTGCTAGTTCAAGTTGATAATGCGACAAAGCCCGTAATGCCTGTTCAAGACGGAAATCAACAGGTGCGACAACTCTCGAACCGTGACGATCTCTGACCTCATATTCGTCGTCATTCCTCAATCTATAGACAGATAACGACGAGATCGCTATTAAAGATTGAAGTTCGCGTTTTAGCTCTTCTGTTTCTTCAAATAAGCGCCGCCTTGCACTAAAGGTTAATCTGCGATCGTCAGATGTCGCCAGCCTTACTGTTTTAGATTTCTGATTTGATATTTGATAACTGACAACACCCTTGGCAAACTCATTCGTAAGCGCATCTCGTTTTACGGATATGGTTTTTCTGCGCTTACCATCGATAAGTACTACTTTAACCGTATCAAACTCATTCTCAGCCAAACCCTCTATATCAACCGTAAGGACTGAATGAAGGATATTCATAAATGTAGTTTTACCTGTCCCATTACGGCCAATTATTATATTTACATCGCCGTTAAATGAGGCACTCGCCTTTGAACGCCCCCAAAAGCCGGTAATGTCTACTCTATCTATTTTATACATATTCTAATCCTTGCCCTTAACCATCAAATTGGTACAAATTTTCATACCAATTGGGACAACATTAATGTCGCACCGCTGAAAACACCCAATAATGCAGCTATCAAAGCAATAAATTTCGCAATACGACTCTCGAGTAATTGGTCCACAAAAACACCGATACTGTTCGACTTAGTTTTCAGCTTACCAGATATTAGCCGATTGATGACTTTCCGATAAAATCCAACCTTACAGAGAGTTGAGCCGTGCATCCTCATGTATTCACCGGCTGAGAAAGCCTCTACCTCTTCGGCTCCTGTTAAAAAATGTCGGTGCCGTCCACCATTCAATTCCATTAGGTTTATAAGCTGTGGATGAGGTACGTAGTCACTACCGTATCTTAATCGAAGCATGTCACTCAAATTAATCCTTCGCTCTACAGGAATGACTGCTAAATCAGCACCAGTCAGAACACGGTAACGGTGTTGCAGATGCTCAAAGCCATAAGTAAGGTTCCGCATGTTCCAATGAACCCAGTACTTATCTCGCCTGTCCCTTATGAACTCATTAAACGCTCGAAGAAGCACCGTTTCAACTTCATCCATACGCCCCTTGACATCGTCTCTCACTATTCTCAACTCTTCGGCTACAGCATGCATTGAAAAGCTCACCGTTTGGTCGGTCGACAAGTGCTGCACAGCTATTGATGTAATGCGAGGGGACAGACCTTCATTCTCATCATTTAGACTCTGGCACGAGTAATGAATGATATAAAAATTTTCAGGATGCCTTTTAACACCACTAATGAACTCTTTGTATGTTGAGATCGTCACTATTTATGACCTTCCATGTTACGACCCCAAACATCTTGATATGGGGAGGTTAAAATTGAAGCGCGTAGACTTCCTATCTGCATAAGGTATCAACACCTTAAATCTGCCCACCAACTCCTTTAAACTTTTCAACAAACGCAGAAATCTTCTGAAACACCGTTTGCTTCTTGGTTCGGTATTCTGGGTTCAACGGGCTTAACTTCGGTAGTGTTGAGTTGAGTTCGGTGCCGTTTTCGCTGGCGTATTCGCGGCGCAATGAAGCGGCGATGTAGCGTTTGGCCGCGTCTTCATTTAGGTTTTCTGAACGAATGAGCTCTTCGGCTTCGCGCTGTTGCTCGGCTTGAGCGAACTTGAAGAACTCATCGATAATGCCTGCTTTATCTGGCATTTCATCTAAGTCGGTTTGGTTAATGAAGTCGACAATTAGGCTTTCTTTGGCGCGGTTACCAAGGCTTGCTCGAATCAGACGGCGAACTTCTTCAATTAAATCGCCTTTGCTTTTGTTTTTCTTGTTCTGCTCGAATATCAGTTCAAGAATGTAATCGAGGTTAATTTCCTGCGACTTCAGCAAGTCGATTTCAAACTCAATATCGTCCCAGTCGATTGTTGACTGTGCTTGGTCCTCGGCTGATTTCTCGCGGCGTATCCAGTCGCGAATATCGTTATAGGTCGAGCGATAATCCTGCACTTTACGCTCAGGTGGTATGCGAATGGTTTGTAACGTCGCAATATCGTCGTCGCTTAAGTGATGCTCAATCTTGAACGCTTCAACAGCTTCCGCATCGCTCGTATCAATGGTCTGCAACGCTTTTAAGCTGGCAAATTCATCGTAGTTTTGCAGGATGTTTTCAACACGCAAATACTCACCAAATAACTTGGCGAAGTCTTTCTTGTCTTTCTCGAGTTCAATTTCATCAGGGTTAGGAAAACGCTGCTCAAGTTCGGAAACCACTTCCATGAAACCACGCCGTGCTTGCCCGGTTACGAGGTCAGTGAAGCCTTCCATGTACTCTTTATAGCTCTTCTCGAGCACCACGTTCTTGGTATTCTTATCACCAAATAAAGTGATGGCATCAATCGTCGCTTTCTCTAAATCACGGAAAGTCACGATATTGCCGAATGTCTTGGTGGCATCGTAAATACGGTTGGTGCGCGAATACGCTTGAATAAGTCCGTGGTAACGCAGGTTCTTATCCACAAACAGCGTGTTCAATGTCGGCGCATCAAACCCAGTAAGGAACATACCCACCACAATTAGCAAATCAATTTCTTGGCTTTTCACGCGCTTGGCGAGATCGCGGTAATAGTTTTGAAAGCCGTTACTGTCCACACCGTAGTTGGATTGAAACATAGCGTTGTAATCAGCAATCGCTGCGCTTAGAAACTCCTTACCGCTGCTATTCATGGCAGAAACTTCAAAGCTTTCATCCGGTATCTCACCGATGGAATCTTGCTCTTCATTCGCGGCGAACGAGAAAATGGTTGCGACACGCAAAGGCCGCTCGGCATCTTGTTGCAGTCGTTTAAACGCCTCGTAGTAGGCTTTTGCGGCATCAACGCTGCTGACCGCGAACATAGCATTAAAGCCTCGCCCGCCAGCCTTCATTCGGTGCGTTTTTTGGCGGAAGTGAGTCAAAATGTATTGGGTGATTTCCCGAATACGTTCTGGGTGTAGTAACGCTTGTTTGTTCTCTGCGGCACTGAGTTTTTTCTCGTCCTGCTCGGTCTCAATTTGACGGAACTGGGGTCGTACGTCGTTGTAATCCACCTTAAACTTCAGGACTTTTTCATCGCGAATGGCATCAGTGATCACGTACGAATGCAGTTCCCGACCAAACACGCTAGCGGTCGTCTCAGCGCCTAATGCATTCTGTGGAAATATCGGCGTTCCGGTGAAACCAAACTGATAATAGCGCTTAAATTTCTTTTGTAAGTTCTTCTGCGCTTCACCAAACTGGCTGCGGTGGCATTCGTCAAAAATAAACACCACCTGCTGACGATAAACCGGTAAGTCACGCTCGGTTTTCATCAGGTTATTCAGTTTCTGAATGGTGGTCACAATGATTTTGTTGTCATCCAAACTCAAATTGCGCTTAAGCCCTGCGGTGCTGTCTGAGCCATTCACACTGTCTGGCGAGAAGCGTTGGTATTCCTTCATGGTTTGGTAATCAAGGTCTTTGCGGTCCACCACAAAGAATACTTTGTCCACAAACTCAAGCTCGGTCGCTAAGCGTGCTGCTTTAAAGCTGGTTAATGTTTTCCCTGATCCGGTGGTGTGCCAAATATAGCCGCCAGCATCGGTTGAACTCCATTGCTTTGCCTGAAACGCGCTCTTAATCTTCCACAAGATGCGTTCAGTAGCGGCAATTTGATAGGGCCGCATCACCAGCAGGGTATCGCTGACATCAAACACCGAGAAGTGCAGTAATACTTTGAGCAACGTTTCTTTTTGAAAGAAGGTCGCAGTGAAGTCTTTAAGGTCTTTTATCAAGCCGTTGTCAGATTTCGCCCAGTTCATGGTGAAATCGAAGGTGTTCTTGTTACGCTTCACGGTGTTAGCAAAGTAGCGCGTGTCGGTACCGTTTGAAATGACAAACAGCTGCAAATACTTAAACAGCGAGCTTTCTGCATTGAAGCTCTCTTTGCTGTAGCGGTGCACTTGGTTAAAGGCTTCGCGAATGGCTACACCGCGTTTTTTCAGTTCAATTTGAACCAGTGGCAGGCCGTTCACCAGAATGGTTACGTCGTAACGATTCGCGTGCGAACCCGTTTGTTCAAACTGTTTGATCACCTGCACTTTGTTGCGCGCAATATTCTTTTTATCGACCAGGTAAATGTTTTGAATGCGACCATCATCAAAAACAAAATCTTCAATGTAATCGTCATGAATTTTGCGAGTTTTGTCGGTGATGCTGTCGCTGGGCCTATCAAGGTAGGTTTCAACAAAGCGCGCCCACTCGCCGTCTGATAACGCAACGTTATTCAACGCTTGTAACTGCACGCGCACGTTGGCAAGCATGGCAATAGGGTTATTCAGGCTAGGCACATACTCATAGCCCTGATTCGCTAAATCTTGGATCAGTTCGCGCTCTAAATCACTCTCGCTTTGGTAGCTTTCAGCAACTTCATATTGCTTGGTGTACTTATCTAAAACGATAAAGTGTTTCGATTCAGCTATGGGTTTGTAGGTGGTCATTCCTTTGTATCCTTTTTCTGCAACAGCCTTTTCACTTCGCAACTATTTTTATTGTTATCGAACTGTTTCCAAATTAGAAAGAGTTGCCTCAACTATCCGATTTCAGCAATATAAAGTGCTCAACCAAACGAATCATTAGTTCTTTCTGGTCGGGTAAGCTTTCAGCAACTAATAATGCCAGCGCAACCAGCGTATTGTCGTTTATCAGTTGTTCAACAGGCTTTGCCAATAGGTGCTGATTCACTCGCAAATACCATAAAAACAAAAATGACCCCGTGCGTTTATTACCATCGGCAAACGGGTGATTCTTAATTACAAAATAAAGCAGATGCGCTGCACGGCTGGCAACATTTGGGTAAAACAATTCATCGGCAAAACCTTGCTCGATGGTTGCCAACGCTGAGGTTAAGCCATCACCTCGCAGTTGACCAAATAATTCAGTAGCCTCACCTTTTTCAATAAGCATCTTTTTAAGTTCGGCAATCGCGACAAGTACATCGTCTAGCTCAAGCGCCAGCATGTTATTTTGCTTGTTCGTTAGTGAGATTAAGCTTTGTTCATCATAACCCTGTAACAGGCTCCAACTGCGCGCATAGTCATTAATAACAGCAAGTACAGCCTCGCCTTCATCACTCACCAATTGCTGGTTAGCCAGTGTGCGAGAGAGCAGAGCAGTTGCTTGTTCGAACTCAACACCTCGCTCTTGCAACCGGCGCTGGTTTAGCGTGTAGCCTTCAATCAAGTGTTGCTTTAATGTTCGCGTGGCCCATTGCCGGAATTGCGTTGCGCGCGCTGAATTCACACGATAACCCACGGAAATAATGGCATCGAGATTGTAGAGCTTGCGCTTCCGTTTAACTTCTCGTGCACCTTCCATTTGAACTTGTAAGGAATCCTTACAAGTTGCCGATTCTTGTAGCTCGCCGTCGGCAAATACGTTTTTCAGGTGCATGGTGATGTTTTGCGGCTTAACTTCGAACAGCTCAGCTATTTGAGCTTGTGTTAACCATACTGTTTCATCATCAAGCTCAACTTTCAGTTCAAGCTTGCCATTATCGGTTTGGTAAATCTCAATATTGCTGGTCATTGGGAACTCCTTTTCCTTGTTATTGTTAAACTTTGAACTACCCAGAAATCCTTGGTAGTTAACATTGAAAACTCGTATGCACGCAACTTTGCACAATTACCTATCGCTTGGCGAAAAGCACCTAAGAAGATGGTATCCCCAAGCATTTTCCACATTTTAAGCTACCTGCTCATCTGGTTTCGGAAAACTTAGCAGCAAATCACGATAGTACTCGTACTGCTTTTCCCGTAACTCGATTTCGCGGGGGAGGCCTTCGGTTATAGAGTTGGTTAGAGCGTCGAATTTGTCGAGTGTCGCGACAACACGAGTCTGCTTTTCGGTATTTACAATTGGAATTGGTATTGACTTAATCGCTTTCAAACTCAAAGTTTTTTGGTTTCCGCCACCGACGTTTTTCTCTATAAAGCTCTGCCCGATCGCAGATACCAAAATATGGAAAAGATATTTGCTATTAATTTTAGGTTGGATAACCACTGTGTTTTGCCCCATACAAACAGAGTTATCCGAGGGAATGATTCCAACATTCCCATAAGAACCAACTCGAGACATAACCAAATCAAGTTTCTGTGGGCGGTATTTTTTTGTGAAATTGTTAAAAACATCTTCACTAACTTTCAATGTGGTGTTCAAGTTGACAAAACCACCTTTGATATCCGTGACTCGAACCATACTTAAACCAGTTTCCGAATATTGAGGGGTTTGATGTAAAGAATCAAAAACATTCGCCACTTCACCCAAAGACTTCCACTCCACCTCGCCATCTTCAAAGCTGAGCAATTTATCGCGGTAGTAGTTGTATTGTTTTTTGCGCGCGGTAAGCTCGGCGGTAAGCTCGGCGGTAAGGGAGGTAAATGCGTCTAAAATTCGGACGATTTCCGCTTGGATTTGCAGCGACTTTTCTGGGTTTTCAGGGCATGGGACTGGGATTGTTATATCGACCAATTTACCTTTGGTCAGCTTAGCTCGTCCTCCACCAGATAAAAACGGGATGAAGTTAACAGTACAAAGAAAGTGATATAAAAAACGTGTATTCACCCCTGATTTACCTCGGACAACATGGACGTGATTGTTAGCCCAAAATTTTCCAGTAACATGCTGAACCGAGTAGTTCTCAAGACTTGCTGAGCCATCTTCGGCAATCAAGACGAATTCACCGTCATGAGTATGACCCTCAACATAGTCTTGAATGTTGTTAGCGCCATAGTAAGGGATCGAACCAGGCGCGCGTAGAGACGCTTTGACCGGTTTCCTCCCACTATTGGCTATTTCAAAAAACTGAATATCACCTAGTGTCTTCCAAGCGACGTCAATATCACCAAGTAGCTTCTCCAGATAGCTTATTGCTTTCATGCCTGAGTCCCTTCAATATCCGCCACAATCGCATCAATATCCGCACGCAACTGGTCAATCTTGGCAACGGTGGTTTTCAGCTCAGCGTTGAGCTCTGTAATGTCGATAACTTCGCGATTGTCTTTGGCTTCGACATAGCTGCTGACAGAAAGGTTGTACTCACTTCCAGAAACCTTCTCAAATGGTACCGACTTGGCAAAGTGCTCAACATCCTCTTTGCTTTCGAACGCCTTCATAATCTGCTCGATGTGCTCATCGGTCAGTACGTTGTTATTGGTTTCTTTCTTGAACAAGTTACTTGCGTCAATAAACTGCGTGGTGGTGTCTTGCTTATGCTTGGAGAGCACCAAAATATTTACGGCAATCGTAGTGCCAAAGAACAAGTTTGGCGCTAATGAAATCACGGTTTCAACGTAGTTGTTATCCACTAAGTACTTACGGATTTTCTGCTCGGTACCACCGCGATAGAAAATACCGGGGAAACAAACTATGGCTGCACGGCCTTTGCTTGAAAGATAACTGAGTGCGTGCAGCACGAAGGCGAAGTCAGCTTTTGATTTAGGCGCAAGTACGCCTGCTGGGGCAAAACGCTCGTCGTTAATCAGGGTGGGGTCATCGCTACCAATCCACTTCACCGAGTAGGGTGGGTTAGAAACAATGGCATCAAACGGCTTGTCGTCCAAAAAGTGTGGATTAGTGAGCGTGTTTCCTAACTGGATATTGAACTTGTCGTAGTTGATGTTGTGTAGGAACATGTTCATACGCGCAAGGTTGTAAGTGGTGTGGTTAATCTCCTGTCCGAAATAACCATCTTCAATATTATGAAGGTTTAGATGCTTTCTCGCCTGCATCAGCAGAGAACCCGAACCAGCTGCCGGGTCATAGATTTTATTGATGCTGGTTTGCCCATGAATGGCCAGTAACGCAATAAGCTTTGATACATGTTGCGGCGTGAAAAACTCGCCACCTGATTTCCCGGCATTCGCTGCATAGTTTGAAATAAGAAACTCATAAGCGTCGCCGAAAAGGTCGATTTGGTTGTCTTCGAAGTTACCGAAGTCTAACCCGGCTACGCCCTTTAATACCGCCGCTAAACGTAGGTTTTTGTCTTTTACGGTATTACCCAATCGGTTGCTGGTGGTGTCGAAGTCTGCGAACAGGCCTTTAATGTCGTCTTCCGATGCATAGCCGTTGGCTGAATTTTCAATTTCACCAAAGATGCGGGCAAGGTCGGTGTTCAAGCTCTCGTTATTGTTCGCGGTTTTGGCCACGTTCGCAAATAACTGACTTGGGTAAATGAAATAGCCTTTGGTTTTTATGGCATCGTCTTTAATGTCGTCAGTAATCACTGAGTCATCAAGCGATGCATAGTTAATGCTTTCGTCACCGGCTTCAATGTAGCTAGCGAAGTTTTCGCTGATAAAGCGATAGAACAAGGTACCGAGTACATACTGCTTAAAATCCCAGCCGTCTACTGAGCCACGAACGTCGTTGGCAATCTGCCAAATTTGGCGCTGAAGCGCGGCGCGCTGTTGGGTACTTGTCATTTTTATATCCCTGCCTTAATCCATTTTGAGCGTGTTATTAATATGCTTTAAAAGATACCACAATCTTGCGGCAAGGGCTGTCACACGAAAATTCAATTTTCAGACTTAGGAACCTGAGTTATTGGGGCGATGTCTTAGGCAAGAGATAGGTGTTTATTGCTAGCTAGACCCGCACTAGAAGTGCGGGCTACGTGAGGACATGTTTACCGATGTGCTTCGACTTGGAACATCATTCGATATTTTGAATTTGCTCCCGCATTTGCTCAATCAGCACCTTCAACTCCACAGCCGCATTCGTAATGTCGGTGTTAATCGACTTCGAGCCGAGGGTGTTCGCTTCGCGGTTGAATTCTTGCATCATAAAGTCGAGGCGGCGGCCGCAGGCTCCGCCTTTGCGCAGGATTTTGCGGGTTTCGACGACGTGGGTGTCGAGGCGGTCGAGTTCTTCGGCGACGTCGGTTTTTTGCGCCAGCATGACCATTTCTGATTCTAAGCGCTGTGGGTCGAGTTCGACGCGCGCTTCGGCCAAACGTGTGAGTAAGCGCTCACGTTGCCATTCAAGTACTTCTGGCATGCGTTTGCGTACGATTGAAACTTGATCGGAAACGCCTTCGAGACGTTCTTCAATCAAACGCTCGAGTGCTTTACCTTCGCTTTGGCGGTTGCTGACAAACTCAGCAACGGCGGCATCAAACGCAGCTGCGACGTCATTTTGGATGGCGTCCATGTCGGCTTCGTCTTGCGCGACCACACCTGGCCAGCGCAGCACATCTAACGGGTTCAGCTGCGCGGAAGCGCTTTGGTTGGCAATCCAATTGGCGCTTGAGATCACGCTTTTCGCCAGCTCTTCATTCAGCTGCAAACCGCCTTCGGTTTGCTCGTTGAAGCTCACCCGCAGATTCGATTCGACTTTGCCGCGCTGCAATTGCTTGCGCAGCTTTTCGCGCAGCATGTTCTCCATGCCACGAAACTGCTCCGGCATACGGAAGAAGGTTTCCAAAAAGCGCTGGTTTACCGAACGCAGCTCCCACGTAATGGTGCCCCACTCAGCTTTGTGTTCGAGGCGTGCGTAACCGGTCATACTTTGAATCATGTGAAAATCCTTAAAAGCTCAACTGCACGCAGTTTAGCACTATCAATATACAAAGCCCATCTGCACGTTGTGCACTTGGCACTCAGTGCCGCTGCGCGCGAAGCGTGATTGCGCGTCCACTTGAATCAAGAGTTGTGCGTCGTCGAAGCTTTCACGGATCTGTTCGGCGCCGCTACACACGCGTTTCAGCAGTTCAATGGCAGTGCGGTCACGCAGGAAATCAGCGCTGTCATCGCTTGGTACAGTGTGTCCGTCGGTGGCGAACACCACCTCATCGAGGCCGCTGCGGCTAAGTGTGCCGGTCGCACCTGAGCTCAAATAGGATACGGTGGCGGCAACGGCAGTGTCAGCTGCGGTGGCTCCTTCGATGAAGAAAACACCGCGCTCGCCCACAACTTCGAATGCCCCGTTACGAACATTTACGGCCAGTGCGGTCGTTTCGTCGACGCCTACCGCAAAAGGTGTTTTGGTGTCAGCTGCCAAGCGCATCAATCGTGCTTGTCGGCCGCGCTCCGAAAAATGCGTATCTAAAATGCCTGCGGCAAAAGTTGCCAAGCCACCGAGGGCATCATAGGTCAAGCTGTCGGAACTGACCCCACGCAAGCAGGTGCCGTCGCGCTCGCAGCCGACTTGTGGCGCAGGCGCAGCAACGGCACCATCAAGGAGCGCGGCGCGACTACTGCCGTTGCTGATCATCGGCTGCGGCGACTGTACTGCCGTTCCAGCACTGGTGCCGCCTAGCACCAAAGTGCTCGCGGCTAAGCGCTGCTGAATCAATTCGAGTTCGGACGTTGGTTCACCATTCGGTTGGCGAAACGCCTGCACCGTCAGGCTTTGGTCGCCACCATTTAAAAACAAACCGTCGGCCCATTCGAGTAATTCGCGGGCAGCTTCAGAGTCTTGGCAAAACGCCAGCTGCTCCCGATGTTTCGCGGGATAGACCCGTGCGCGTTGATGGCTCCCTAACACTTCAGCACGATAGCTTTCCAGGCGCTTGCACTGGTCAGCGGTCTGCGCTGAGCGAATTGCGGCGTCGAGCGGTAACCAACGCACTTCGACATCGACCGCAGCACCGGCTTGGCGAAATACGGCGAGATAAAAGTCGACCGCATCGAACGGATCGCGAGACGATGCAGTACTAATGAGAATCCGCGGACCGCGAGACGTCGCGCCTCGTTCCTTGGCGGCTGCTGCGGCCATCGCCACAAAGCGCTGATAAATAGCACGGCTGTAGGCATTCTCGGTCGCTGCAAAATTAACCTGCTCAGGCAGCGTCACCGGTACTTGTAAATGGTCGATAATGCGGTACCACTCGGCATCTGATAATTCGCGGTAAAGTTCTTCATCGGCGGCGCGAAAGGCATCGGCAAACGCCGAACTCGACATTGATAACTTGCTGCTATCGTCGCGAATTGTGTTGATAATTTTCTTGACTTTGTCGCGAACACTCGAACGCATCACGGGCCATAAATCATCGCTAAACAGCGGTTCAATGGTTTTTTCATCGAGGGTGACGCGGTTGCCGGTACGCATGGTTTCAGCGTCTACCCAGGCAGCGTCAGAACAGTTGCGCGGCGCCATGCTGGAGCAGGTTTTGAGCGCACCGCCAGCAAGTAGCAACTGGTGCTCAACTTCAGCTTCGTTTGCCGAAACGTAACTAACCGATTGAAGTAACGTGAAAAAGATAACTATTGACCGAAACATGTGATTCCCCTAGATTGACAGCCGCAAAACCTAATGCTAAAAATTTAAACAGTCAAATTTTTTGCAATCATCACCAACCACAACTACGGAGGCCGACAGTGTTAAAAAAAGCAGCTCGCTTGAACACCTATCACTACCGTAGCTTTTACCTCTCCGAATGGTGGGACGAATAGCGTTCCGCAGCGTGAGCAACGTCTAGTTCGCTCGCGAATCTCTATTTAATTCAAATAATTAGTGCGTTGAAGGCTCCTGCAAAGGTCCCTCTAGCTGTACGCACGTCAAGCACAACCAGAACAACAAAATTTGACATCCCCGGGGGATCATTATGTCTAAATGGAACCTACTGTTAGCTCCAATCGTGGGCTTTGCACTTTCACCTGTAGCGCTTGCGATGCAAGACACCAGCGCTGCCAACGAAACCACCGAGAACGAAGACGTTGAGAAAATCTCCGTCACCGGCTCGCAAATTAAAGGCGTTGACCTTGAAGGCGCTCAGCCGCTCACCATTATCGATGCTGAAGAGATTGCCAATACACCAGCCGATACGCTAAGCGAGCTGCTCAAATACACTGCGCAAACGCGCGGTGGCACCGGCAGCTTTAACACCAGCAGTAGCGGTGCCTTGCAGGCTGACTCACCCGTCGGTCAAGCGGCCGCAAGTCTGCGTGGCTTGGGCGCTTCATCGACGCTCACTCTCGTCAACGGCCGCCGCATTAGCGCGAGCTCGTTCGCCAATAACTTTGAGAATTTTGTCGATATCAACAGCATTCCACTCGCGGCTATTGAACGCGTCGAGATTCTCGCCAATGGCGCATCAGCGACCTATGGTGCGGATGCCATTGCTGGGGTTATCAATTACATTCTGAAGAAAGATTACGAAGGTGCCGAAATCAATCTCGGCTACGGTAATTCCGAGGCATCTTCGAGTGACGATAAGATCAATTTAAACATCGTTGCCGGCAAGAACTTCAGCAACGGTGCCAACTTGACGGGCTACCTTGACTACTACAAGCGCAACGCCCTGTACGATCGCGACCGTGAACAAACCGCTTACAGCTTCTTCCCCAGCCAACAAGGCATTTACCCAAGCTTTAACACACCGTTTTTTGACGACATTGACTACGTTGAAGCGAGTTGTCCAGACCCGCTGCGCTACGACGGTCGCGAAGGCTTCCCGACGAGCTCGTTCGGTGAGTACTGCGAGTACAATCAAAACGCCTATTTGCCAACCTATGCCGGACTCGAACAAGTGGGTGCGGGCGTAAATCTCAATGTCCCGGTCGGTACCATGAACTGGTTCACCGAGGTGATGGTGTCGCAAACCAAGTCGACCAGTAACTCCACCGCCGCGCCGTTTAGCGGCTATGCCGTCGCGTACGATCACCCAGATTTTCCTGACGAACTCAAGGCGCGTTACGACGCACTCTATGCCGATCTAGGCTTTGCGCCTGACTCAACCTTGTCACTGTGGGGCCGCTTCCCAGAAGGGCGCACGCTCAGTAATACCACCGATGCTTTCCGGGTGGTTTCAGGCTTGAATGGCTACTTTGGCATGTGGGACTGGGAAGCCGCCATCAGCTACTCACAAAGCAAATCGGAACAGCGTGGCGAAGCAGGCATTATCAATGAAGCACAATTTGAAGCCGCGCTATTGGGCGAACTCTGTGCCGACGGTAGCACCAACTGTAGTCCTGATGAGGGTGGCTTGTGGTACAACCCATTCGGCGGCCAAACTGGCAACGATGACGTGTTGGCATTGATTGAAGAACAAGTGCCACGTAACGGCGAATCCACGCTACTGGGCTTCGACTATAAGATGTCTGGTGAACTGTTCGAAGTCACGCACGGCATGGTTTCAGCAGCCTTTGGCGCCGAGTTCCGGCGCGAAGAGATCACCGACCGTCCAGATCCAATTGCCCGCGGTACTTTCGAAAATAACTATGACCCAGGTGTGATTGGTTTTGGCTCAACCGGTGCCGAAGCAGAGCGCGACCAATGGGCGCTTTACAGTGAATTCTTTATTCCACTATTGCCGGATGTCGACTTACAGCTCGCGGGTCGCTATGACCATTACGACGACTTCGGTGGTGACTTCAATCCCAAGGCGACCGTACGTTACACGGCAACCGATGCGCTGATTTTCCGCGCCTCGTGGGCCGAATCATTCCGTGCACCATCGCTTTCACAAGTAGGTGCCGAAGTAACCTTGAGTTCCTTCGCGCTCGATTGTAAGTCAGAGTTTATCGGTAATTACTGTTTTGAAGGCGATGTCGAAAACACCTTCTTAAGTAAAATCTTCGGTAACGATGACCTCGAGGCCGAAACCTCAACCTCGTACAACGCCGGTTTCGCGTGGAGCTACAGTGACGATGCGACACTGACGTTCGACTACTGGAATTTCGAACACGACAATATTGTCGGTATTGACGGTGAATTCCTGTTGCGCCGCAGTATCAACGACCCAAGTTTGCGCTTCTGTGGTGAGTTACCAGCCACTATTACCGAAGGTATCGGCTTTGAAGAATGCGAAAACGGCGTGGGCGTGATCACCAGTCGTCTGGCGGGTGATGTGCATTTGCAGCTACAAAACCTTGGTATTCAAGAGACTGATGGCTTCGACATCACCTATACACATTATTTCGACCTTGCCGATGCCGGCTCACTGCGCTGGACCTTCGATGCAACACACGTGTTGAACTTTGATCGACAAAAATCAGTGGAGTCCGAAGTAGAAAGACTGGCCGGTGATTGGCGTTATCCCGACACTTTACTGTCATCGCGTTTAAGTTGGAGCGGCGATGCTTGGTTCGGTGGGCTTTCTGCGCAGTACACTTCGGGCTATAAAGACAACATCGAAGGTCTCAACAGCGACGAACTCGAACGGTTAGGCATTCGTGCAGGTCGTGAAATCCCGAGCTGGACTAAAGTGAACGCGAACCTTGGTTACGAAGTGAATCGTGATTTAACCTTACGCTTGGTAATTGAAAACCTTTTCGATCGTGAGGCACCAACTGCCTATGGCACCGGTGCAAATGTCGACCATTACAATCACGATACGATGGGTCGTTACTTCCGTGTTAGTGCAACCTATCGTTTCTAAGCCATTGGAATTACGACAATGAGTCAAGTACAACCGCGCGTCAGAATGCCTGACGCGCTGGTCATTTTATTTTTTATTACGCTAATTGCTGGCTTAGTCGCTTGGTGGGTTCCCGCTGGGAGCTTTACCACCGAAAAAGTCGGTGAGCGTGAAGTGGTCATTGCCGATAGCTTCGAGTATCGCAGTGACGGCTTTGCACGTCCGCTGTTTGCCGAAGGTGGCGAGATGGGCTTGGCTAACGCACCCTTTGAGGGGCTGGTCGCCGGCAGCAAATGGGGTTCAGCGGTCGGTGTTATCGCCTTTATTTTGTTGGTCGGCGGCTCATTCGGCATGATCCTACGCACCAAAGCTATCGAAAATGGCATTCTTGCGCTCATCCAACGTACGCAAAAACTCGACCAAGTGTTCCTCGTGTTGATGTTTCTGCTGTTTTCGTTGGGCGGTGCCATTTTTGGCATGGGCGAAGAAGCCATCGCCTTTTGTTTGGTGCTACTACCGGTGCTACGCACTTTAGGCTATGACGCCGTCACCACA
Source organism: Pseudidiomarina salilacus (assembly GCF_047323925.1). Classification (GTDB taxonomy): domain Bacteria; phylum Pseudomonadota; class Gammaproteobacteria; order Enterobacterales; family Alteromonadaceae; genus Pseudidiomarina; species Pseudidiomarina salilacus. The sequence goes on from NZ_CP178752.1 coordinate 262,048, forward strand.
GTTTTGATCACCTATGTTGCCACGCAAATTGGTTTTGCGACGTCCTGGATGAATCCATTCAGTGTTGCTATTGCCCAGGGTATTGCCGATGTACCTCTGTTGTCTGGTGCTGGCTACCGTGGCCTGTTGTGGGTGGTGTTCACCGGCTTTGGTCTGTTCTTCACCTTGCGCTACGCTAAACGAATTCGGGTTCCTGCTGAGCAACCTCAGCGGGCCGCCGATGGCGCTTTAGCCAATCCATACAACGGCGTTGATTCGGCCATTCTCTGTGCCTTTGTTGCAGGCTTAGTTTGGGTGATTTGGGGCGTGACCACACGGGCTTACTACATTCCCGAAATTGCGACCCAGTTCTTGGTCATGGGGCTGGTCTGCGGGATTATCGCCTTGATCGGTCGTCGTTTGACCGCCAACGACTTAGCCGATGCTTTTAAAGAGGGCGCCAAAGACTTACTGCCAGCCGCCCTCATCGTTGGTTTTGCCAAAGGTTTAGTGCTGTTACTAGGCGGCGACGACCCTACCGCACCGTCGGTACTCAATACTATCTTGCATCATGCCTCGGGCTTCATTGGCGACTTTTCTACTGCAGTATCTGCGGTGTTAATGTTGGTGTTTCAGTCGGTATTTAACTTCTTTATCGCCTCAGGTTCTGGACAAGCGGCACTGACCATGCCGTTGATGGCACCATTAGCCGATCTCGTCGGCGTCACGCGGCAAGTCGCGGTTTTGGCGTTCCAATTGGGGGACGGCTTGACCAATATCATCATTCCCACTTCCGCCTCGCTGATTGGTTGTCTAGGTGCGGTGAAACTCGATTGGGGCGATTGGGTGCGCACTATCTGGCGTTTTCAACTAGGGCTGTTACTGTTATCAGTTCTCGCCATGTTAATTGCAGTTTGGATAGGATTTAATTAATGAGCTTAACGCTGATCAAAAATGCTGAAGTGTACTGTCCTGAACCCTTAGGGCGCGTCAACGTGTTGCTGGCTGGTGGTAAAATTGCCGCAATCGGTGCCGACCTTGAGCTGCACGGTACCGCGTTACCGCTCACGGTCATTGATGCCGAAGGGTTGCTGTTGGTGCCAGGCTTTGTCGACCCGCTGGTGCACATCAACGGTGGTGGTGGCGAGGGTGGCTTCCACACCCGTACGCCCGCCATGCGTCTGCAAGACGCAAGTATCGCTGGCGTGACAACGGTGATCTCAGCACTCGGCACCGATGCCACCACCCGCACCCTGACTGATATGTTAGCGAAAGCCTGCGCGCTCGAAACCGAAGGACTTAGCAGCTATTGTTACACCGGTTCGTACGAACTCCCAGCACGTACTATTACTGGCTCAGTGCGGGACGATATTATCCTGATCGACAAGTTTATTGGCGTTGGCGAAGTGGCGATCGCCGATCACCGCTCTTCACAACCCACCGCCACTGAACTCGCGAAACTTGCGGCTGATGCTCACGTCGGCGGCATGCTTGCCGGCAAAAGCGGCATCACTTTTGTGCATGTGGGTGATGGTGCCGATCAACTCGGTCTGATTGAGCAAGCCGTGGCGCAGCATGACGTCCGCTTACGCCAATTTTATCCAACCCACATCAACCGCTCCCGCGCCTTGCTTGAACATGGCATTCGGCTGGCGCAACAGGGCATGACCATCGACTTCACTACCTCGACCAATCCGGAGTTGCTCGCCTTAGGCGAAATTAGTGCGGCCGAGAGTTTACGCGAGGCGCTGGCTGCCGGTGTTGCCGATACCCAACTGAGTTTCAGTTCGGACGGTCATGCGAGTCTACCGGAATTTGATGCTTCAGGGCGTTTAGTTGGGCTGCAAGTAGGTCGTATCGCCAGCTTACACGAAGCCGCACAAGAGGCGCTTGCGCTCGGCGTGCCACTACCATCGGTGCTGCGCGCCATCAGTGGCAACGCCGCGCGAACTCTCGGCCTCGGCCAAAAAGGCAAGATTAGCGTCGGTGCTGATGCCGATCTCGTGCTCACCAGCCACGATTTTGCCATTCGCCACGTTTGGGCCCGCGGCCGCCAGTTGGTGCAAGACGGCGAATGCATCGTCCACAGCCATTTTTAATCGCTCGCTAACGGAAGCAAGTTTTTGCGCTCAGGTTTTGCTATAATCGGCGACCATTCTTAAGCACAAGTAAGCACAAACAGGAGCCAGCCCATGCGTCCAAGTGGTCGTACTGCCCAACAGATTCGTCCGGTGACCATTACCCGTAACTACACGCGCCACGCTGAAGGTTCAGTGTTGATTGAGTTCGGTGACACTAAGGTGCTGTGTACGGCGAGTGTCGATCGCAATGTGCCGCGCTTCTTAAAGGGCAAAGGCCAAGGCTGGGTCACTGCGGAATACGGCATGCTGCCACGCTCAACACACACCCGCATGGATCGTGAAGCAGCACGTGGCAAACAAGGTGGACGCACGGTTGAGATTCAACGTTTGATTGGTCGTTCGTTGCGCGCTTGCGTTGATTTAGCGGCGCTGGGCGAGAACACCATCACTATCGACTGTGACGTGTTGCAAGCCGATGGCGGTACGCGCACTGCTTCGATTACCGGTGCTTGTGTGGCGTTAGTCGATGCGCTGAACTGGATGCGCAAAGAAGGCTTGGTGAAAACCAATCCATTGAAGGGTTTGGTGGCAGCGATTTCGGTCGGCATGTACAACGGCCACCCGGTTGCTGACCTTGATTATCCAGAAGATTCAAAAGCGGAAACCGACATGAACGTGGTCATGACGGAAGCCGGCAAGCTGATCGAGGTACAGGGCACCGCTGAAGGTGAGCCTTTCTCGTTCGAAGAGATGAACGAGATGCTTGGTCTCGCGCGCCATGCCATCCGGGAGCTCATGGATTTACAAAAACAAGCGTTAGCATAAGCAACATAGGTGATGTGGTGATTTGGACCCGTACTAGAAGTACGGGCTACAAATTGCGAATCACGAATCACGAATAACGGTGTCTTCATGAAACAGTATCAACAAGATTTCATTAGCTTTGCCATCAGCCGAGGCGTGCTTAAATTCGGCGAATTCACCTTAAAATCAGGCCGCACCAGCCCGTATTTCTTCAATGCTGGTTTGTTCAATCATGGTGCTGATTTAGCCAAGCTCGGCCGCTTCTATGCCGCCGCTTTGCAAGACAGCGCGGTGAGCTACGATGTGCTCTTTGGTCCAGCGTACAAAGGCATTCCGATTGCCACTGCCGCGGCCATTGCGCTGTACGACACTTATCAAAAAGACGTGCCGTACTGCTTCAACCGCAAAGAGAAAAAAGACCACGGCGAAGGCGGCAATTTAGTCGGCTCAGCGCTGCAAGGTAAGGTCATGTTGGTTGACGATGTCATTACTGCTGGCACAGCGATTCGGGAATCGATGGAAATTGTGCAAGCCAACAATGCCGAGCTGGCGGGCGTCTTGATTGCCCTCGACCGCCAAGAAAAAGGTCAGGGTGAGCTCAGCGCAATCCAAGAAGTGGAAAAAGACTTTGGTACGCAGGTAATTAGCATCGTCAAACTCAACGATGTGATTGAATACTTAAAAGATAGTCCCGAGTTGGCTGAGCACCTTGAGGCTGTAACGGCGTACCGCGCAAAATACGGCGTCATCTGACGCCGTAATGCCAGCTACTTAAAAGCTTTGTGACGGCGCGTATTGCAAACCAATGCGCGCATTCAGCAACTGACACTCAGCGCCAGCTTTTTTGCTGGTCACGCCTTCGCCACCAAGCAAGTTCATCACAAATTCGTTCTGCTTCACTTCAACACTTTCACGCTCGCGGCATAACAGTCGCTGAGCATCATACAAGCCACGGTTTTCGAGGAAGTTGGTGGTGGGTTCCAGCTGCACCACTTCGGCATCTTCGGCAAAGCTGACGTTACTGATGTCATTACCACCAAAGGTGCCGCTCGCGCCAGCCATCAAGTAATGATAGGTCGCAGCTACCGCGCGCTCATTCTGTTGTGCGCCGACGGCAAAGAAGGCGCCACGCTCACCAATCACTTGGAAATTACCTGAGCGCAAATCAACTAACATACCAGTTTGCGCATCGATACCCACGGCAAACGGCACACGGTTGGTGGCTTGCACGCGCAGTAAACGGCCATGGTTGCCCTGCTCACCCATGCGCGTGTCGAGCGTGCCCCAACGGAACAATCCCATACCGCCCATCGGGTGATAAGTAGTGCTAAGTTCGCTCAAATCACGCGGACAAGCATCCTCTTTGTGACAACCCAAACCCGGCGCGCGACTTGCGAATACGCCTTCGCTCAAGGCTGCACGACTGGCACCACCAGTTACCACCGCTTTTGCGGTTAACACGTTGGCCGCCATACCAGCGGCTGCAACTACCAATTCATTCTCCGCAACACGTTGGGCGATAGCCATGGCTAAGGCGTTCGGCTCATTCATCGGGGTCACAACTAAGGCACGCAGCAAGTCTGTATCGCCGTCGGCAAAATACACCGCATCGGCATTTTCGAGCATGGTAATGGCATCGCCATCTTCACAAAATGCTTGTTGTTTCGCGGCCAGTTCACCGTGCACCGCAGCGCGACGGTAAGCCCCCATTTCGCTGGCACGATAATCGTCTAATTCCGCACAGTTATCATCGGCACGGGCGGCCAAGACCGCCGCATCTAACGGTAACCACGAAGCATCAGCACCCGCGCCAGCAAAAGCTTGTAGGTAATAATTGACCAAATCGAGGCTGTCACGTTGCGCAGCGGTAACCACCACCACGTGAGGTGTTTCATCGCCGCTGACAGTGGCTGCTTGCGACACGATTTGCTCTAACAAATTAACTTCTACACCATCTTTGGTCGCCGCGAGATTCACTGCAAAACTACGTTCATCAGCAACACGCATTTCCATGTGGTCGATGATCATGTTCCATTCGCGCTCCGACAACATGTCGTATAAATAGCGCGTTGCGCGGCGGGTAAATTCTTCCAAAAACACGCGCTCGGAAATGACATCTTGGTTCACTCGCTGGTGCAACAAATCAAGCGCTTCACGCAAATCGTCGCGCACTTCACGCCGGTGCGGCGCCCAGTTATCATCGCTCAACAGCGGGTTGACGTATTGCTCAGTAAAGTTGACGTAGCGATCGGTGCGCATGGTATCGCGGTCAATCCAATCGGTGTCATTACAACGTTGCCATGCCATGCTTGAACAAACTTCAAGCGCATCACCGAGAACCACGAGTCCGAACTGGTCGTCTTGGGCTTGGCTGCTAGGGCTGGCGATCAGCGCTGCTGCTGCCAGCGCGCTGGCCAAAATTGAGGTGCGCATTTACCACTCCTTACATTCAAATGCTGTGCGCGACAGTGTAGCACCTTTTCATCATAAACCGAGGTGCTATACTGGCTAACACGAAAGACTCCTGTCAGTAGACTTCCAATAGGGCAAAGAAGTTGCATCGAATTTATCTGCTCATCATTTTAGTTCTGTCTGTTGCTGCCAGCCTCGGTGCCCGCGCGCTGGCCCATGAGCAAGATGCGGCTGAATCCAACATAGAGCAACCCAAAGAATTGGTGTTTCGTACTGCAGAACCCTCGCCCGTGGCCAATTTTGTCGTGCAACTCTTTACCGAAGTCTATGCCGAGCTGGGTATCACTTTGCGCTTTGAAGATATGCCCCGCAATCGCAGTCTCACCGAGGCGAATAAAGGTCGCATTGCGGGCGAACTGGGTCGGGTGCCGATGCTGGCCGAAGAATATGAAAACCTGATGCGGGTCGAATTTCCACTTTATGATTCTGAGGTCATGCTGGTCGCCGACCGTCGCAACTGCGGCATTTGCAGCTTCGAGTCGATTGAAAGTTTTGGTTACATCGCTGGCACGCGCTCGGTTGAAGCGCTGTTAGAGCAGTTGCCACTGAACAAGCCCAACTTACAGGTCGCTAGTTTCGCGCAACTCGAACTTATGTACGACAACGACCGCGTTGATGCGTTAGTTCTCAACGATCTTGAAGCCGAGCTACTGGACGCCAACAACAATCCTTACACCGTGTTTGTGCCTTACGCACGTTTCACTGGCTACCATTATCTGCACAAAAAATATGCGCATTTGATTCCATTGGTTGAAGCCCAGTTAAGCAAGATGCTCACCAGTGGTCGCATTCTCGAGCTGATCGAAGCCAATGACGCGCGTTTACTGACCTCGCAAGGCTTTAACACCGAGCCCAGCCTTGGCGAAATCCGCATCGCCTCAGGCGTGCGCCCGAACTATGCGCAAGGTGATGTCAATCAGGCTTATTTGCAGCTGATTCGCGATATTTTTGCACCTGTGGCAACCGAGCTCGACGTCGAACTCAACAGTTTTGGTCGTGCTTATCGGGGGCTTGATGATAATCGCTTCGATGCACTCATTGGTGCGCAGGCAAAGCAATTGCCAAACAATGCGATTTTGTCGCGTAACCACATCGATTTTGATAGTCCACTCTATGTTTACACCAACGACCAAGACAGCATGCGCAAAGTGTTGGAGGGAACCTTGTTGCAACCGGTCTGCCAAGTGGTCGGCTATCAAGACGAGCAGTTGTTGCCCAACACGCTGAACTATTATGTCGCCGACAGCTTACTCGACTGTTTTGCGATGCTTGATATGGGCCGCATGGGTGCCGTCATCAGCTACGAAACCAGCGTCCCCGAGTGGTCCGAAGCGCCGTATGTCGCGCACAAGCTGCGCGATGCACTACCACTGCACGTCGCGTTCCCGAAAACGCCGCACGGCTATCGCTTGCGCGATTGGTTTGACCGCGAATTCCGTAAACTGGTGGAATCAGGCGCCATCCGCGACTACTTCTCGGATGACACCTTACAGCGCAGCTTTTTGTATTTGAATCTACCGCCGCAAGCTACTGCGGCGGCAACGCCTTAATGGCCGCAACAACGCGTTGTAATTCTTGTTCGTTATCTAACTCGCCCATGAACGGTAGGGCAATGTCGGGCACTACGCCCGCTGGGCGGAGATCCCCGCTCGGTCGAATAATGTGAGCTTTGGCATAGCCCACATTGATACCCGAATGGTCGAGGGTAAACTGTTCCATCGCAGCATAGGTCGTTGCTAAGTCGGCCGTTGCCTCACCGATTATCGTGGCAAAACCGTAGTCTTGGGCAATCGCCGCAACTGACACGGCATTGCTGTAGGAATAGCGGTCGATAAGCACATAAACATCGATGTCACGATGGGCGATGTTCTGCCCATCTGGGTGCGGATTGATGGTGGTCAGTGGAAAGGAAATCACCTCGCCATCGGCATGTGTGGCGTAAAATTCCGCCAACTGTTGCGTCGCCTCGCCGATATTCCCTTCCGCCGCCAAACGACGGTCATTGGCGGCACGCGAGACCGCTGACACCTTAACGCGAAAATCCGAGGCGAATTTAAACGGTTGGTCGGCAAACCACGCGATCATGTGATCACTAAAGCTGTTCGTACCGCCGGGATTATCACGTACATCAATCACGACTTGCGCCACATCTGCGGCGATAAAAGCGTTAAAAGCTTCATCAATAAAGCCATGGAACTCAGTGATGTCCCAAGTCTGGTCAACATTTTCAGCATAAATATTGTAAAACGGTCCGGGCTTCAAATAGCCGACATCGCCTTGCACAATACGATAGTCGCGTGGTGCAACTGGCGGGGTCGACGCTTGCGCGGCTTGCGTGGCTGTAGCGCTCGCGCCAGCTTGTGCATCGTAGTCGAGTGTCGCAAGGGTGACGATGCGCAGCTCTGCATTATCGACAGATTTGACCGTGAGCGTGTAGCTGTCTTGCTCGCCTTCGTAGAGCCACGCCAAAGGCGCAAGACTGGTTGCGGTCATACCATCGAGTAGTTGCTGGTTCTCGGCGCCCATAAAGCTCTGCAACTGTGCCAGCCAAGTGCGTACCGGTACGCCATTGACCTGCACAACTTCATCGCCCAACTGCAATGGGTTGTCGCTGCCAAAGGTATCGGTAACCGTAACCCCGTGCTCAGCAATGGCAACATCAAATGGTAACGTCTTGCCGCCATTTTCTAAAAAGCTTCGGTAAGCGGCAACAGGAAAATCAATCCGCGTATGAACAATGTCGGCGAATGCAGTAAACTGCATGAAGACTTTGCGCGCTTCGAGTGGCGTCAGTGGCTGTTGTAGGCGCTGTTGAAAGTCTGCGTAATGTTGGTCGTACTCGGCTTTGGGGGTCAGTGCAAAAAGGTTATAACTGCCTTGCTGTAATTGTTGATACAGTTGTTGGAAATCCGCTTGCAGTTGCTCCGCAGGCAGCACTGTCGGGTTCGAACTACTGCTCGCAAGAACAGCGGCAAATACGATGTGCGATAACATAAAAGTGTTCCTCGGTTGAAAAAGTCGCATGCAGCGTAAGCAACCGTGAGCCAAACGTCCTGACAAGCTTAAGTGATTTATCGGACAAAAACCTGACAACTATTTAAGTATCTGAATTAATGAATAGTATTGAATCAGAAAAGCTACAAATTGGCGACTGGCAGATCGATTTTGCCAGTGGTTTGGCGGTGCCGTTCAGCACCACATCCGCCGTACCAGACCCTTCTGCGATTCGCCTCGAGCCTAAATCTTGTCAGGTCCTCACGGTTTTAGCGACACACGCTGGCCAAGTCGTGAGTAAGCAAATGCTGATCGATGCAGTGTGGCCCGACAGCTATGCCAGCGATGATACCATCGCGCGCACGGTGTCGCGATTGCGAACAAGTTTAGGCGATGACCCGAAACAACCACGCTATATTGAAACACTTCCTAAACGTGGCTACCGCTTATGTGCAACGGTGCAGCCGGTTACTGCGCTAGCAAGATCAGCCCCGCGCCAAGATAAACGGCAGCCGCTCATTTGGCTGGCAGGTCTGTTCCTTGCAGTCGTTGCCCTGATCTATCTATTCCCTGCGGAACCGCCCTCGGTAGCAGCGAACGACGACTTATTACAGCGCGCGAACGACTATTATCACCAAATGCGGCTCGCCGACAACGAAATGGCCATTGCGCTCTATGAGCAAAAGCTTGAGTTGGACCCCGTAGCCGCCGAAGCGTATGCAGGGCTTGCCAATGCGCTCGTGCAAAAAGCCTTTCGCTGGTCGGAACCGCGCGTTGGCGGTGAGCCCGTATCGATTACCGACCAATATCAAAACGGCGCACTGAGCACGCCCGCAGCACAAGCCAACGTGCGCCGCGCGGCGGTATTGGCTGAACGCGCTGTGGCGTTACAGCCCAACAGTGCGATCGCGCTTAAAGCTTTGGGCTTTGTGCGCTCGGCGCAAGGCGAATGGCAGGCCGCGATTGAACTTTATGAGCGCGCAATTGCTCACGATCCTAACGCTTGGCCGGTGTGGATCAATTTGGCGGACCTTTACACCGCCCAACAACAAGACGCTGCGGCTTTAGCCGCTTTGGAACAAGCGTTTGCAGCAATGACCCTGAGTTACAACGAAGACCCCGTACAAATTCGGCCATGGTACGCGCAGTTGGGCGTACTTATCGCTGACCGCTATTGGCTACGGCACGACGATGCCAACGCCGAAACTTGGTATCGCACTGTGTTAAGTTTTGCGCCGCTCGACCCAGCGGCTACCATAGGCCTTGCTGCGGTGCTACAAACAACTGGAGATAAAGCGGGTGGTTTGCGCTTGTGCAGCGACTTACAGCGCCGCCTGAAACAGTCAGATGATTGCGCGACAGTGCTCAAGCGCCGCCTGCAAAGTCGTGCTGAAACCAGGCGTGATAACTAAGAATCGCCACCGTGTTAGAGAGATTCAGCGAACGATTGTTGGGCTGCATCGGCACGCGAAGGCGTCGTTCGGGGGCAATTTGTGCCATGACATCTGGGTCGAGGCCGCTAGTTTCAGAGCCGAACAGTAACACATCGTCAGCTTGGTATTGCACCTCGGTGTAGCGCTGCGTACCTTTGGTGGTAATGGCGTAAATCGTGCGCTCGCCCATTGCCGTCTTAAACGCGGTAAAGTCTGGGTAGCGGTAGACGTTACTCAAGTCGTGATAGTCGAGCCCAGCACGGCGCAACTTTTTCTCTTCGAGATCGAAGCCAAGCGGTTCGATCAGGTGTAAGGTGCAGCCATTGTTGGCGCACAGGCGAATGATATTGCCGGTGTTCGCTGCCATCACGGGGTGGTAAAGTGCTATATGGAACATCTCAAGGACTCAGTTTAAGGTCAATAGCGGGATTTTATCGGTTTATGGAGCGATTTGCATGAGGCAAAACGGCACTGCCCAACAAAACTATGGTTACTGGGTGAAGATCGCGACGCGCGCGTCGGTTTCCGTAGCACTGACCTTGATTGTGGTGAAACTGTGGGCCTGGTTGGTGACCGATGCATCGAGTATGCTCGCCTCGGCCACCGACTCCATGCTCGATAGTTTGGCTTCGTTATTTACCTTTTTCTCGGTGCGCTATGCGTTACAACCGGCCGATCGTGAGCACCGCTTCGGGCATGGCAAAGCGGAATCCTTGGCGGCGTTGGTGCAATCCGCGTTAATTACCGGCTCGGCACTCTTGCTACTGGTGCACAGTGGTCAGCAACTCTGGCAAGGTGGCAGCGTGTCACAGCCGACGCTGGGGATTTATGTTTCAGTATTTGCGATCGCCATGACGCTCGCCTTGGTCATGCTGCAACGCGTGGCGATTCGTCATACGGACTCCAAAGCGATCGCTGCCGACCATCTGCATTTTCAATCAGATTTGCTGCTCAATAGCGCGGTTATTGTTGCGTTGTTACTCAGTGCTTACGGTTGGTGGTGGGCCGACAGTGCGTTCGCCATCTTGATTGCGATTTACCTCGCCTGGGGTGCGATTCGGATTGGCTGGGAGGCATTTCAAGGGCTGATGGACCGAGAACTGCCATTAGCCGACAAAGAGAAAATCGTTGAGGTGCTGGTCGAGACACCGGGAATTCACGGCTGGCATGACTTACGCACCCGTGCATCGGGCCCCACACGCTTTATTCAATGTCATGTCGAATTAGAAGACGAACTATCGCTGCGCAAAGCCCATGATATTGCCGATGGTGCCGAGCAGAAATTACGCGCGCTGTTCCCCGATACCGATGTGATTATTCACATGGATCCATTGTCCGCGGTTCCCCGCCCTGAGCAAACCAACGCAACAAGCGATTGATTACGGGCTGGCGATATTCATCGCTTTCAATCAAGAGTTCATGGCGGCCGCCTTCGACCACCATGAGCTGGCTGAATGGATGTGAGAGCGCACAAACAAACTCGCGTTGCGCTTTGCCTTCCACCACTTCATCGGCACCCCCTTGCACCACCAGCACCGGAATGTGAATGTCCGCCGCTTCATTGATGGCTTGTCGCGCAGCTCTTAAGGCTTGCGATAGCCAACGGAAAGTCGGGCCACCGAGTTGCACTTCAGGATGTAATTTGTACTGTTCGCGGAAGCTCGAGTAGCGCGCTTGGCTGTGGCTTAGCTGATTTTCGCTAAACGGCACCTCAACGTAGTCACTCATCCCGATAAAATACCAAGGCTTGCTCGGCATCAGCCATTGGTTCAGGGTCGCGCCAAGCGTAGTGATGCCGACGGCAACACTGTGCGGAATAAAACTAGTTTGAATGCCGAACATCGGCGAACATAACACCGCTGCTTTCACTTGGTGGGGGTAACGCGCGAGATACAAAGCGGCTATCGCACCCCCCATGGAATGCGCTAGCAAATATTGATTGAGTGCTTGGCCTTGCTCCGACTGCGTCTGCTTTTCAACGTCGCGAACAAACGCGGCAAAATCATCAACGAAATCACTGAAATGATGAACATGGCCCTGATGCGGATTCGGCGTCAGACGCTGCGAAAAACCTTGGCCGCGATGGTCGAGGACCGCCACTGCGTAGCCTTGCTGACACAGTTCCCACGCGAGCTCGGGATACTTGATCGCTGCCTCAATGCGGCCGGGGCTGATCAGTACGATGGCTTTGGCGTTTTCCGGCTGTAGCAAATAATAATTGAGCTGAACTTGTTTCGGTCGCTGAATAGTAAATTGCTGAGCATGCTCACGCCAAAACGGCAGAATCGTGTCGTTGTAGAATGCGTGCCATTCGCACTTCTGATCATCTGCTGGCTTATCGTCCACTTGCCCTGTCATCGTTTTGCCTCACCGGCTGTTATGCTTCTGACACCGCTTGTAGAGGCAGTGTCACCGTTATTTCTAAACCACCATCGGGGTGATTGCGCGCCTCGACGGTACCGCCTAAAACTGCGGCGGTACGCATACTTAACGCCATACCTAAACCGACACCAGCTTTATGATTACGTGACGGATCGGCGCGATAGAACGGCGTAAACAGCTGACTCAATTGCTCGGGTGGTACGCCAGGTCCATGGTCACGAATGATGATAGTGTAGCGAGTCCCGTGTTGTTGACAACTGATTTCAATTGCATCGTCGGTGTACTGCAGTGCATTACGCACAAAATTCTCAATGATCAGCCTTAAGAGTTCCGGATCGCTTTCAGTATTCGGCCAAGCATCGCTTTCATAAACTTGCAAACGCGCGCCTTGCTTAGCATCAGTATAGTTCAAGTCGCTCACCAATTGTTCGACCAGCCGACGGACATCAACCGGTTCGGCTTGCAGTTTCACCAAGCCGTTTTCCAGACGCGAGAGCGACAAGATCCGCTCAATAATAGTACTTAAGCGTTCTAAATCGCGGCCGAGTTGATTCATATGATTGTCGCGCGCTTGGCTATCGTCTTCGTCTGCGCTGAGCATCAGCGCCACTTGCATGCGGGCGAGCGGCGAGCGTAGTTCGTGCGATACGTCAGACAACAAACGGCGCTGAGCATCGCGCGATACGGCGAGATCGTACGCGGTGGTACTTAGGGCGCGCGCAAGCTCGCCGAGTTCGTCGTTGCGCTTGGGTAAGCGTTTGAGATTCGGCTGTTCGCTACCCTTGGCGATTTCCCGCGTGGCATGGGTCAGACGGCGCAATGGCTGAATCAACCAAACACCGAGCAAAATCGCGATAGCGAAGCTACCGACTAGCAGCGACAAGGTTTGTACGCGCTGGGTTTGCTGCTCATTGGTGGCTTGTTCCTGCTGTTCATCCGCGGTCAACGGACGCGTCACCAGAATACGGTAGTCTTGTAACGCAAAGGGGCCAATCAGCATGCGACTCCCCATGGGGAACTGCTGCGGTTGATCGGCGTCGAGTTGTCGCATCATTAACTCACGGAAGTTGGCGCTAATATTGCGGTCGAACTGCAAACGTTCGGTGCCACTGGGCGCCAAACTGGCGGCAACGCGGTAGTCACCAGCGACTAAGCGCCCCGGCGTCAGCGAGCGGAAGGTTTCAACTTCTGACAGTATCGGCGCCAGCGATGATTGCACCTCGCTGGGCACCGGTTGCGGCACCACCGGCTTGCTGAACCAGAGCGCCAGCAGGTAACCGCTGCTTGCCACCGCAAACAGCAGTACCCAAAATAGTAGTAACAGGCGTATCGACAGCGAGTTATACCAGCGCATGGCGCTCCCTTTCGACGGTGGCTAACTTAGGCGAGTTTCAGGATGCGATAACCGCGACCCCGCACGGTTTGGATCCGCTCGGGTTCGTTCGGTAACTTCTTGCGAATGTTACTAATATGCACATCCAAGCTGCGGTCAAACGGCGCCAATGAGCGACCCAAGGCAGCGACCGAAAGCTGGTCTTTGCTCACCACTTCGCCACTGCCTCGCACTAAGGTGCGCAAGATGTCGAATTCGGTTGGAGTTAAATCGAGCACGTAGTCATCACAGCGCGCTTCATTTTGTGCCGGGTCCACGGTAAATCCGGCGTACTCGGCTTTTTCTGGGCGCACGCTGGTATTCGGTGTGCGGCGCAATAGTGCTTTTACGCGCGCGACCAATTCTTTTGGATAGAAAGGTTTTGGTAAGTAATCATCGGCACCCAGCTCGAGCCCCGCGACGCGATCTTCGTCGTCACCCCGCGCGGTCAACATCAACACTGGCGTGTTGCGCGACTGCTGGCGTAAGCGTTGTAATAACTGGAAGCCGTCGATGCCTGGCAACATGACATCGAGCAAGATGAGATCATAAGACCCGCTAAGCGCGCGCTCGAGGCCAATTTCACCGTCGGCGGCGAGGGTCAACTGGAAGCCTTCCTTGGTCAGGATTTGCTCCAACATACTGCTTAGTTCTGCATCATCATCTACAAGTAATATTTTGCTCATAAGTTACCCTGTGTTGTTGTCTTGTAGCTCTTTACACACTAAGCATTATGTAAAGGACAGTGTAAATTAATAGCCCATTTACCTATCTTTTACCAAGTCTTTGAGCTTGCGAGTTAAGGTGTTGCGGCCCCAGCCAAGCAGCTCTGCAGCTTGCTGTTTATGGCCGTCGGTATGCTTTAGAGCCGCTTCTAATGCGATTCGTTCAATTTCCTCAGTAAGCTCAGTTAAGACATTGACCTCATTTTGGTTGAATTGCTGCTGCACATAATCCCGAATCTCGCAACGCCATCCTTTTGATTCTGCGGGCAAATCCTCCGAAAAAGGGCTGCCCTTTCTGAGGGGGTCGGGCAGGTCGGCAAGGTCGACTAGGCGGGCGGGTGCCATCACGGTGAGCCAGCGGCAGGTATTCTCTAGCTGGCGCACGTTGCCGGGCCAGTCGGCTTGCTGCAAGGCGGCTTCGGCGGCCGGCGTTAGCTGCTTCGGCTCTGCGTTTAGTTCTTGCGCGGCCTTGCTGAGAAAGTGCTGCGCTAGTTGCGGAATATCGCTGCGGCGCTCGGCAAGAGTTGGCAATTGCAGACGGATAACGTTGAGGCGATGGAACAAGTCCTCGCGAAATTCGCGTTGCTCAACGCGCTGTTCGAGTTGTTGGTGGGTCGCGGCAATGATGCGCACGTTGACTTGCACCGGCTCGTAGCTACCCACTGGATAGAACTGTCCTTCGGCCAACACGCGCAACAAGCGGGTTTGCACGGCCAATGGCATATCGCCGATTTCATCAAGAAACAATGTGCCACCATCGGCTTGCTCGAAGCGCCCTCGGCGACGCTGGGTCGCACCGGTGAAAGCGCCTTTTTCATGACCAAACAGTTCTGACTCAATGAGATCTGCCGGAATCGCTGCCATGTTCAGCGCGATAAAGGGTTTGTGCTGGCGCGGACTGTGCTGGTGCAGCGCGCGTGCAACTAGCTCTTTACCAGTGCCCGAAGCGCCGGTGATAAGCACCGTGGCACTGGAGTGGGATAACCGCCCAATGGCGCGAAATACGTCTTGCATTGCTGGAGCGGCACCGATAATACCACTGGCGAAATGACCCGCTTGGGTGTCGGTTTGAGTTTGTTGCTCAAGCTGTAAGGCACGGCTGACGGTGTGTACCACTTCGTCCATGTCAAAAGGTTTGGCGAGATACTCAAAAGCCCCACCTTGGAAGGCACTGACCGCCGAATCAAGATCGGAGTGGGCGGTCATCACGATGACCTTCAGCTGCGGATACTGGCGTTGCACGAACTCCAATACCGCGAGGCCATCATCACCAGGCATACGGATGTCGGTCAGTAATACCAGCGGCTGTGTGTGCTCGAGGGCTTGGTACAGTTGCTGCGCATTGGCGAAACTGCGCGTCTCGATATTGGCGCGTTGCAGCGCTTTTTCTAGCACCCAACGAATCGAGCTATCATCATCGAGCAGCCAAACCGGTTGTTCACTTTGCATGGCTTACTCCTGTGTCGCTGTTGAGCGGGTTTCGATGTACGGCAGATACAGCAAAAAGCGGGTGTCGCCGGGCTCACTCAAAACCTCGACCTTACCGGCGTGCTGATGCACCACGTTCTGCGTGATCGCCAAACCCAGTCCGGTGCCACCTGCGCGACCACTGACCATGGGATAAAACAGGGTGTCTTTGAGTTGCTCTGGGATGCCCGGACCGTTGTCTTGCACTTCGACCACGGCACATTGGCGATAACGCTGTCCGTATAACGTTTGCTGGTGCAAAATGCGAGTGCGCACAGTGATCAGGCCGCTCGCTTGGTCACTCAGGGCTTCAAGTGCGTTCATCACCACGTTAAGAACCGCTTGTTCAATGGCATCGGGAGCCATGGTGAGCTCCGGTAAACTCGGATCGTAATCGCGTTGGATCTGAATCTGCTGCGGCGCACTCAACTGCGCAACGGCAATGACGTTTTCAATCACCGCATGCAAATTCATGGCAGCTCGCTTGGGCAACTCATGGGAACCGAGCATGCGATCGACCAAATTCCGCAAACGGTCGGCCTGCTGCATGATCAGGTCGGTGTACTCGGTGAGGTCACTGTCGTTGAGCTCACTCGCCAACAATTGCGCGGCGCCGCGTAAACCGCCTAACGGATTTTTAATTTCATGGGCGAGGCCACGCACAATGCTGTGCGCCGCTTGCAGTTGCTGTTGCTGGGAGTTTTCTTGATTGATGCGACGAATTTGGTCGACTTGGCGCAATTCCAGCAATACCTGCTGATTGCTCAGCGGTTGTGCAATAAATTCGACGGTTAAACGCTGACCATCGTGGAAAATCCAAGTCACATCGCTGTCTGACACGCTTTGTTGCTCACGCATCGCATGGCGTAGCACCTGCGGATCCAACGAACTAAAACTAAACAGGCTAAATAGCGGTGTGTTGAGCAACCGCTTGCGGCTGCCATCAAGAATGGTCTCGGCAGCAGCGTTCATGTAGGTAATATGGAACTGCTCATCAAGCTGAACGATGCCGGTTAGAAGTTGGTCCCAATCCGGATGCACCAAGTTGGTGCAATCAGTTTTGGCCACCCGTACCACCTTGTGTGTTATTGATGGCAGGATTCAAGACCGATGCTTGATGCAAGAAGAAGGTTACGGTTGAGGACTGTGCCAAGGTCGCCCCCTGCTCATCGAACATGCGCACCATCAGGCGGTGTTCCCCACGCGGCAAGCCGCTCATGGTGATTGAATTCGCCGGCCCTTCATAGGTGATTTGATTATTAAAATACAGCTTAAATTGCGGATCTCCGTCGAGATTTTCGACTTGATCTTGCCAGCTCACAGTGACATCACCTTCGTTGTCACGAATGGTTTGCTCGTGCCGCGGACTGGTAATGCTAACGCTGGCAGTAACGCTCTCATCGCGTTCTAGCGAATTGGTATCGATGGCTGAGTCAGCCCGTTTTAACGTCGCAAATTCACTAACCACGGTATCAACTTTGACTTGCTCGGCACCGTCTTGCTTCTGATCAGTATAGGTCACCGAGCCATCAGCATTGCGCTTTTTATAGATTTGCTGGGCGTGGCTTGGGGTCGCTAACATTAACAGGAGGCTTCCCGTCACCACCATGGCAAGGTATTTGCTGAGTGATAAAGACATGAGAAACCTCCTCTTTTAATGTCGCTTATGCACGCATTGAATTAGACACTATAGTACAGGTCGAACTCAATTGGGTGCGTGGTCATTTTCAGCGTCATGACTTCTTTTTGCTTGAGCTTGATGTAAGCGTCAATCATATCATCAGTCATCACGCCGCCTTCTTTCAAGAAGTCGCGGTCTTTGTCCAATGCTTCGAGTGCCATCTCTAGTGAATGACAGACGGTTGGAATTTCTTTCGCTTCTTCTGCTGGCAAATCGTACAAGTCTTTGTCCATAGCATCGCCAGGGTGGATCTTATTTTTGATACCGTCAAGGCCGGCCATCAACAAAGCTGCGAAGCACAGGTAAGGGTTCGCTGCTGGGTCAGGGAAACGGACTTCGATGCGGCGCGCTTTCGCACTCGCCACCAGCGGAATACGAATTGATGCAGAACGGTTACGGGCAGAGTACGCCAACATTACCGGAGCTTCGAAGCCTGGGACCAAACGCTTGTACGAGTTGGTCGCGGGGTTAGCAAAGGCGTTGATAGCACGGGCATGCTTGATGATACCGCCGATGTAATACAACGCTGTTTCGCTCAGGCCACCGTACTGGTCACCGGCGAACATGTTCTTGCCGTCTTTGCTCAATGACATGTGTACGTGCATGCCTGAACCGTTGTCGCCCACGATTGGCTTCGGCATAAAAGTAGCGGTCATACCGTATGAATGAGCAACGTTGTGCACTACATACTTGTAAACCTGAATCTCGTCGGCTTTCTTGGTCAAGGTATTGAAGCGAGTTGCCACTTCGTTCTGGCCGGCAGTTGCGACTTCGTGGTGGTGCGCTTCAACGACTAGGCCCATGTCTTCCATCACTTCACACATAGTGCTACGGATGTCGTGCGCTGAGTCCACCGGTGGTACTGGGAAGTAACCGCCTTTAACGCCTGGACGGTGCGCTAAGTTACCGTCAGCATATTCTTTACCTGAGTTCCACTTCGCTTCTTCTGCTTCGATTTTGTAGAACGAGCCGCTCATGTCAGTGTGGAAACGCACGTCGTTGAACAAGAAGAATTCTGGCTCTGGACCAAACAATGCGCTGTCGGCAATACCTGAGCTTTGCAAGAAAGCTTCAGCGCGACGGGCGATTGAACGCGGGTCACGGTCGTAACCTTGCATGGTGTCTGGTTCTAGAATGTCGCACACCACGTTCATAGTTTGCACGTTTGAGAACGGGTCAAGTACAACTGAAGAGCAGTCTGGCATTAACACCATGTCTGACTCGTTGATACCTTTCCAACCGCTGATTGAAGAGCCATCGAACATTTTGCCTTCTTCGAAGAAGTCTTCATTTATTTGCGACACCGGGATGGTGACGTGCTGCTCTTTACCTTTGGTATCGGTAAAGCGCAAATCAACGAATTTCACTTCGTTTTCTTCAATAAACTTCATTACGTCTGCTGGTGTCGACATGTGTTCCTCCGGAAATCGTATGTCATTCAACGAAAATTGCTAAAAAAGAGTATAGCCAAGTGTGGCTATTTCGCATGTCTAATAGTAAGCAAAACCCATGCCAACTTTTCGTCGCACCCCCCGATCGCTAACAACCGCCACACAGCGCCATTGCTGGCAAACACCCCCTAAAGTGGGCTGCCCTTTCTGCTAGCTTTTGCACCATTATAGTGCAGCAGGTTGCACTATGCTAGTGCAACCTGCTGCTGACGGAGATTAGCGCATTTGGCGCTTCAGTAGGGAGGCGTACAACAGTGGAATGACAATGAGGGTCAGCACGGTTGAAACGGCGATGCCGAAGATGAGGCTCACAGCCAAGCCGTTGAAGATGGGGTCATCAAGGATAAAGAAGGCGCCCATCATGGCGGCAATCGCGGTCAGCACGATCGGTTGCGTACGCACTGCGGCGGCCTGAATGACAGCGTCGTTCAGTGGTTTGCCCGCAGCCACTGCTTCGCGCACGAAATCCACCAACAGAATCGAGTTGCGCACGATGATACCGGCCAATGCAATCATGCCGATCATCGAGGTAGCCGTGAATTGCGCGCCGAGCAACGCATGGCCTGGCATGATGCCAATCAAGGTCAACGGAATCGGTGCCATGATCACCAAGGGTACGCCGTAACTGCCAAAGTGGCCAACGACCAACAAGTAAATCAACAGCAGCCCAACAGCATAGGCTAGCCCCATGTCACGGAAGGTCTCGTAAGTGATTTGCCACTCACCGTCCCACTTAACTGCGGCTTGGTCCCATTCAGTCGGCTGCTTGATGTAGCTCTGCGGCAAGTCAATGCCACCCGTTGCGCTAAACAAACCATACAATGGCGAATCGACCGTACCCGCCATGTCGGCAGTCACATACACTACCGGGCGCAAATCTTTGTGATAGGCCCATTGCTGCAACGGCTGTTCAGTGCGCTCCATAAAGGCACTGATTGGCACTGTGGCACCGTTTTGTGCGGTCACCGTTAGTCCTTCAAGCTGCGCCAGCTGACCCTGCCATTCCGGCGGTAACTGCAGTTGTACCGGAATCGGTTGTAGCTGATCCGGTAATGCCAAATAGGTCACTGGTAGGCCACTTAAAGCAGTTTGCAAAACCTGCGCGGCTTGTTGCGGATTCACGCCCAACTGAGTCGCACGGGCATAATTGATTTGCCAAACTTCTTCGCTGCCCGCAGCCACCAAAGTGGTATCGACATCCACCACACCGTCGGTGGCCATCAATTGCTCGCGTACATGCTGTGCGGCAGCCGCGCGTTCTGCCGCCGACGGTCCATAAACCTCGGCAACAATCGGCGCTAGTACTGGCGGTCCAGGTGGCACTTCCACCACTTTTAGACTGCCACCAGCCGCCTCCGCGATAGGTGTCAACAGCGGCCGGATCGCTAACGCAATTTCATGACTGGCACGATCGCGGTCGCCTTTCTCGGCAAGCGTCACCTGAATGTCACCATGATGCGGCGCAGCGCGCAAATAATATTGCCGCACCAAGCCATTGAAACCAATTGGCGATGCCGTGCCTGCATAGATTTGCGTAGCCGTCACCTCAGGCACTTCATCGAGCTTGTGCGCCATTTGCATCAGCACTGCGTTGGTTTGCTCCAAGCTGGTATTTTCCGGCATGTCCAGTACCAGCTTAATTTCGCTTTTGTTATCGAACGGTAGCATTTTCAGCACCACCGCCTGAATCACCGCCAACCCCATGACCGCTACAATCAAGGCGATCAAACCAAAGCCCATAAAGTAGCGTTTTTTGCGGCTCTCGAGCAGTGGTTTCATGATGCGGGTAAACAAGCGTTGTAAGCGTCCCTCTGGGGCTTGCAACGGGTCGTCAGCGTGCTCATCGCCGCCATGACCGGAGTCTTTTAACAAGTGCCGCGCCAACCAAGGCGTTACTGTGAGGGCAATCAGTAGCGATAACAGCATCCCCATTGACGCATTAATTGGGATCGGGCTCATATAGGGGCCCATCAACCCGCTCACGAAGGCCATCGGCAGCAGCGCTGCAATGACCGTAAAGGTTGCCAAAATAGTGGGGCCACCGACTTCATCAACCGCCGGTGGAATGGCGTCTTTGAGCGATTTGCCCATGCCTAAATGGCGGTGAATATTCTCGACCACGACAATGGCGTCATCCACCAGAATACCGATGGAAAAGATCAAGGCGAACAGCGACACGCGGTTCAAGGTAAAGCCGTAAGCCCAAGACGCGAAGAGGGTGGTCGCCAAGGTTAGAATCACCGCGCTACCCACCACCACGGCTTCGCGCTTACCAAGGGTAAACAACACCAAGGCAATCACTGAAATGGTGGCGAAAATAAGCTTCTGAATGAGCTGCGAGGCTTTATCATCGGCGGTTTGGCCGTAGTTGCGCGTCACATCGACCTGTAAGTCTGCTGGCAGCCACTGTTGTTGCAGCGTCGCTAATCGATCAAGCACCGCTTGCGCCACGTCTACGGCGTTCTCACCCGCTTTTTTAGTCACAGTCATGGTCACTGCAGGTTGCGCTTCGGCACCTTTCTCGCGCGACCAGACATAACGTGACGGCTGGGTTGCACTGGCGCGTACTTCAGCAACTTGCTCGAGGCGAACTGGACGTTCATCAACGACCGCCACTATCAGCTCGCGCAGTTGTTGCACACTGCTAACGAAACCACCTGCTTGCACTTGAATCAGGTTACCCTGCTGCAAGCGGTAACCGGCTTGCGCTGAGGTGTTTTGCGCAGCAAGGGCTTGTTGTACGCGGGTAATATCAAGACCAACTTGCTGCAACGCAGTGCTGTCGAGCACTACACTGATTTGCTCCGGCTCGGCACCAATCACTTGCACTTCACGCACACCTGCCACGTTTTGCAAGGGCGCCCGTAGGGTGTCAGCGACTGCTTTCAGTTCTAACGAATCCGAGGTCAAGGTCAGCCCCAATACCGGCACGTCGTCAATACCACGCGCCTGCACCAGCGGCTGGCTGGTTTGCGGATGTTGCTGTTGCCAAGCGGCCAAGCTGTCAAACAACTCGACCAAGGCTTTGTCACGCGGCACCCCAACTTCGAACTGCACCGTCACCAGCGCCTGACCCGGCTGTGATACCGAGTAAATATGTTCAATACCCTGCATGCGGGCAAAATGTTGCTCGAGCGGCGTTGCCAGTTGTTGCTCAACTTGCTCCACCCGTGCACCGGGGAATGCCACCATGACATCCGCCATGGTAACATCGATTTGCGGCTCTTCTTCACGCGGCGTGATCATGGCCGCCATCAGACCAAGCAACAAGCCAAACAGCGCCAGCAATGGCGTTATTTGCGAACGTTCACCCCATGCCGCCATGCGGCCGGCGATGCCCATTTTAGTTGCCATACTGCACCACCTCGTCTGCTTGCAAGCCAGCAACAATTTCTACTTCATCGCCATAAATGGCGCCTATGCGCACCGCGCGCCAGCTGCCGTCAGCCATTTTCACCAGGTTCATTTCGCCCTGCCGATACAATGCCGCTTGCGGGATCACCACGCCTTGGTGCGCACCCACCTGCACCGTGACCGTTTGCCATTGTCCCGGTAACAGATCGGTGTTGGCTGGGAGATTCAAACGCAAACGCTGTGTACCTGTGCGTTGATCGGCGGTTGGAAAGAGTAAAAATGCGACCGGTTCAATAGCTTCTACCCGAGCCCACTCATAAGTGGCGGCGCCAGCGCCGTGATGCGCTGGCAAATCAACATGAATACGCAACTCGGCTGGGTCAAAGCCGCTCATCAAAGGCGTGCCCGGCTGTACAAGTTCGCCCGGCTCAACCATACGCTCGCTGACGACGCCGGTGTATGGTGCTTTCACTTCGGTATACGACAATTGCTCTTGCGCCCGCGCCACCGCTGCCTGCGCTGCACGTTGCTGCGCCTTGGCATTATCAAGCTGCGCAGTCACACGGTCTTCTTCGGCTTCTGACACCAAACGCTGTGCCACCAACTTGGTAACCCGATCATATTCCTGCTGTGCCGCAGTAAGTGCAGCTTTAGCCGCTGCTAATTGCGCTTCAGCTTGGGTCAATGCCTGATATTGCTCGACGGAAGCAATCCGCACGATAGTCGTACCCGCTGGGACTTGGTCACCCACCTCGACCAATACGCGTTCGACACGCCCAGAAACTTGCGCGGAGACTGTTGCTGCATTGGTGGCTTCAACTACGCCCTGCAACTGTAAATAGTCAGCCAGTTCGCGTTGTTGTGCGGTGGCGGTTTGCCCAGCTTGAGCCCAAGTTATCGGGCTTAACATCGTTGCTGTAAGCAAACCCACCACCCACCACGTGCGCTGTAAACTCTTCATGAAGTTGTCCTCTGTCGATCACTGATCAAGCAAAAATTTAATTGGTTGTTATTTTAGTAAACTCTAAAGTAAAAATCCAGTCAGTAATTACTGTGAATTTATTGTGTACTCCAATTTGTTTTCAGCTATGCTAACCCCGCTATTTATCTACAAACTGAGTGTGTCATGTTGCTACGGCTAAGCCCTTCGGCTGCCCGTAAATTTGTTTTCGCTGTCGCTAGCTTTTTCTTGATTGCTGGCAGCGTCGGCACACTAGAATTTTGGCTGTACCAAGACGATCTACTTATGGCTGTCGTGCCAAGCTCGCTCTCGATTGCCGCCGTCATAGTTGCCCTGGGTTTTATTGCTCTACTCTCCCAAAAAATTCTGTTATCACGCCTGTTCGGGGTGGCACTCATCGGTGTCATGGCAACAGTTGTTTGGTTTGTGGTCGTGGCGGAAACCACAAGGCTCGTCGCCTTGCCGTTACCCATCGTCGTGCCGCTCATCACTAGCACCGCTTTGCTATTTATTCTGCCGCCCACCCAGCCAGCAGCACGCGGGTTGTGGTTGCTAGTTATCTTAGTCGACTTGACTGTTTTTGCCTTATTGCAAGCGAGCTTTTCGGGCTTAATTTCACTGGAGCAATTCAACTTAACCCAGGCCAATTTCCCCGCCCTAAGCCTGGTTAGTATCTTGCTGCTGGTTGGCAGTGTTGCGCTGCTGCTAGTCTACAGTTTGCATGGCGACAAGCTGCGCACTTCGCGGCGAGCGGTGGTCAATATCTTTGTGATTGCTGCCATCGGTTTTGGCGTATGGTACAGCCTGAGTTTGAATGATCTTAAGCGCACTAGCGATGACGCACGCTTAAAAATCCAAATGATCGGGCAAATGATTGATACCACCTTGAGTGACCAACGCGCCTTGGCAACACGCATACAACAGCGACTGGACCAAATCACCCAAGCTGATGACTTTACCTCAGTATTGAGTAACGACCTTCAGAGTTACTTGCGTGATTTGCCGATTCTTCGCGGCGCACTCATTTACAACGAGCAACTGGTGCTCGAGCAAAAGTTTGGTGCTGCCGATGACCTCGTCAGTAGCGGGCTACTGCAGCAACAAAGCGTTGATGCCTGGTTAGCAAGTGCAACGTCAGAACCTGTTATCGTTATCAGCAGCAGTTCACTGCTCACCGCGACACCTACCTATTTAATGGGCATCCCAATTCGGACCCCAACCCAACAACTGCAGCGCGTGGTGCTGTTATTTGATGTAAAACAGGTCGTGAACGCCTCATTTTTACAGCAGTTTCAGCAAGTGTTGACCTATCTTGAATTACGGGAAGACCTGTTACTGCCTATTGCGAGTGATATGACTGAGGTTATCAGTCGCGAACAGCTGCAGATGCGCTACCCACACTTTTTATCTGAACAAGCCAATATCAGTGGTACCACTAATGTGGTCTTCCACAGTGCGTTAAATGATTATTCTGAACTCAAAACGAATGCCCAGCTGAATCAGTTGCTACTTTGGCTCACCTTCGCGTTTTTGCTGATTTATATTATGGCCGAGGATAATGCACAACAGCTCAGCAAAAAGCAGAATCAGCTTAAGTTTTTAGCTGACCACGATGAAATTACTGGCTTATTGCGACGTGATGCGTTTAATGCGCGTATTCAACAACGGCGCGCCAAACGTCAAACGCGTTGGCAGATGTTGTGGTTTATCAACTTAGACGGTTTTAAGCCGATCAATGATAGTTTTGGGCATAAATTTGGTGATGAAGTTCTTGCTGAAACGGCTGCGCGGTTGCGCACCGTTGCGCCTGAACATGCCATTCTTGCCCATTTCAGTGCCGATGAGTTTGTCATTTTCTGGCAAGATACCGAATCTCAATCTTGCGATGTTCATGCCCAACAGTTGCTGCGGGTGATTCGCAAACCCTTTAATATCGACGGCATTAGTGTGCACCTCACCGCTAGTATTGGCTGCGTGCAAACGCAAAACAGTCAACTCAACATAGCTGATTTGCTACAACAAGGTGAAATCGCTATGAGCGAAGCCAAGCACTTAGGGGGTAATCTTGCGCGTAATTTTGCCCCGCACATGGCGGTCGATTATCAGCAACAGGTGCAACTTCGCAACGCCCTGCAAATAGCCCTCGAGCAGCAGCTCCTAGAAGTCTATTATCAACCTATTTACGATACGCGCCAGTCAACCATCGTGGGGATCGAGAGCTTGGTGCGCTGGCAACATAATGGACAGTTTGTATCACCGGCAGAATTTATTCCTATTGCCGAGCGCACTGGGCAAATTATTCCGCTGGGTGAACAGGTACTAGAACGCGTACTGCAAGACATCCATGACCATCTGCCATTGCAGCAGCTACAAGTAGCCGTCAATATCTCGCCACAACAGCTGCAGCGCTATGATTTTGCCAGCTACTTAGAGGCCCGCTTAGCGCATCATCAAGTTCAGGCCCATAATCTTACGCTGGAGCTGACCGAAGAGGTCTTTGCCGGTGAGAGCCAAACCAGCGTTAACGCCTTACAGAGTCTGCGTAATATGGGCTGCAGCGTAGCGCTCGATGACTTTGGTACGGGCTTTTCCAGCCTGTCTTATCTTAACCGCTTACCCGCCGACGTGATTAAGATTGATCGTGCGTTCACCGCGGGCATCGTTGACGACCCCGAACTACAAGCAGTGGTGCGCGGTATCGTCGAACTCTGTGTTTATTTGAAGAAAAAAGTCGTGGTCGAGGGCGTCGAAGATGCCAGCCAGGTTGATATCTTCAGCCAAATTGGGGTCGAACGTCTGCAAGGTTTTTACTTCGCGCGACCCATGCCGCTTGCTGAATTACTAAAATTGTTGGAATAAGCAGCAGCACACGCGTATAATACGTCGCTCAAATTTCCACAGGCTTTTTCAATGACCATTCAAGCAACAGAACTTTCCAAGTTGCGTAATATCGCCATTATTGCGCACGTAGACCACGGCAAAACCACTCTTGTCGACAAACTTTTGCAACAGTCCGGCACGCTCGAGAGCCGTGGCGGTGCCGAAGAGCGCATCATGGATAGCAACGATCTTGAAAAAGAACGTGGTATTACCATTTTGGCCAAGAACACTGCGGTTAACTACAAAGACTACCGTATCAACATTCTGGATACGCCAGGACACGCCGATTTCGGTGGTGAAGTTGAACGCGTACTGTCTATGGCAGACTCGGTATTGTTGGTGGTTGACGCCGTCGATGGCCCAATGCCACAAACGCGCTTCGTCACCCAAAAGGCTTTCAATCACGGTTTGAAGCCAATTGTTGTGGTTAACAAAATTGACCGTCCAGGCGCACGCCCTGACTGGGTTGTCGACCAAGTTTTTGACTTGTTCGATAACTTAGGCGCAACTGATGAGCAGTTGGACTTCCCGATTGTCTACGCTTCAGCGCTCAATGGATTTGCCACTTTAGATCCGTCTGAAACCAGCGACAACATGGAGCCGTTGTTCGAAACCATTCTTGAGCGCGTTTCAGCTCCTGATGCTGACCGTGACGGTCCACTGCAAATGCAAGTTTCGCAGCTCGATTACTCAAGCTACTTGGGTATTATCGGTATCGGCCGCATCAAACGCGGTACGCTAAAATTGAACCAACAAGTCACCATCATTGGTGCTGACGGTTCACAGCGTAACGGCAAAGTAGGTCAAATCTTTGGCTATCTTGGCCTCGACCGCATCGAAACCGACAAAGCGAGTGCCGGCGATATCGTTGCCTTCACCGGTTTAGGTGAGCTAAAAATCTCTGACACCATCTGTGCGGCCGGTCATTCCGAAGCATTGCCTGCGCTGAGCGTTGACGAACCTACGGTGACCATGACCTTCCAGGTCAATACTTCACCGTTCGCCGGTAAAGAAGGTAAGTTCGTGACTTCTCGTCAAATTCTTGAGCGTCTGCAGCAAGAACTTAAGCACAACGTAGCGTTGCGTGTTGAAGAAACCGACAATCCTGACCGCTTCCGTGTTTCAGGTCGTGGCGAATTGCACTTAGGCGTATTGATCGAAAACATGCGCCGCGAAGGCTTCGAGCTGGCGGTATCACGCCCTGAAGTTATTATTCGCGAAGTGAACGGTGTGAAAGAAGAACCGTTTGAAAACTTGACCGTCGACATTGAAGAAATCAGCCAAGGTCCGGTGATGGAAAAACTCGGCACCCGTAAAGCCGAAATGACCAACATGACCCCAGATGGCAAAGGCCGTGTGCGTATCGACTTCATGGTTCCTAGCCGCGGCTTGATTGGCTTCCAAACTGAGTTCATGACGCTCACGTCTGGTACTGGCTTAATGTACAAAACCTTTGACCATTACGGCCCGCACAAAGGCGGTCGTATCGGCCAACGGATGAACGGTGTGTTGATTTCAAACGCCACCGGTAAAGCCCTGACCTACGCTTTGTTCAACTTGCAAGAACGCGGCAAGTTGATGGCGTCGCACGGGGATGAAGTCTACGAAGGCCAAATCATTGGTGTACACAACCGTAGCAACGACCTCACGGTAAACTGTTTGAAAGGTAAGCAGCTGACCAACGTCCGTGCATCGGGTACCGATGATGCCTTGACCTTGTCACCACCGATTCGTTTAACGCTTGAACAAGCGCTTGAATTTATCGATGACGATGAATTGGTAGAAATCACGCCGAAATCGATCCGTATTCGTAAGCGTCTGCTGACCGAAAACGATCGTAAGCGTGCGAGTCGTAGTAAAGACGACTAAGCGGAAAACACCTCATGACCACCGAACTTTGGCAAGAACAATCGTTCATTGACGAGTTTGGTGGTCATAGTCCTCTGGTTTGCGCAATTCTCAAAAGCTTTTTAGCCGATCTCGCAACTGCTGAACAGCATCTCCGCGAAGCCTCTGAAAGCCGAAATATTTCTGACTTTAAACGCCATGCTCACTGGATTCTAGGTCCCGCAGCTCAACTCCATTTACTGGCGCTTGCCGAATGTTGTCGACGCATGGAAGCGGGCGATTTTACTGCCTTATCCGCTTTTACAGAGCTCGTTCAACAAAGCCGGACATTGCTAGAACAATATCTAAGCGAAAACTGTTAATCCACTGCTGAACTCTTATCGAGAAGCTCAACGATTTTGTGGATATCAAAAGGTTTACTAATAAACCCCGCCATACCCTCAGCGTTGCTCTGCGCGGCTAATTGACTGGAATCAACTGCTGTCACTAGAAACGTAACGGGTGGTGATCTCAATTCCGTTTTCATTTTCCGGAACAACTCGATACCACTCATGCACGGCATGTGATGATCACAGAGAAGAATATCAAGCGGGTGTTTGTGTAAATACTCCAACACGTCGACTGGGTGGGAGAATTTAACTACCTTGGCGTAACCAGCGCGCAATAAAACTTGCTCCAATAGCATTAGATTGGTCGCATTATCATCGACGACCCCTACTCGTTTGTCTGGGTATTTAGCTTGTAATTGTATCATTGCGCGAAGGCTCAGCTTTTTGGAACTGCAATGTAAACATGGTGCCTTGATCAAGGGTACTACTAACACTAATCTGACCGTTCATACGTTGCATTAGATCACGACAAATCGTTAAGCCGATGCCTGTGCCCTCGACTAAATGGGTGTCTCGCTCCAGTCGGACAAAAGGCTCAAAGATTTTTTCGAGTTTATCGATATCAATACCAAAACCTTCGTCACGAATATCAATTTGCACGAACTCATCGACATCGGCACATGAAATGTAGACGCTGCCGTGCTCCCGATTGTATTTGACTGCATTGGATAACAAATTAATAAGCACCTGCTGCACGCGATGGGCGTCGCCTAGGAAAGTTGAACAGTGCAAATCAACTACTACTATTCGCACGCCTTTTTGTTCCGCGAGCGGATGGACCCAATCTGTTGCCTGTTTGATCACTTGATCAACTTGCAACGGTTCCACCTTGACCGCTAGCGTATTTGCCTCAATTTCGCTTTGCGTGAGAAGGTCATCGATGAGGCGTTGTAAATAGCGGCTGCCGTGTTTGATCTGTTGCAAGCTCTGTTGCTGCGACTCAGAGAGCGGATCAAGCTCCAACAACTGCGTGAAACCGATGATTGCAGAAAGTGGTGTTTTTAACTCGTGGGTGACCGACGATAAAAACATCGATTTCGCTCGATTTGCCTCGTCTGCGGCTTCCTTAGCTAACTTCAAGTGTTGTTCAGTCTGCTTACGTTTATGAATATTCGTAAGCGTCATCACTTGTTTTTCGAGTTCGCCGCGATTGTTGCGAACGCCTTTTCCGCGCACCTGCACCCATAGCCAGCTGCCATCGGCACATCTCATTCGAAACTCATTGTTGAAGCCAATACCAAAGCGCAAAACTTCCTCAACAGTACTGTCAATGCGATCGTCAGGGTGCACATAGGTAATAATATCGACTAACGCAAGCTCCTTCGGCATAGCCGGATAATCGAGCCAATGCCACAACGGCTCCAAGTCACCAATGCGCCCATCTGAGTAGCGATACTCCAGGACAATGTCACCAGATGTCTTTAACGCCTCTGAAAGTCGTTGCTCGTTTTCACTTAAGCGCTCGACATACTCATTCAGCACCTTTGCCATTGACTCTAATCGCTGACCCAGTTGATTAATTTCAATGAGTTCGGTTGCGAGTGCCGGCTCAGGTCGATAATCGCGGGCTTCAATACGTTGCACACGCCCAATCAACTTATTAACAGCCGAGTGGAGAACCTTGCTAAACTTCCAAGCGCGCTGGCGAATATAAAGAAAGAAGAACATATAAAAGACAATCAACCCAGCTATCATCCAATAGACGGCTTGATTCATTTCAGCATCTAGTGCATTGGTTTGCGCAAACAACGCTGACTCATTTACAAAAGTCAGTAGTTTCCAATCCGTGTTAGCAATCGTTGACCAGCCTACCATCATGGCGGTGTCGTTAAATCTATACTGTTGTACACCCTTGAGAGCTTTAATGTCTTTTACAAGCTGGCGATAATTAGGATAAAACTTAAGGTCATGCTGGCTCGACTGCTTCATTTCAGAACCCACCTGCCCGGCGGTTAAGCCCTTGGGAAGCGCCTCTACCTGCAGATTTTCTGCACCCTCATCAGAGAGCGCAACAACATTGTCACTCTCATCTACCAGCATAGCGAAACCATTCCACGGCAAACTTACCGACTCAACCTCGGCAATCAACTCACGGATCGCGATATCAAAACCGACGACACCGACAAATTGGTTATCGACATAAATTGGATAAGTTGCTGACGTCATCCAGCCCTGTCCGGCTGGATCGAGATACACGGGAGTCCATTTCACTTCACGACTCGGATTATTTACCGGATCAGCTAAGTAGAAAAAAGCAAAGTCTGTCACGTCAACATCATGTGGATACTGACTGACGACATCAAAATATGGATAGATATAATTAAAACTGTCCGACTGGTTAAAATAAACCTGCACCACCAGATCGTTATGCGTTACCAATGATTTCATCAACTGTTCAGTTGCATTCATTCGGTATACGTGAGCCATGTTACGTGTCTCACCGCTCGCTGGCTGCGGATAAAACACCGCGGCACCACCATGGTCCACTGGATTGTGCAACACGCCTAACTCACTGATCGCTAATCGGCTTGTTTCAGCGCTAGATGGAGCATAGTCGTCGTTACTCAACGCGCTGACGACCGCATCCGCGTAGAGTTTAATACCTCTATCGATGCTGGAAAGTTTAGTATCTAAATAATCTGAATAACGCTCTGAACTGAAGCTAAGTTCTTCAATAGCAGTTTCACGCAAATAGGAAATATTTCTGTCGGTAACAGTATTTGCGCTGTAAATATAGGCAACTACTAGCAATGATTCGACGATGAGCAACGGAATAAGCGCATGGCGTGAAAATGCCGTCCATAACCAACTTTGCAGTGTCAGTGTCTTTTGCGAAGTGCTGGTATTTTGAGAGTCCATGTGTCCCTGCGTGAAAATCAACCGATGGTGAGTTGGTTCAATTATGTATGCAAAACTTGTTCCAACATCGATAAAGCTGCAATGCCCGATGTTAATGAGAAAACAGGCAAAATACCAAGCAGAATTTTTGCATTTTGCATTTATTCGCATTTTGCAATTTTTCATGTCGCATTTTGCGATTATGCCTGATCTCACGCAACTTCAAACACGTATAAATCCTGTATTCTTAATTTTTTAAAACTTGGCACGCTACTTGCTTAATTAATCATGCGTTCTAGATCTCCCGTCTAACGCGTTCCGAGTCGCTCCAAGTTCTCCAGGAGCGACTTGGTTTTTTTTATCAGGAACTCCAATGCTGTATGAACCGAAGCAACAGTATACGCTTCTTATTATCGAAGATAACCGAACCACAGCTCTTATACTACAGAGTTACCTCGCCCCTGAGTATCGAGTCCTCACCGCGGCTAGTGCAATAGAAGGATTGTCGACGCTTCACGACGAGCGCTGTGACTTAATATTGCTCGACCTTTCGCTACCTGATAAAGATGGCATAGAACTGCTGAAAGAAATACGCGGAGTAGATACCGAGGTACCTATTATTATTGTGACCTCGGAACGCTCCAAGGTTCGAGTGGCAGAAGCGCTGAGCGCAGCGGCTAATGATTATCTTGAAAAGCCCGTTGACCGCACTCGGTTAAGAGTTTCTATTCAAGCTGCGCTGCGTGAGTATAGTCTGCGTCAACGACTCGATGAACTGAATGCTTCAGTAGATGACGATGCACTGTGGAATATCATCGGCCGCTCGCCGAAAATTCGCGAAGTATTCCACACAATTCGCCGAGCAGCCAATAGCAGAGCATCGATTTTTATCACCGGCGAGAGCGGCACAGGGAAAGAGCTTTGCGCTGAGGCGATTCACTTAGAGAGTCAACGTCGCACACAACCTTTTGTTGCACTCAACTGTGCAGCTATCCCTCGTGAACTTCTCGAGTCTGAGCTCTTTGGGCACATAAAAGGTTCCTTCACTGGTGCCGACCGAACTCGCCTAGGTGCTGCCGCGAAGGCCAACGGCGGAACCTTGTTCTTGGATGAAATCGGCGAGTTACATTTCGAACTGCAAAGCAAACTGTTGCGCTTCATCCAAACCCAACAGTTTTCACCTGTAGGCAGCAACGAAGTGCACAAAGTCGATATCCGCTTTATTTGCGCTACAAATCGCGATCCCCAACAAGCAATCAATGAAGGTATTCTACGTGAAGACCTGTTCTATCGCTTGAATGTGATATCGATTTACATGCCACCATTGCGAGAACGCGGTAGCGACATTTCTCTGATTGCGAATCGACTCCTCAAAAAAATTGCCACCGAAGAACACAAAAATTTTAAAAGCTTTTCGCAAACATCAGAAGCTATTATGCGGGGTTACGCATGGCCAGGGAATATTCGAGAACTCAATAACGTTATTCGAAAAATAGTTGTTTTGAACGATGGTGAAGTCGTAACACCACCTATGTTACCGCGTGAATTACTCGTACACGAAGCTCCAGCGTCGACCCAAAGCAAATCAGTCACAAGTTACCCGTTGCTTCCATTGCAGCCATTATGGCTGAGTGAAAAGCAGATCATTGAATTTACCCTTGAACAATGTCAAGGCAACATTAAAGAAGCCGCCACCATACTCGAGGTTAACGCCTCTACCTTGTATCGAAAACTAAAAAAATGGCACATCAATGTGGACCCAGTCCGAGGGGAGAGTGACGATGTTCAGTGACTTTTATGGAGAGGTCAAACAACTCATAGAGAAATCTTCGGCAACCGCAACTAAAGCCATTTGCTGCATAGATATTGATGATTTCAATTCCGTAAATGAACATTATGGCTACGAAGCGGGCGACATAGTCTTAGAAACGATTCATCATCGTCTAAAAGCGATTTCGCAAATAGATGAAGACGTCGTCATTCGCGGTAGCGGAGACCAGTTTTATCTGCTTTTACAGCTGGACGGAGATATCGAGCGACTCAGCACACTCATTCATGTTATCAGCGAAGTTATTTATCTTAACGAACACTTGATTTCAGTACATGCGTCGATTGGCGTGTATTTGATCGAAAATACGGACACCTCTACGGATGCTGTTATAAGAAAAGCTTACCACGCCTGTATCATTGCAAAAAATAAGGGCGGTAATAATCTTATAATCTACGACAGTGAACAAGATGACCAACGTACACAGTGGAATCAGATTGTAAATTCAGTCATTAAAGGACTTGGAAAGTCTCAGTTTTCACTCTACTTACAGCCCAAATATCACGCGCATAATTCAACCTTAGTCGGCTATGAAGCACTCATTCGCTGGAATCACCCTGAACGTGGCGTGGTACCTCCTGATCAGTTTTTGCCTCATATCAAAAACACTGAAGCCGAAATCATGCTCGATCAATTCGTACTCGAATGTGCCATTCGTATCATTGCGATTCTTCGCCAACATGGAAATGACCTCACGCTGAGTATTAACGTAACACCTCGGCAACTTGTGAGCCCGTGGTTTTTCAAACAGCTTCATCGCCTTCACAATAAACACCCTGATTACCTCAAGCACTTGTTTATTGAAATTCTAGAAACCGATTCTTTCGAGAATATCGGTCTTGTGAAGCCCGCACTGATGGAATATTTGCAAATGGGAATTCGCTTCTCACTTGATGACTTTGGGGTCGGCTACGCGTCCCTAACCCATCTGGTCGAGCTACCCATCGCAGAGGTCAAAATCGATCGTTTTTTCATATCGAATATCGAGCACCATCATGTTCATCAACTAGTGGTTAAAAGCGTTGTTCAATTAGCGAAAGATTTAGCGTTGATAACCG
The DNA here is from genome assembly GCF_047323925.1 of Pseudidiomarina salilacus. GTDB lineage: Bacteria > Pseudomonadota > Gammaproteobacteria > Enterobacterales > Alteromonadaceae > Pseudidiomarina > Pseudidiomarina salilacus. Next base: position 296,045 of record NZ_CP178752.1, read on the forward strand.
TTGCAGAAGGAGTTGAAACTGAGCAAGAGTTCAACGCACTCAAAGCACTTGGGATAGATGTATTTCAGGGCTATTTGCTCGGGCGTCCTTTCCCGTCGGAACAATTAATTCGTAACCTCAATACGCTGAAACAATCGCCAACAACAGAGTTTGCTAAATAATCTCAGGTTGCGGCAACACGTGAAAGAAAATCGAGAGGAAGTGCAACACGCTGCCGGCTAAAACAAATACATGCCAAATGGCATGATGGTATTTGAGGGATTTCCAAACATAAAAAATAACGCCGAGACTGTAAGCTAAACCGCCGGCGAGTAATAACCAAAGTCCGCCTTCGGACACATAGGTAAGCATCGGTTGAATCGCCACAATCGCCATCCAGCCCATGCCCAAATAAAGCGTTAAGGACAGCCACTTCTTGCGCTTCTCAAATACTAGTTCCAGAATCACGCCCAGTATTGCAATACCCCAAACCACGCCAAGTAACGTCCAGCCCCAAGGACCGCGTAAACTAATTAGGGCGAACGGCGTATAGGTGCCCGCAATCAAAAGATAGATGGCGGCATGGTCCATGTGTTGGAAGAAGCTTTTGATACGTGGCCATGGAAACGCATGATAAAGCGTTGACGCTAAATAAAGCAGAATTAAAGAAGCGCCATAAATACTGGCCGCGACTACAGCGAACACATCGCCGTATGCCAGCGCCCATACCACCATAAAGATTAAGCCTACAATACTGGCGATGGCGCCAATACCGTGTGTTACCGCATGGGCAACTTCTTCGGCAATGCTGTAAGCGTGCTTTTTATCCAAATCAGGCTTCCTTAATGATGGTTTTCATCCGGATCTTCGCGGCCGGGCTTGTGATAATCACGGCTGATTTGTTCAAGTTTACGCATGAATAAATCAAAGTCACGTTCGTTATCGTAGTCAAAATGGTATTTATTGTGGAACTCTAACCGCATTTGCACATTGTGTCCTTCTAGGAACACTGTGTACCCATCGTGGTCGGTATACGCAGTTATCCCCTCAAGAGTGTGCTTGCCCTGTTCCGCTTTACCATGCTCATGTATTTTCTCATAAGCGTCGAGCATCAATCGTTGATCAATCTCATTTTTCATCAATGCGCTCCTTTTTCAATTTTTATCAGTATAGCCTTAATGTGAGGTTGATGACTAAGCATTCAACCCTGTTACGTAAAGCTGCCAGAAAAAGGACACTTGACTATACATACATACATGAATGTTTGTTTAATTTCGTGTATAATGCGCCCAATTGTTTTGACTCGAGGTAGAAAGTGGTAAGACGTACCAAACAAGATGCTTTGACAACACGTCATGAGTTGCTCGATGCGGCAGAACGTTTGTTCAGCGAGCGTGGTGTTTCCAATACATCGATGATGCAGGTGGCTGAGGCTGCTGGTGTTACTCGTGGTGCGATATATCACCACTTTGAGAATAAACTCGATTTGATTTACGCCATGATGGAACGGGTCAGCCTGCCAGTTGACGAAATGCGTGAAGAGTTGCGAAAAGAACACGCTAACGCACCGTTGCATCAGTTACGCCAGCGCTGTCTGCACATTGTCAATTTAGTGCAAAACGATCCACACATGCGCGCGCTGGTGAATATTCTGTGCCACAAGTGTGAGTATGTCGAAGACACCCTGCCGATTCATTTGCGTCACCTGCGTGGTCGCAATGAATGTATCGATGAATTCGTGAACTTATTAGAGGACGCCAAACGCGTTGGCTCGGTGCGCAGTAATGTCGATGCGCGCACAGCGATTGTCGGGATTTTTGCCTTGATTGACGGGCTTTTTTACAACTGGCTGCTCGACACTGACTATTTCGATTTGACCGAGGCGGCCGAACGAACGCTGGATATTTACCTTGCAGGTTTAGTCACTAACCAAGTGAACTAGCCCTGCTTGTCACGTCGAATGCTTTGCTTCCAGCCTTTGTACTTGCGGTGCACACCGCGGGTCAGCGATTGAAAGTAATCCTCTAACAGGTCGACGCCAAACAATACGCCCACCACCACAAATGACAGCTTGATAGCAACTTCAAGATGACCTAAGCCAATGCCCACTCCGATAGAAGCTAACACCCAAATCGTGGCGGCGGAGGTCACCCCAACGACAATGCCATCGCGCGCCAGCATGACACCGGCACCGAGAAAGCCGATGCCGGTAATCACTTGACCTATGATGCGCGAGGGATCGGTCGCTTCGGTCATGACCGAACTGGCGCCAACCACAAACAAATAGGTGCCAAGGGTAATGAGCGAGGAAGTACGAATGCCAACTGGCTTACCGCGCATTTGCCGTTCTAAGCCAACCAAGCTACCACACAGGACTGCAGTGCCTATGGCCTGCCAAGAGAAGGGCGCAATATAAAAAAACGCCTGCCAATCGATATTCGTCATGAACTCTTTAGCTTCCTTGACTCATAAACTTCAGTAAGAACTCTCCATCAAGTTCGGCAATCTTATCGGCATCGGTTTTAGCAATACTGGCGACTGCCGGCGCCACCCAAGCGCCAAGATTTGCCAAGATCGCGCGTAAGTCTCCCATGGAACGCGCTGCGCCAAATTGACCCGGAGAGGCCCCCGCTAACAAGACGGTTTTACCGGTCCACGGATTTTTGCTTAAGCGCGAGCTCCAATCGATGGCATTTTTCAATAATGGTGGCACTGAAGCATTGTATTCGGGCGTAACAACAATGACTTTACTAGCTTCATTGATAGCCGTTGCCAACTTTTGAATATTGCTTGGCACGCCGTGTTCATCTTCGTAATCACCTTGATACAGTGGCGCGTCTAACTCTGCTGGTGGATAGACGTAGCACTGTTGGCCATCGGCCTCGGCGACTTCGGCGAGACGTTCTTGTAAGCGACGATTGATAGAGGCTTGACGGCTACTGCCGGCGATAATTAATAAACTCATTGATTGCCCTCCTGCATGGCTTGGATAAAGGCATCTGACTCAGCAATCGCCGTTTCCATTTCGGCAATTAGCTCTGCCACATCGGCCTGTAGGCTACGGTATTCACCACGAATCGCGTCTACCGCAGCGGCATTTAAATTGTGTTTAAGGTACAGCACGTTATCTTGCAGCTTGTCGAGCACGGGGTCCATGGTTTCGGCCGCTCGCTCCATACTTTGCAATAGTGCTGCGTAGCGTCGCTCGGTATCTCTTAGTGAGCGTTCACTTTGACGGCGCAAACTGTCATTACTGTATTCACCTAATTCATCTTGCCACTCATCGAACAAATCTTGCGCCACATCATCGATTGCTTCAATACGATCGTAAACGCGTTCAGCCGCGGCTTTACTTGACTCGTAATCGTCATTGAGCGCGTTGTAGCGGGCTTCTATTTCGCCACCGTCGAATTGTAGTAGCTCATCCAGTCGCTCAAGTGCTGATTTGAATTCTTCTTGCGCATCCGCTTGCGCATCGCGTGCTTCGTCAACCCGATCGACTAGGATGTCGCGTTTGTGAATGCCGACTTTTTCCATGGCACCGTAGTAGGCGCTCTGACAGCCAGTCAAGACTAACACCACTGCCGCTGTTGCTAACCATCGCATGTGAGTTCCTCCTTGGCAACGCCCCAGCGTCGCGCACCAATCACTTTGATTTAATTGAGCTAGTAGGGTAATTCAGTTCCATCCCAGTGTAGCAGTTTGCCGCTTTGTGCCGTAGTTAAATTTTCTATCACCGTGGCAATGCGCTCAGCGGAAAGCTGCGGCGTGTAGAGCTTATCGGCGGGCAAACGTTGCTGAAAGGGTTCCGACAGTACGGTATCGGTGGTTCCAGGATGCACTGCGGCAATGGTAAGTTTCTTGTGCGTGCGGCCAAGCTCTATCGATGCCGTTTTCAAGAGCATGTTGAGGGCAGCTTTGCTGGCACGGTAACTGTACCAACCGCCCAAGTAGTTATCGCTAATACTGCCCACTTT